>NZ_JAKKRZ010000005.1:0-225431 GCF_025653725.1 Shewanella sp. SM74 | reverse complement strand
AGCCCTCTGATGAGATGGTTATTGATTTTCGAGAACATTTTGCCAATTGAGCGGCGACGTTAACCAGACGGGTGGTACGGCGAGGATCACCCAGTGCCGCCGAAGAGAACACAGATTTAGCCCAGTCGGCCGCATGATGAAGAGCAGAAGTTAGCATGATCGTTACCATGTTGGGAGTCACATGGAAGATCAGATCCTGGAAAACGGGAAAGGTTCCGTTCAGGGCGCTACTTGTGTATAAGAGTCAGGGCCAAAGACGCGCAGCTTTCCGATGACGAAATCACCACCCGCTGGCATATCGCTTTATATAATCTGTCGGTAAAAGCGCAGAATGTTAACGATGGCATGTTGGGTAATTTGGCCCAAGAAAGAGCCAAAGCCGTTAAAGCTTACCTTGTGGACGTGAAAGAAATTGCTCCAGAGCGGATCTTCTTGCTCGAAAGCCGAGTGAGTTTAACCCAGAATGCAGCCCAAGTGAGCCTCACCATTGATGCTCAATAACTCTGCTAATTAACTGCTTTTTATATAAAACTAAGCCCGCTAAAGTTCGACTTTAGCGGGCTTTTACCTTATGGCTAAGCGTCATAACCAATCAAAAAACCATTCTTCTACAATCAAATCATCTATCTGTTAATTCACTCTAAAATGTTGGCCGTGCTTGGTGCCATAGGTTACACTCTGCGGCCTTTATACAACTGAGATCACAGTTTTAAACGACTGGAACCCAGACTCGCCGCACGCTTTCTGTGGCGCCATGACGCACAAATGTTCTTCAACAAAAATTATCATTAAGGTCAATAACATGTTTATCATTCGCTGGATTTTAGGCAGGATTATTCTGTTTTTAAACTTCGTATTTAGCCCTAAGAAGCGCCAACGTCCACTGGCTGAGCAACAAAAAATTGATGCTCAAACTCAAGCATTAGCCCTGTATCAATATCCTGCATGCCCATTTTGTGTAAAAGTCCGCCGTGCAATGCGTCGCCAAGGACTCAACATAGTGACCCACGACGCTAAAAAAGCACCGCATAAAGATGAACTCATCGCTCAAGGCGGCAAACAGCAAGTGCCTTGTCTGCGGATTGAAGAAAACGGTCAAGTACAGTGGTTATATGAATCAAAAGAAATCATTAACTACTTAGACCAACGCTTCGCCTAAATCACGGCGCAACGGTCAGCGCAAATATACAAATAAGTGCGTCCAATAACCTTTTCAATCGTCTGTTCAATGGGCTCCTTACAAAGGGCTTTACGTTGGAATGACGAGGTTTCGGGCGCAGTTCTTTTATTGCGTTGTTTTATCACATTCTTTTATCGCATTTACTTACGCCACAAATATTCACGGTCAGAATAATCAAATAACCACTGGGGCTGATACACCACCAATAGCGTCACCGCCATGCCATTAAGCAATGCCTCTGGGAATGCCAGCAAAGGGATTAGCATCAGGTAGTCGTCCACTAACACATTCCAATCGTAATCCGCCGCAGACCACAACCACGTCGCCCAACTCAATTGATGAAACACAGTTGAGAGGCCCGCATTGATAAAACCACTGACGAAAATGAATACAAAAATATGCTTAGGAAATAAATGGTAACTGCGACTGTATAGGATAAAACACAGAAACAGCGGTACAGCCATAGCGAACAAACTAAAAGCACCAAAATCAGCGGGCTGCTTTAATATAAAAAGACTAAAAAAAGCGCTCGGCAATAGCAACACTAAGGTCGCAAGACGCCAGCCGAACATCAGCATACAAGTGACAATTCCCAGAAAATGCAGATGCAATCCAGTTTGAATACTGGCATTTAACGACCACAGTGCATTGATCCCCACCAACGTCAGCAACAAACGTAATTGGAGATGTTTATCCCGCCGGAGCTGCACTAACTCTTCTTTTGGCCATATGGCGTAAATCCATAACGCCAAGAACATAAGGCATATACCTTGAGTCAGGCCCATATCCCATTCGATTTGCGCCCATTTATTCGACCAAAACGCCAACATTACTCGCCCATCCTTAATCCATTACACCTATCGGCGCGTACTCAGCCAATGAGAATGCCATAAATCCATGAACTTTAGGGCCATATTAAGGTATTCTTCTGTCAGTTAATAACTAAGAGTTAAATTTGATTATGCCGTTTCGATATCTCAACCTTGCCATCTTAAGTTGTTTCTCGCTCATCGCCTGCAGCAGTGCGCCAATTGACCCGAGTGAACTCGCCGGAAAATTACGGGATAAGTTAACGACGGATATTAAAAACGATGGCCTTAAACTCTTCAGCTACAAAGCTCGTCTGGTCGATGAAAAATCGACAATGAATGATACAGAGCGCCCTTTTCCACACGAGGCACGCATACGTAATATGCAAGATCCCCGTGAGCAACGTCGCGCGATGCAAGATCTACAGGACTCATTAGAAATTTGGGGGAGACAGGTTGATTTGGGTTTAATCAAAACCCTTGAAATGACGGGTTATTGCCGCGAAGGTTATATTGAATTAAGCCGAATTATCGAGCCTGGTCGAGGAGAAATCCGCGGTGAGTGCCAAGAGGGGGCAACCAATGCTGATAAACAAAAATTTATGAGCTATTAACTAAACTCAAAGTAATGAAGAAACGTGCACAGTTACCAATACAAAAAAACTTAAATTGGCTAAAAATAGCGAAAACGATAATAAGCAGAATAAAAAGTAAGCATGCGCGTATGAGACAATACGCGCATTCACATCACACTAAACTGATTCGGTCAGTGGCACAGCACGATTTTCCAATAACACAGGGATACCTTCAGTGATCGGATAAGCAAGTTTATCTGCCTTACAAATCAACTGCTGCGTCGTTTTATCGTACTCAAGTTTTCCCTTACACACAGGGCAAGCCACTATATCTAACAATTTTTTATCGAATGCCATAGAAGTTTCCTTATTTAGCTGCAGCCACTTCACGAAGACGTGCGAGCAGCTGTTCATCAAATTGTGGGGATAGCTTGGCATCGACCGCCAAATACCACCAGTTTTCTTGTGCAAAATCGCGACATTTAACCGCATCTTTTTCTGTCATCAACAGTGGCAAGCCTTGGGCTAAATCACCTAACTGGGTTTTATCGTAGGCCTGATGGTCATCAAAACCATGGCAGAAGGCCAGTTGATAGCCTTGTGCGCGCAACGATTCAAAGAAACGCGCTGGATTACCTATGCCTGCCATCGCAACGAGCGGCTGAGACTTATCGAAAGTATATTCACCAGACATCGCATCACATTTAACAGGCTTCACTGCCATAGGTGTCAGTTGCATTTCGAACTGCCCTTTTGCCGCTGGGCCGCCATTACTGACGATAAAATCCACGGTATCGAGACGCCACACGCCTTCACGCAATGGACCTGCTGGCAATAGCAAGCCATTGCCTAAACCGCGCTGACCATCAATTACCACCAACTCAATATCGCGTGCCAGAGCATAATGCTGTAGGCCATCGTCACAGATGATGACATCGACACCAAACTCAGCAATAAGCGCATTAGCCGCATCGACCCGTTTAGCGCCAACCACCATGGGCACTTGAGTACGCGCCACTATCATGGCAGGTTCATCACCCACCTCTGCCGCACTTGCACCTAAGCAAACCGATTTAACGCCTTGAATATCAACACCGTAACCACGACTGATCACACCGGGGTGAAATCCATGTTGGCGCAGTAATTCAATCAGATAAATCACAGTTGGCGTCTTACCACTGCCACCGACGGTAATATTACCGACGACGATGACAGGTACAGGCATTGCAGTTTGTGATTTCATTCCGAGGTGAAACAAAGCGCGGCGCACATAAGTGATAACCGCGAATAAGCCAGATAAAGGTAACAAGAGCCATCGCAGTGGATGGCCCTGATACCAAATTTTATTTACTAAGGCCTGCATCTAACTACCAAATTGCATCTGGTATAATTTGGCGTACATGCCATCTAATTCCAATAGTGATTGGTGCGTCCCGCGCTCGACGATACGCCCCTGATCGACTACTAAAATCTGATCCGCACTCTCGATGGTCGACAACCTGTGGGCGATCACTACAGATGTGCGGTTTTGTCTGAGGTTATCTAACCCTTTTTGAATGGCTTTTTCTGACTCAGTATCCAGTGCAGAGGTCGCTTCATCGAGGATCAACACGGGCGCATCACGTAGCATAGCGCGCGCAATCGCAATCCGCTGCCTTTGACCACCGGACAATAACACACCATTCTCACCCACTTGGGTATCAAGGCCCTGGGGCAGCTGATCAATAAACTCCATCGCATAGGCCAAGGTCGCAGCTTCGATGATCTGCTCACGAGTGGCTTCACCTGGGTAGGCGTAAGCGATGTTATTGGCTATCGTGTCATTGAACAAGGTCACCTGTTGCGATACTAGTGCCACTTGATTACGCAGCGATTTTAGCGAGTAATCGTAGATACTGACGTCATCAAGCAGAATATCGCCGGATTCAAGGCCCGTATAAAAACGGGTCACTAAACTCGCAATAGTCGACTTACCTGAGCCAGAACGTCCAACTAAGGCTAAGGTTTGTCCAGGTTTGACTTCAAAATCGACATTCTCAAGTGCACGACGATCTTGGCTGTCATAGGTAAAACACACATTATCAAAACGTAGATGACCCTTAGCACGCTCGACAGTATAAGTTCCCGTATCGGACTCAGGCAGCGTATCCAGTAATTCAAACACTGTGGTACAAGCCGCAATACCCCGTTGAAATTCGGCATTCACTCGGGTTAAGTTTTTGATTGGCTGTAACATGGCCATCATAGCGCCAAGAATCGTCGCGAAAGTACCCGCGGTAAGATCAGCTTTCATGCTGTCTAAGCTTGCCGCATAAAGTACAAAGGCTAAGGCGAATGAGCCGATAATCATGATCAGAGGCTGACTAATGGCTTGTGCCACAGCTAACTTCATATTTTGATGGCGGTTTTGATCGTTTACTTTAGCAAAACGAGTGGCTTCGGTTTCCTGTCCACCAAAGGCCAATACGTTTTTATGGCCTTTAATCATTTGCTCCGTAGTCGCACTCACCCCGCCCATGGCTGTTTGAATTTGCTTAGAGACCTTGCGGAAACGACGACTAACCACCGCAATGACCATGCCCATGATAGGACCAATCACAAGAATACAGAGGGATAGTTTCCAAGAGTTATAGAACATCAGCACCAGCATACCAAACACAGTCACACTATCGCGGACGATGGAAATCAAAGCACTTCCCGATGCTCGAGCGATTTGCTCAGTATCAAAAGTCACTTTTGAGATCAAGTTACCGGTATTTTCCTTATCCATATAACTGACAGGCAGGCTCAGATAATGCTCAAACACTTGCTGACGCATGTCCATGATCAAACGTGCACTCATATATGAAATGCCGTAAGTCGAAACAAAGTTAGCAAAGCCACGTAGGGAAAACATAACGATAACCACAAGCGGCGCCATCATAAGCACGTCGTTGTTTGCGTGGAAACCTTCACTGGTTGGCAATGCGATGCCGTTGGTCACCGCAGCAGGTGCGCCGCCGGAGAAACCCTTATCAATAAAGGGGCCGATGAAAGCGATAAAGGCGGCATCGACGAGACCATAAATAATTAATCCCGCAACTGAAAGCATAAACATGCCTTTCATCTGTTTTATATAGCCCAGTAATCGTTTGAAAACTGTCCACATTTCGTCTTTAGGAGATGTTGTCATTGATAACACTAAATTATGGCAAAGTAGGCATTCTACTCTGGATTAATCAAGTCACCAAATCTAAACAGAGAGTTGTACCAAAATGGCGCTAAATCACCACGATAGGTCTTAACCTCTCGCTCAGACTGCTGAAAAATCACACTAATTTGCCCTTCTATACCTGTAGTTAGGCCCATAATCTCCCGTTGCTGATACCGTTCAACCACTGTGGATTTTGGAAACCCCCAGCGATTAGCAAAACCAGCAGGAAACAAAACTAACTTGGGGGCAACAGCATCAATAAAGGCTTCTGTTGACGAGGTTTTACTGCCGTGGTGGGGCGCAACGAGCACTTCACTTTGTAACTCATACTCACCACTTAGGGCACGACTTAATAGCGAAGTTTCGATTTGCTTTTCGATATCCCCCGTAAGCAGTAGACTCTGCCTGTCATCATCAATGCGTATAACACAGGAACCATTATTACCCACTAACGCTTGAGGCGGAGAAAGCAAATTCAAGCTCAGCCCTTGCCATTGAATCTGCCTTGGGCGGCAATCTTGGCCGCTAAAGCCAGCCACGTCTGTGATCACTAAAGCCTTAGGGTAAGCCTCAATCAAAACAGGGGCACCACCTGCATGATCGTTATCGCTATGGCTGATAACAATATAATCAATATCTTGAATGCCTTTGGCTTTTAGGAAAGGTAATATCACCCGCTCCGCATAACTGAAGTCATCACCAAAGGCGGCACCAGTGTCGTAGACCAGCCCTCTACCATTCTTTTCAATAACCACAGCTAAACCTTGGCCCACATCCAGTAAATGCATAGCCCATCGATTATTTTGAAAGGGTGACCACAGCGTAATACAGAAAAGCAAAGCGGGAATAAACAGTAAACTCAGCAGGCTTAACCAAGAAGTATAATTTTTATTTTTAGGCACATAGCGCCATAACACACCACCGATGAGCGCGGATAACCCCAAGGCTAATATCGTATCTGAAAGCGCTAACCAATGGGCTGGCAATTGCTGGCTTATGTCTAGCAACTGCGAATAGGGTGATAAACTCCAATCACTTAGGCGAAGCAGTCCCAACCAAGAGAACCCAAACGCAGTACCAACCCACCAGCATATAAATCCCGCCATAGCTAATGGGATAACAACAAAACTAAACCATGGCACAGCTAGGATATTCATCCACAAGCTGTGTAAACTCACACCACCAAAGAGTGCTCCTTGCAGTAATCCAAGCCCAAGGCTCAAGCGCCACTGGATGGCCCAAAATTGCAAAAGCCCCGCGCCTACACGCGTCCTTCGAGTCGACACAGCCGTAAACTCTTTGGGCTGGATGACTAAGGTATATAAAATCACCCCTAAAGCACAAAACGACAGCCAAAATCCCGCACTTAAACAAGCAAGCGGGTCGAGTAACAATACGACAAACAATGCAAACAGCAAGCGCTCCCACGCAGTAGAAAATCGCTTTAATAAACTCAGTAGCATTAACAGTAAAATCATCACGAGTGCACGCTGAGTCGACACACCAAAGCCTGCAAGATAGGCATAAAATGCGGCGCCTATACCTGCCGCGACTAACGCAAAAGTCATATTACGTCGACTCTGATGTGACACCAAACGACTCAATCCAAACAAAAGGCAAGCGTATACCCATGCCGCGACAACGGAGAGGTGCAAACCGGAAATCGCCACTAAATGGCCAGTGCCTGTCTGCCTTAGTGCTTGCCAACGAGCTTGTGAGATCAAATGCTTATCCCCCAAAAGCAAGGCAAGTAAAATGTCACCTTGAGGTAAAGAGGCTAATTCAGGTGTCAATGCGCTTATGAGGTCATTACGTAATGAAGGCGAAACCGCAAGTAACTGCGCCTCAATCACTCGTCCTTTACCGACAACATGTTGACTGATTAATTGTTTTTGTTCGTTGTAGCCGCCTTGATTTAGCACGCTAGCAATGCTCTTAGGTGTCAACGTAAACAGCCAAACCTGACCCACATCGACTTCTGGCGGATCTTTCCACGTGAGTCGCAATTTTGCGTTTGGCCCTAAGATTAAATTTGGTTTAATGAGCGATATATCCAAACTTAGCCAGTCGCTGTTTCGACTAACTAGTGATATGATTTCGCCCCTTACCTGTATAGGTTGTTGTAACACTGGCAAATCCTGCCTAGATAATCCTAAGCAAAAACCAGTTAGCCATGCTACCGCAAAGAGCCCACCTGCACAGACAGGGATTTTTCGGTGTAAGATTAACGCCCCAACAACAAAGTAGGGTATGTAACTGACTGGCGGCAGCGAAGGCCATAACATCGCTGATAATAAGATGGCACTAAAGCCAAACATGAATCGATTCATAGTGAATTAAGTTAAGACAGCAATTTCAGCATATGCCAAAAAAATTAATTAAAAGATTTATGCCTAAGCCTGAAACCTTGCGTGAGCATAAACACTTACGCATGTTCGGACGCTTGTTACACAATCCCAATCTATGGGCACTTAATCGAAAATCCGCCCCAGGCGCATTTGCCGTAGGGTTATTTGTCGCTTGGATCCCCATGCCATTTCAGATGGTTGTTGCAGCGGCTTTTGCCATTCTATTTAACGTTAATATTCCCGTTTCAGTTGCATTAGTATGGATAACCAATCCCTTAACTATGCCAGTGATGTTTTATGGGGCGTATTTGCTCGGTGCTAAAATACTCGGCCATGCTCCGCAAGATTTTGCCTTCGAAGCAAGTTGGCAATGGATTGAAGCATCGCTTGCGACCATAGGTCCGGCATTCTTACTCGGGTGTCTCGTGCTAGGAGTGGTTTTTTCCGCTGTCGGTTATTTGCTGATTAATAATCTGTGGAAATATTCAATTATGTTTAAGTGGCAGAAACGCAAGAATAAATAATCTTTTATATTCAAACCGCTTATGTTGGTACAACGATTTAGTCGAGGTAACAGCATAAGCGGATTAACACATTCGCTCTCGCTTCCCTTTTGTTCATCATATAAATCACCTTCTACATACAAGCACGTTAACTCCACTTTGCGCCGAATTTAAGATCGTACATATCTGTGAATTAAATCACACAGCGGCGCCTAGCTTTTCCCTAAAAACAGATTTTTGCTGTTACTATTTATAAAAACATCAAGTAGGGAATATCCATGCCTTTTTATCATCAATATGGTTCTAAAAGCCTTAAAGCCGTTGAACACTTAGTCCTATTTATTATTGCCATTGCCACCGTTGTCGCAATAGGCCAAGAAATTGTGCATATCATCTCTGTACGTATGGTCGCACTGGCCGATTTACTCTTGTTATTTATTTTCTTAGAAGTGTTAGCCATGGTGGCTAACTACTATGAATCCGGTAAGTTACCAGTACGTATGCCGCTTTATATTGCGATTGTCGCCTTGGCCCGTTACCTAATCTTAGATATGAAGAGCATGGAAGACTGGCGTATCGCAGCAATATCATTATCGACGCTAATTTTAGCAGCAACCGTGATTGTGATTCGTTGGGGCCAATTAAAAATGCCTTATCCAAAAAATCAAGAATACGACAATTAATCAAATACCTGAGTTGGTGCTATTGAAACCTAAATCAATGGCACCTGCTTTTCTCGTTTTAAAACTATTATCAAAGACCTAGCTTTCACATTGGTATTCTGCCAAAAAGCAATTATGCTAGTTTTACTGAGATCAATAATTTACGGGGCAATTGAGTTATGGGTGACCATACTAGTGGTTTTGAAGAAAAACGCACATCGCTGCGAGTCGACATGGAAGCAGAGCGCGTGGTCTTGAATTGGATCGACACTCAAGGCATGAAGCAAACAGATGAAGGTGTGTGTATCGACTTAGCAAGACGCGGCATTTTATTCGATTATAAAAATCCGTTTGCACTGGGCGAACTCATCGAAGTGACCTTTAATCCCAATTCATCCCAACAAAATACAGTTAAAGGACAAGTCTGCCGTTGCGCGAGATGCCATGACCAAAGCTACCATATTGCTATGCAACTGCTTTAATTTAACTTAAATTTCGCAGCTTTAATGGCTCTGTTCTACACTCAATGAATTGAACAATTCATTAAGGGGCGTCAGTATGATCTTGCTGGTAGGTGGTGAAAAAGGTGGTAGCGGAAAAAGTTGTCTCGCTCAAAATCTTGCCGTTTATATTAAGCAAAAATTTCAGGCAAACGTCCTCATGGTCGATTGTGATCCCCAACGCACGACTTCAGATTGGATCCAAGCCAGAAATAATGATCCAAGCCTCCCAAGTATTAATTGCATCCAACTTTACGGCAAGATTCGTAATGATTTACTCAGCCTCAATGAGCGTTTTGACTACGTAATTGTAGATTGTGGTGGCCAAGATAACTTAGCCATGCGCGCAGCTATGTCGGTAGCGACTTATGTTGTGATCCCCCTCAGACCCAAAAGACGCGATCTCAAAACATTACCCCACATGGAAGACATGCTAAGTACGTGTAAGATGGTGAATCCTAAAATGATCGCGACTATAGTGCTAACCCAATGTCCAGCGCTTCCTACACAGTTTAAACGCATTTTAGAAGCCAAAGATGTGGTGCAATCCTTTGGACTAAGAGTGCTAAATTCAGTTACATTTTGCCGAAATATTTATGATGACAGTGAAGAAAGAGGCTCTTCAGTCGTCGAAATAGAACCCGATGGGAAAGCAGCCGATGAGATCCGCGCCATAGCGGATGAGTTATTCGCAATGCCACCAGAAAATAGCTATGAGCTTAACTGATCTTAAACGTAAGAAACCTAAGCAAATCATCAAGCCGGTTTCTGTCGATGATTTCATTGAAGATGCCAATAACTACGCCTTAGGTAAGGCGAGTTTATTAGCTGCGCCCACAACACACACCATAGTTAAGGGCTTAGATAAAAAATCGACTAAGATTTATCGCCACGCGACCTTTACCCTCACTGAAAACAGCATTTCCCAGCTTGACGCCCTATCGAAATCCACCAATATTGCAAAATCTCGATTACTGCGTATTTTGATCAATGAATTTACCCAACTCACCCCCGCACAGCAGGAGCAAATTGCAAATAAGCGCCACGATGAAACCTGAGCTTCAACAAAACGATTACACGTCTATGTGACTAAAACTAATCAACGAAATAAAATGAGTACACGCTATTGTCACTGTGTATTATACCAATCATATTAAATAGTTAGTCAGTTCAGAGCCTCACTGGCATCTCAATCCAAGGCGCATTGACGCATTGACGCATTGACGCATTGACGCATTGACGCAGAAATGGTTATTCCCTTTTAAGTCAATGCAACAATGCCTGTGTGGCTCCAGAAGGGCGGCTGATATTCACTGCATGGCAACACGCTTATACAGCGTTTAATGCTTTGGACAGAGCACCGCTATGCCTTCAAGCCTTCGCCTTGTCTAAAGCGAGTTAAATTCCCGCTGAATAAACAGATAGTTAATACGATGGGTATTAATGCTCACACCTTCGCCCAGCCACAAGTTGAATACCTTGGGACGTTTCGTAAAACTTACCTTTAGCTATGAGTAACTGAATTAACGCTTCGGCACTCAAATCAGTTGAACTACAAGTATGGTATCGAGCCGCCGAGCCAAACTTTTGCTCCATCATGGAAATTAATTCAGGCTTTATAATAGCGGCCCCTTGAGCTACCATCAGCGCCATAACATCATGACCGTGAACAGAATTGGACATATGCCCTCCTAAAGATGCAATATTATTGTTCTTTATATCCTAACGGTTAAATTCGAACCCTGATCTCGCGCACAAACTTTCAAATAGGGACGACTGCGCCGACATCTGTGACGATAATGTGAGCCATTATGTCTTTGATCCTATTACTGACCCAACAGATGTCGCTGTACTTAGTGATCGTTTACTTAGTCAGTAAAACACCACTGTTTAAACTGTTTGCCGAAACGTCTCCTCGTCTGCCACATAAGATTTTTATGTATCTGATTTTTTCGAGTTTCTGCATCATGGCCACTTATTTTGGTGAGCAAACCTCGGGAGCGATTGCCAACACTCGTGCTATGGGCGCAGTTTTGGGCGGATTATTAGGAGGACCCGTTACTGGTTTTCTGGTGGGACTAACTGGTGGGCTACACCGCTACAGTATGGGCGGCTTTACTGATATAGCCTGCGCCATCTCCACCACCTTAGAAGGCTTATCCGCTGGGATGATAAGCTTCTACTTAAGACGCGCAGATAAAAGTGAGCTCATCTACAATCCATTACTCGTTTGCCTAGTGACTTTTTATGCTGAAATGATGCAAATGAGCATCATACTTTTGGTCGCACGCCCCTTCGATGATGCATGGGAATTGGTACGTCAAATCGCGCCGCCCATGTTATTAGTCAATTCCGTGGGAGCAGCACTCTTTATGAGCATGATCCGTGACCAAAAAACCATGTTTGATAAACTCTCATCGAGCTTTTCGACTAAAGCATTAAAAATTGCCGAACGCAGTGTCGGATTACTATCCAAAGGATTTAACGAAGAAAGTAGTAGTCACGTCGCCCAAATCGTCATCGAAGAAACCAATGTGGGTGCAGTGGCCATCACGGACAGGGAAAAACTGTTAGCCTTTATTGGCATAGGCGCCGATCACCATCTCCCTGGTACACCGATTTCGTCCAAAATAACCTTAGAAGCCATCAATCAAAATAAGGTCATGTTCGCCGATGGCGTTGAAACGCCCTATGCATGCTCTATTTCTTCTCATTGCCGTCTAGGGTCAAGTCTAGTGATCCCGCTGCGCAGTGATACCGAAGTCATTGGCACGATTAAACTCTATGAGCCTAAGAATAAACTTTTTTTGAATATCAACCGTACTTTAGGTGAAGGTATTGCCCGCCTGTTATCGAACCAAATTCTTTATGGGCGTTTTGAGCAACAGCAAAATCTACTGACTCAAGCCGAACTTAAATTGCTACAGGCTCAGGTCAATCCGCACTTTTTATTTAATGCACTGAATACCATTAGCGCGATTATCAAACGTGATCCTGATATGTCTAAGCAACTACTGCAGCAGTTATCGCAATTTTTACGGATCAATTTAAAGCGAACGACAGGCTTAGTGACGCTTGGGGATGAGCTAGATCACATAGCGTCCTATCTCACCATTGAAAAAGCGCGTTTTATTGATAAATTACAAGTCAGTATCGCGATACCTGAATCACTCTACCACTGTAAAGTCCCCGCCTTTACCCTGCAGCCAATTATTGAGAATGCCGTAAAGCACGGCACTTCGCACATGATTGAGCAAGGGCAGATTAAAGTGACAGGCAAGCTCGAAAATGATGTGTTGGAGCTAGAAGTCACAGACAATGCAGGGTTGTATCAGCCCATTGAGGGATCAGAAGGCCTAGGGATGAACTTAGTGCATAAGCGAATTCAAAATATTTTTGGCGAACAATACGGCGTGACAGTGGAGTGCGAGCCCGATCAATTGACTCGTGTCACCATAAGATTGCCCATAGAAAGCCCTGAAACATCAAATATGGATAACCGCACGTGATCACTTGTTTAATTGTCGATGATGAGCTGTTTGCTCGTGAAGAATTAGCTGACCTTTTGGGGCAAGAACACGACATCCAAATCGTCGGTCAATGCGCCAATGCTATTGAGGCATTACAGAGCATAACCAAAGAAAAACCTCAGTTAATCTTTCTTGATATCCAAATGCCACGCATTTCGGGCATGGAACTTATTGCAATGCTCGACCCCGATGACATGCCGAAAATCGTGTTTGTCACCGCCTACGACGAATTTGCCGTCAAAGCCTTCGACAATCATGCCTTCGATTATTTACTCAAACCCATAGATGCCGACAGACTCAGTAAAACCCTCACTCGTGTGCGTAAAAATCTAACGCCTCAGGCTATGGACTCCATTACCCCAAAGAGTCTTGAACATATTCCCTGCTACAGCGGCAATAAACTCAAAGTCATTGCAATCCAAGATGTGGAATATGTGTTCAGTGACTTAAGCGGCATCCATGTGGCCAGCACGAAAGGCAAAGTCCATACCCAGTTGACCTTGAAAGTGTTCGAAGAAAAAACCCCACTGGTGCGCTGCCATCGGCAGTATTTGATTTCACCTAAGGCGATTGCTGAAATTGAGCTGTTAGATACAGGGGCTGAAGTCACCACTCATTTAGGCGATAAAGTACCCGTATCACGCCGCTATCTTAAAAGCCTTAAACAGCTATTTGGCTTTCAATAAACACAATCCAAAAGTCATCTTAGCGACGTATTTTTAGCCATAAGATAGCCAACAACACTCACCGTTAACATACAATGGTAACCACTTAAGCTCACCTATTGCCGCTCACACTGCATTTTCGACCACTCATTGAGATTACAAAGTTTTATATCAACAACTTGTTTACACTCGCCAGAACTCAAATGGGGAGATAACAAAAATGATGTGGTTCCTACTCTGTGTCGGTCTACTGATCGGCGGCTACTTTATCTACGGCGCCTTTGTCGAGAAAGTCTTCGGCATTAACGCTAATCGTCAAACACCCGCTTTCAGTCAAACTGATGGCGTCGACTTTGTGCCTATGTCTAAAGGCAAAGTCTATCTAATTCAATTATTAAACATTGCAGGCGTAGGCCCAATTTTTGGTCCTATCTTAGGTGCACTCTATGGTCCTGCAGCCATGTTGTGGATTGTGGTTGGCTGTATCTTTGCAGGTGCAGTACATGACTACTTCTCCGGTATGTTGTCAGTGCGCAATGGCGGTCAATCCGTGCCAAACCTTGCGGGTAAGTATTTAGGTAAGAGCGCCAAACACTTCATGAACGTGTTTGCTATTGTGCTGTTACTGCTCGTCGGTGTGGTATTTATCTCTGCGCCTGCTGGCTTACTTGGCAAGCTTACTGGTTGGGATGTCAGTATCTTCGTTGGTATAATCTTCGTCTATTACCTGATTGCAACTGTGGTACCTGTCGATAAAATTATCGGTCGTCTGTACCCCTTCTTTGGCGCTTTATTGTTCTTCATGTCGTTTGGTTTAGCTTTCGCAATTATGCTATCAAGCGAGCAAACCTTACTGCCTAACGTACAAGCGGGCGATTTCTTCCAAAACTTAAATCCGAACGACATGCCACTTTGGCCTGCCCTATTCATCACTATTGCCTGTGGCGCGGTATCGGGTTTCCATGCGACTCAATCACCGTTAATGGCCCGTTGCGTTGAAAACGAGACGAATGGTCGCTTCGTCTTCTTTGGCGCCATGATTGGCGAAGGCATTATCGCATTGCTTTGGTGTGCCATCGCGTTGTCTTACTTTGGCGGAGTAGAAGGGTTAAGTGCGGGTATGTCAGGTAACCCTGCCAACGTCGTCTATGAGGCCTCTACCGGTCTGTTAGGCGCTATTGGTGGCTTTATGGCTATCCTAGGAGTGATTATTCTGCCGATTACCTCAGGCGATACGGCTTTTCGTTCAGCGCGTTTGATTCTGGCTGAATTTTTCAATATGCCACAAATCTCACTACCAAAGCGCTTAGTGTTAGCTCTCCCACTGTTTGTTATCGGCGGCATATTGACCCAAGTGGACTTTGGTGTGATTTGGCGCTACTTCGGTGTAGCAAACCAAGCCACTGCAGTATTAATGCTGTGGACGGCTTCGGCTTACCTGCTACGACATAACAAACTACATTGGATTGCGACAATTCCAGCGATGTTTATGACCACTGTGGTTATCACCTTCCTACTGAACTCGTCAACCTTAGGTGCCGGTTTACCTATGACGGTATCAACCATAGCGGGCATAGTCACAACCTTAGTGATTACAGCACTCTTGATTGTGAAAACCAAAGGTAAAGGCGAAATTGATTTACCGGTTGAAACTGAGCTTAAAGAGACAGTCAAAGACTAGTCAAACAGTCCAAATGACCAAACTAAAACAGGCGCTTTATTGCGCCTGTTTTGATCATACTGCTCCACCAATAACAGCTATCACAGGTTTGAGCTAGCAAGGAATTCAAGCTTGACTCGATACCATTCCACACTGTATCAGGCATACAAAACTGCTATACTCCCGCCATAGCACATTGCAACATGCATAATATGAATCAATCGAATAACCCGCTCCACGGCATTAAACTGGAAACGATCATCACTTATTTAGTCGAGAAATACGGCTGGGAAGAATTAGGTGAAAGAATTAATATCCGTTGTTTTACCCACGATCCCAGCATCAAATCCAGTTTACGTTTTTTGAGAAAAACAGAGTGGGCGCGGGATAAAGTCGAATATCTTTATTTAAGAGCCAATAAATTACCCTTGCCGCCACCCAAAGTAGACTCTAGTCAAACGGCTAAGAAGCCTGCGGCAAAAATTGCGACGAAGAAAACCAATCAAACTCCCCCTGACAAGTCAGCTAAAAGCGATAAACCTAACACAGATGACAAAGTAAATAGCCATATTTGGGGTAACAGTTAATCTTCGCCCTCTGCAGCCATAAAACGTGAACAGCCCTCACTTAAGGGCTGTATTATCATCAGCTCTATCGCGCTTTTTGCCAAATAAGCCAAAAATTAGCTTCAGTTTTCCAATTAATGGCCGATAGCGATTTGAGTATCAACACAGTTTGCATCTAATGGAGTATGGAATGAGCATTAATGGAATAAACAGTGCCACAATCGGCTCAACTTTCACTCCGGTATCGAGCGCATATATCGCAGCAACTCCTGCCACAACAAAAACGGCGACTAATGAATCGACAGCAGATGCGCAGGATACTCAAGACACAGTCTCCATTTCTTCAGCCGGCCGCGCCGCATTGTCCGCAGATGTAGGTGCCCCTTTAAGAGACAATGCTGCAGCCAAAAAAGATGGAATAGAAAATGATGCGTCAGAAGAGCCCATGACGTTAATCGACCAACAGATCCAGAAAATAAAAGAGCAGATCAAAGCACTACAAAAAATGCTGGCCAAACTTAAAGGAGATGACTCTGAGGTTGCGGAGCAACAACGTAAGTTAATCCAAGAACAGATAATGCAGCTAAGTAGTCAAATAGCAACCTTGACTGATAAGAAGATGCGCGACGCGCAAAAGTCAGCTTAGACAAGATAACTTACCAATAGTCTTTGTAATACAGCCCGTAATGGATGATAACCTAGATAGGAAAGCTAAACATTAAACGCCAAACATTGAGCCCATCGCCACGACGATAACTAAATCCGATGCGATCAACACTCAATAATTCACCGCCTAACGGCTTAGAAAAGGCAAGGGAGAAGCCTGCCTCATAGCTGCCAGAAACAATAGTATCTTGCTCTATCTCGCTGATAAATCTGAGTTCATTGAAATACCAATAACCCACGGCAAAGATCCTTGGTTGCACCTGCAGATCCCACCATTGCCAGCGTGGTGCTAACCCTAAATCAACACCTGTTTGTAGTACTGCAAATTGATCCGAAAACTTACCATAGTGCTCACTGTACCCAGCAAAGCGTAATCTCGATACCCACACAGCATCCTGCCCTGCTAAGGTAAAGTCATACAAGCTACTGATCCCTGAGGCGATAATAGCAACGTTATCGTTTTTATCGAAGTTAGTGCCAAAACCGATATCTAAATACCCTTCCATTCGAGTATTTTCGCTCGCCTGCCAATGATGCTCAAAACCTGGGGTAACTGTCATAGTGCCTATCGACGACGGTAACTCGCCTTCAGTGATATCTTTGGCTAAATAATCAAAAAAGCCAAAGGAGATAGGTAACCGTAACCAAGTTTGGCTACCGCTATCTTTCTTCAAATCAAAAGTTAACGGAATACTAACGACGGTGGCATTTTGGTTTGCAGCGCGGTAAACGCCAGTGCCAAGATAACTACCAAAGGCGTAAACAGAATTTGGATTAGTGCTAGTTTCTATCGGATTACTACCATTAGCATTATTAGGTGCATGATTGATAGAAAAGTCGGAATAATCCGCTTGAGATGCAGATATAAATGTATTTGTAGCAGAGACACTATCGGCAAAGGTGGTAGGAATAACGCTCAGTAATGCCAAGCACATTAGCGACAAGCTTAATAGCAACCGACTGAAACAATGGCTCAATTGACTTAAACCTTCCTCATTTTTAACTCAATCGGTCGACTCATCATGATGACAAAACTACTTATTTTCATCCATAAAATGATATTCAGACATCATGTGTCCAAGCTCAGTGGATTTAGTTTTTAAGTACGCTTCGTTATAACGATTTTTACCAACTTGCAGCGGTACGCGCTCAACCACTTCGATGCCAAACTCCTTCATCGCTTTCACTTTACGCGGATTATTGGTCATCAAACGCACATGCTTCACCCCTATCTGTTCCAGCATAGGCTTGATCATGTCGTATTTACGCATATCCGCTTCGAAACCGAGTTGCTCGTTGGCTTCAACCGTGTTGGCGCCTTTATCTTGCAGCTCATAGGCGCGAATTTTATTCAGCAAACCAATGCCACGGCCTTCTTGGCGTAAATAGAGGATAAAGCCACTGCCCGTTTCCGCAATATTTTGCATGGCAGCTTGTAACTGAAAACCACAGTCACAACGCAAGCTAAATAAAGCATCGCCGGTTAAACACTCGGAATGAATACGGCCCAACACAGGTTCATCCGCACTGAGCGTACCGAATGTGAGCGCAACATGCTCTTTACCTGATTCGGTATCTTCAAAACCATGCATGGCAAACACGCCCCAAGGAGTGGGTAACTTTGACGTCGCGACATATTTTATCGACATACTTAACCTTAACGACAACTCTCATTCCATGAGACGAATAAGATCCCTAGAAACAAAACGAGGATTAGGCACTTAGCCAACTAAGCGCACCATTCTAAAGTGTTTTCGAACAATCCAGAAATACTTTAGTGTTTTAATCAACTAAACCAAACATGAATGTCTTTTCGATGGGCAGCACGAAGGAATGGATTAAAACGAAGCAGTGCATTAAATACAAGGAGCACAAACACGTGATCGACACTCGATCCCGTGCCAGTGACATCCTATCCCACATTAAAATTTTGCGGGAGCGTATCCAGTAACTTCCGTTAGCCCCATTTCACGGCCGATAGCCGTCATAGGGTGGATTACCACAAGCCCTTTGACAGACTTTTTCAGTTTGCCCATGTCTGCTTGTTCCGCTTTTGTCAAAGCACGATGGAAAGGCAAACCTTTAATATCTGACCCTTGCTTATTCAATAAGCGGGTTTGTTGCCCTTTCACACTGCCGATTTGCTTAGTGACCGCAGCGATTTCGCGTTTGAACTGGGCAATAATGACGTCATCGCCTCTTTGTTCAGCCGCAGCAAGTTTACGACGAAATTTATCTAATTTATCGTTAAGCTGCTGCAGTTCTTGCTTTAAATTCATTCTGTTACCTTAAATTACCTAAGTTAGCCACAGTAAAATCTTAGCCTGATTATGCTAGCGTCTGTGTCAAGGCCTGAGATTATAGCAGCAAGTTACAGATCCTCGTTACCGCTTTTATAACAAACGAATGATCTGATTGCTGCTACCGCGAAAGACAAGACTCGGATCGGCAAGACTTTGTTCAAATTTTCCGTCCACCAGCACATCAATATAAGCCAACACGGCGCGCTGTTCATCACTCAACTCATCGAGCACATAACCTGTCCACAGCCAAATATCCTTCCCCTTACACTCAGCCTTGACTCGTTTGACGAGCGTCAAAATGGCACTGAGATTGACAGGCAATAAAGGATCTCCGCCCGAAAGCGATAAACCACGGCGCACAATCCGCTGATCATTGAGATCGGCAATAATCCTATCTTCCATCGTCCTATCAAACACATGCCCAGAACGGGGATCCCACGTGCTTTGGTTGTAACAACCGCGGCACTGGTGCTCACAGCCAGAGACAAACAAGGTCGCACGGGTACCTGGGCCATTGACCACATCGATAGGGAAATATTGATGGTAATTCATTGATGGTCACTCATAGTGCATTTCATCT
Organism: Shewanella sp. SM74; assembly: GCF_025653725.1. Classification (NCBI taxonomy): domain Bacteria; kingdom Pseudomonadati; phylum Pseudomonadota; class Gammaproteobacteria; order Alteromonadales; family Shewanellaceae; genus Shewanella; species Shewanella sp. SM74. Next base: position 205,691 of record NZ_JAKKRZ010000005.1, on the reverse strand, counting down.
TTTAACACTGACACTCATCCCGTGGCACTATTTGATGCCACGGAATAAGTCTAACAGGCAGAATAAGGTAATAGTGTTACAAGTGTTTGATCCTGCGTTTTACTTCTTCTTGCTTGCCATAATTAAAGGGCCGCGCATCAGGACTGCCTAAGTAACCGCACACACGGCGCGTCACAGAAACCCGACTAGGCTCATGATTGCCACACTTAGGGCAAGTGAACCCTTTACTGGTACAACTAAATTCACCGGTAAAGCCACAGTCGTAGCATTCATCAATTGGCGTGTTAGTGCCATAGTAAGGCACGCGGCTGTAGCTATAATCCCAGACGTTTTCCAGCGCTTCGAGGTTATGCTGCATATTGGGATATTCGCCATAACAAATAAAGCCGCCGTTCGCGATAGCGGGATATGGCTGTTCAAAATCAATTTTATCGTAAGGGTTAACACTTTTTTCCACATCGAGGTGGAAACTATTAGTGTAATAGCCCTTGTCCGTCACCCCTGTGACTAGCCCAAATTGCTTCGCATCCAGTTTACAAAAACGGCTGCAGAGACTCTCACTTGGCGTGCTATACAGACTAAAGCCATAACCTGTTTCGGCCTTCCATGCATCCGTGGCCGCTTTAAGATAGGCTACAATAGCGACGGCTTTTTCCCTCAATTGTGTATCATCAAATACATGGGTTTGGGGGCCATAGAGTGCATTCATGGTTTCATGCAGTCCAATGTAACCGAGTGAAATCGACGCACGGCCATTTTTAAAGATTTGCGCCACATCATCATCAGCGCGCAAGCGTACACCACAGGCGCCTTCCATATAGAGGATAGGTGCCACGCGGGCTTTAACACCGTTCAGTCGCTCAATACGGGTATCCAGTGCTTTACGAGCTAATACTAATCTGTCATCTAAAATGCGATAAAATTCAGCTTCATCGCCATTGGCTTCTAAGGCAATCCGCGGCAGGTTTAAACTGACCACTCCCAAATTATTGCGCCCTTCATGCACAAGCTCGCCATTTTCTTCATAGGTGCCTAAAAAGCTACGGCAGCCCATTGGGGTTTTAAATGAACCGGTCACTTTCTCGACTTGCTCGTAGTTGAGAATGTCGGGATACATGCGCATTGTCGCGCATTTGAGCGCCATCTGTTTTACATCGTAATTGCAATCGCCCGCTTTATGATTAATACCATCGCGAATCGCAAACACTAGCTTAGGGAATACTGCCGTCTTGCGATTTTTACCCAATCCCGCCATCCGCACTTTGAGCATAGATTGCTGAATTAAGCGTGATTCCCACGACGTACCTAAACCAAACCCAAAGGTCACGAACGGTGTTTGGCCATTGGCGGTGTGTAAAGTATTGACCTCATATTCCAAAGACTGGAATGCATCGTGACATTCTTTTTCAGTTTGCGCCGTGGCAAAGGCTTTGGCGTCGGTAATCTTCCAATTCAGGGCAATTTGGTAATGCTTGTCGTAGCTCTTAGCGACAAATGGCGCTAACACTTCATCGATACGGTTGATAGTAGTTCCGCCATAGATATGACTCGCCACTTGGGCAATAATCTGCGCGGTCACCGCTGTCGCTGTTGAAATAGACTTAGGGGTTTCAATTTCGGCATTACCCATTTTAAAGCCGTGGGTCAACATGCCAGCTAAATCAATCAACATGCAGTTAAACATCGGGAAAAACGGAGAGTAATCTAGGTCGTGGTAATGGATCTCGCCCGCTTCATGGGCAGCGACCACATCCTTTGGCAAAATATGACTCTTGGCGTAATGTTTGGCGACTATGCCCGCGAGTAAATCCCGCTGAGTAGGAATGACTTTTGAATCTTTATTAGCATTTTCATTGAGTAAAGCCGCATTGCTTTGCTCAACTAAACCACGGATTTCGAGGTTGAGTTTACTGGTCGCTTCACGGCACACATCTCTGTCGTGACGGTATTCGATATACACCCGCGCCAGGGACTTGTACGGCCCTTCCATCAGTAAATTCTCAACCGCATCTTGTAGATGGTGGATATCGACTTCAGCTAATGGCGCGACGCTCTGACTGATACACGCTGCCACTGTCGCTGCATAGTCGCCATCCTCTATTCCAACTGAGTTTGCAGCGGCATTCACTGCATCCCTTATCCTTGTTTCATCAAAAGGTGTGCGGCAACCATCACGCTTAATTACGACTGGCATTGTTCAGTTCCTCTCCATCTCGCCTAAAAATTAACACTACATCTAGTGATTTTAAAAGCATAAAACACAATATGTAGAGCATTAGGCTACAATGACGGTAAGGAGTCCATGATCCAGATCATAGTTTTTAGGATGAAATAAAAGAACAAACAAGAACTGCAGCTAGGCCCAATTATCTGAAAATTGCGCCTTGACCTGCTGATTAAACCCAGCTAGTTGAATGCGTGACAATTTGTGTTTATCACGCACTATGGATGTGAATTAACGTTTAGCAAGCGCAAGATAACTACTGAGTTGGCCCGATGCAGATTGATGTGCCCCCATAGATGAAGCAAGTTGCATCATAGATTTTAGCCCCTGCCACTGCTGCTTTTGAGCATCCGTAAGCGGAGGTTCAGAATTCAAATAATCCGTCAATTGGCTAAGGACTTTCGTGGCCTTCTGGGCTAGCACCGGCGACTGAGCATCATCCATATTGGTTAAGACGTTTTTAGCATCAACTAAGGTATTGATAAGAGGATTATTAGGTGATTTTTTAGCTAATGACTTGATTTCATCATCTAAAAAATCTTGCAACGATTGTTTAGTCGGCGTTGTTGTGCTCGGCACTGTAATACCGTTTTTCGATAAACGCTCGAGTTGCACATCCGATAAAATGCCATCTTTTTGTAAGCGCGACACCAATGCGGGAATATCGGCGACGCCAAATTGACCATCGGCAAAAAAATCCTTCGCCATCGATTGAATTTTCTGTGCGCGTTGCGCCCTTGGCGACAGCGCTATCTCATCGGTTTTACCGTTATCGGGTTTGGTAGCATCCGTCTGCGTTTTATTTGTTTCTGTCGTAGTATCGGTTTTAGCCGTGCTCGTCTTTTGGCTATTGGCACCATAGGCATCGGCGATACTGGCACTGCTGCGATTAAGATTAAAGGCATTTAAAATAGAATTCATCGTCAAAAATTCGGCGTCTAAGACTCAATAACGGTTTTAAAGCAAAAACTAAGCCAATCAAGTATTAATCTGTGCAGATCCTGAATTTTCGGGTAGCGAACAGCACCAGTAGATTTATCTCTAGGACTGTAAATCTTCAATAAGGGCAAGACATTGCCGCCTTAGTAAATCGAGTGCCTCAGCGTCCATCTGCACTTTATCAAGCAAGGTTTGCTTCAAGGCAAGAGCTTCGTGCCTGATACCCTCTCCTTGACTTGTCAGAGTGATCAGCTTTTTCCGCTCATCTTCAACGCAGGCTAATCGCGTAATCAACCCCTTCAACTCTAACCGCTTGACGATTGGCGTTAGGGTTCCCATATCGAGTTTAGTCGCCATTGATAGCTGGGTTTGGCTGCAGCCGTTTTGACGCCACAGGGTTTGCATCACTAAATATTGAGGGAAAGTTAACTCATATGCCTCGAGTAGAGGCCGATAAGCACGCACTAATGCATTGCTCGCAGAATATAACGCGAAACAAACATTATCGGATAAACAGAGTGGATCGCTAGAAGCTTGGCTATGAGTCTGTTTTGTAGCGTCTAGCTCAGGTTGAGGTAAGCAATTCTGCACGTTTAAGCGCCTGTCATTTAAACATAACGCTATCTTATCCGATCTGTCCCACCTCATCTAGTTTGCGCGCAAACTATTTGCATTCAATCTTAAAGCCACGTAGAGTTAACATCATTCGTTTGCGCACAAACAAAAGGTGAGTTTTTATGAAGAGTATGACTGAAACCCGTGAAATCCATCTAGCTAGTCGCCCAGAAGGCATGCCTACAGCACAGAATTTTACTTTAGTAAATAAAGCGTTAGCACCGCTCGCTGATGGACAAGTGCTGATTAAAAATCTATGGATGTCGGTTGACCCTTACATGCGCGGGCGCATGGTTGAACGCAAGAGTTATGTTCCGCCCTTCGCCTTAAATCAAGTCTTAGAAGGCGGTGCGATTGGTGAAGTTATCGCGTCAAAAAACACCAAGTTCCCGGTTGGTACTAAAGTCAGCAGCATGCTAGGTTGGCGTGAACACGCAGTCACAGATACCGCAGGACTAACAGCTTTACCACTAACTACGCTTGATAGTTCACATTTCCTCGGCGTACTCGGCATGCCAGGCATGACAGCTTGGACAGGACTGACTCGCATTACAGATTTAAAAGCGGGTGAGACACTGTTCGTTTCCGCAGCCTCTGGCGCAGTAGGTAGCGTAGCCTGCCAAATTGGTAAACTAATAGGTGCTCGTGTAATAGCCTCTGTCGGTTCAGATGAAAAAGCTGAATTATTAAAAAGTTATGGTGTTGATGCGGTCATCAATTACAAGACTTGTGGCAATCTCACCCAAGCGTTGACAAAAGCCGCCCCAGAAAGAATTGACGTGTATTTTGAGAACGTCGGTGGCGAGCATTTAGCCGCAGCGCTGAGCAATATGAAAGATCATGGACGTATCGCTGTTTGCGGTATGATTTCGCAATATAACAACACAACTCCAACGCCTGGCCCTGACAACTTAGCCCTAATTGTAATGCGAAAACTCAAGTTAGAAGGTTTTATCGTATCCGAACATTGGGCGCATTATCCTGAGTTCACCGCAAAAATGGCTCAATGGTTAGCGGAAGGCAAAGTCAAAGCAGAACAAACAATTTATCAAGGGCTTGAACAAGCACCTGATGCTTTTATCGGTCTATTTGAAGGTAAGAATCGCGGTAAAATGTTGGTAAAACTAGCCTAAGTCACCAACAAAGCGGTATAAACATCTCAATATGAGATAGCAAATAGTCGGTATCGCGAAAGTGATACCGACTTTTGTTTATCTTGCAATCAAACGCTATCTATATGAAAGCTTTTGACTCTACATTTTGCATCATCAGCCTTTCCAGAGCGCAGCTTCAATCAAGTGGGCGACTTTCTCCACCGCAGCTTCGCCGGCGGCAATCGCCTCATCAGCACGGTGAAACTCCATAGTGCCGATATTTCCCACCTCTGGCACAATACAAATATCTGGTGGATCGCCCATCAACCGCGCCCGCTTATGTCTTTGCTCTAAAATACCCATAGATTGCGACATCACAGCAATCATCCCCGGATTCGATTTAGTGCCGAGCGAAAACTTATCGGTTAGGTTACTGACATAATCTCGGCCACGGGCAAATAAATCCATAAAGCCCGTTTCTTGTCGCGCTGGCATATCCATTTCAGCTTGGACAGTCCTTTGGCTGGTCATATTCACGGGTAACACTTGGATACGCCCAGAATGATAACCATATAAATCCACTGCAATCACTACATCAACGCCCATGGCACGGCTAACCGAAACAGGAACAGGATTCACCACAGCGCCATCGACTAACCAGCGTTCTCCTTGTCTGACAGGGGCTAAAATCCCCGGCATGGAGCAAGAGGCCCGTACCGCTTGCCGTAAATCCCCTTCAGTAAACCAAATTTCCTGACCAGAGTATAAGTCAGTCGCGACGGCTGCAAAGGGACGATTGAGATTCTCAATATTCACATCTCCTATACGTGCATGCAGCACATCGAACACCTTGTCTCCGCCGATAAGCCCGCCCTTACGCCATCGAATATCCATCAAGCCAAGCACGTCCCAACTAGAAAAACCGCGCACCCATTTTTCTAACTCGGGTAAATGATCATGGGCGTAAGCGGCACCCACTAAAGCCCCCACCGAACATCCAGCCACTTTATCGGGCTTAATACCCATGGCAGCTAAACCATTCAATACTCCTATATGTGCCCAACCTTTCGCCGCCCCACTGCCCAAGGCAATACCTACCGAAGGGGTTGTTCCGTTAGCCATAAATCATTTCTCCTGTAACTCAATGCAGTACACGATAACGTAAAATCCTGCCATATCCACTGTCAATCGGTAAAAACGACACAATTAAGAGGTTGTAATACCAATGTAAATAAATACAATCAACAGAGCATAAATGGCACACTTTCTACATCAATCCGTGCATGAAGCAGAGATAATCACCGATGTGGATAGCTGAGCAAGGGCGATTAAGGCTATAATCTGCCCTTACTAAGATTTAGGGGATATACCTTTGCAATTTACCGATTTTTCTCTGGACCAGCGTCTGCTTCAAAGCATAAAACATATGGGGATCACAGAACCCACCGCCATCCAGGAACAAGCACTGCCTATCGCATTGGCAGGTAAAGATTTAATGGCGTCATCAAAAACGGGCTCAGGTAAAACCTTAGCGTTTTTGTTACCCGCATTGCAAAGAGTCATTTCTACCCGCTCACTGTCGAAACGTGATCCTAGAGTCTTGATTTTATTACCGACTCGCGAACTAGCACATCAGGTTTATAGTCAGCTTCGCCTCCTTGTCGCCAACACCCAATACAAGGCCATCAGCGTACTGGGCGGTGAAAACTTTAATGACCAAGCCAAAGCCTTAGCGAAAGAACCGCATTTTATTGTCGCGACTCCAGGCCGTATCGCCGATCATTTAGAACAGAAGCATCTTTTTCTCAATGGCTTAGAGTTATTAGTCCTCGATGAAGCCGACCGCATGTTAGATTTAGGCTTTGCCCCGCAGTTAAAAGCCATCAACGATGCAGCCGATCATAAACGCCGTCAAACTCTGATGTTTTCTGCCACGTTAGATCACGACGAAATCAATGATATCGCAGCAACATTACTAAAAAATCCAGCGCACGTGGCGATTGGCGCGGCTCACTCTGAGCATAACGATATTCATCAACGTATCTTTTTATGTGACCACTTAGACCATAAAGAAGCGTTATTAGCCCGTTTGCTCAAAGATGAAACCCATAAACAAGTGATTATTTTTACCGCGACGCGTCCAGATACTGAGCGCTTAGCCGCTAAATTAACCACGCAAGGTTTTGCAACCGCCGCACTCAGCGGTGATTTAAAGCAGGCCGCACGAAACCAAATCATGGACCAATTTGCCCGTGGCCAACAACAAGTACTAGTGACAACCGATGTCGCCTCTCGCGGCCTGGATTTGCTCAATGTGTCCTTGGTCGTTAACTTCGACATGCCTAAATTTGCCGAAGAATACGTGCATCGTATCGGCCGTACTGGTCGTGCAGGCGCAAAAGGTGATGCGATATCGCTCGTCGGGCCAAAAGATTGGGACAACTTTAAGAAAGTCCAAGTCTTCCTCAGAAAAACCTTTGAGATCAGCACAATTCCAGGCCTAGAAGCTAAATTTAGTGGTCTAAAAAGCAAAGCTAAACAAACGCCAGTAAAACGTGTTGCTAAAGCGGAGCTTGCTAAAGGTAAGAGCAAAAGAACCAAAGCAACCACACCAGCACCGTCGCGGGATAAGCGTTTCATCACGGGCGTGGATGTCGGCGATGCTCCTATGCGTAGAAAACCTGCTGCGGCACAATTACTGCAAGATAATGATACTGAAGAAGTTTAAAACTAATTTATGCATAAAGGCCGGTGGATTTAACATCAGATATTATCTCTGATACAAATCACATAGGCATGATCTAATACTGGAAATTGACATACTAAAATTATCAGTCTGTCGCCAAGCGAATCAAAAGCGCATGGTAAACACTGATCCTCATGTCATTTCCAGCTACAATAGCGCTATTATCGATATTTTGAAGGTGTAACATGAGAGTTTGTGGTGTTGAATTAAAAGGTGGCGAAGCCATTATCAGTTTATTGAGCTATGAAGGTGAAACCTTCAATGTGCCAGAATGCCGTAAGGTGTCTTTCACCGTTTCCCAATCTGCTACCACAGAAGCTATTCGTGAGTTTCACTTCGCTTTTCATAAGCTTATGCAAGATTATCGCGTTGATGAAGTTGTCATCATAGAACGTGAGCAAAAAGGTAAACTCGCGGGTTCAGCGACAAGCTTTAAACTTGAAGCAGCCATTCAATTAGGGGAATTACCTGTCAGTCTATTGTCTCCTGTCACTATCAAAGAGCAAAACAAGCGCAATCCACCCCAAGTTGATTTCGATAGTTTAGATCTTAAAAAAGTACAGCAGTTAGCTTTCGAAGCCGCTTATGCCCATCAAAATCGCCGAATTTTTGGCAAAGTATAAGTAATGTGATGAACTCAGGCTCCGAAGTCATTCGGAGCTAAATCCTCTATGAATCCATTAAAGTACTTAAACGGTTACAGCCTTGATATTCAACAGCAGGTACAGCAACATCTCGATGCTGGCACATTACCCAAGCTATTGCTGAAACGTCATCCTGTCATACATAGCGTTCGTAGCGATAAAGCGCTGTACGACTATACTCAGACGATTAAAAATCAATTTTTACGCCAGTCCTCCCCGCTCTCAAAAGTGATATTTGATGACAAAATTAATATTAGCCATCATGCACTTGGCTTGCATTCTTACGTAGCACGAGTTCAAGGCAATAAAATCAAAGCGAAGAACGAAATTCGCATTTCTTCGCGTTTAAAGCGTGTGCCAGAACCTTTGTTGCGTATGGTCGTAGTACATGAATTAGCCCATTTAAAAGAAAAAGATCACAACAAAGCTTTCTATAATTTGTGTACCCACATGGAGCCGGATTATCACCAGTTTGAATTTGATTTGCGCTTATTATTGACTTGCATCGACGCTAACATATCCCCTTATTCTACAGATAAAGTCGATACCTAACCTTCGTATATTTTTCGCCCAAAACTTGACTGATAATAGTTTTCATTTAGAATGCTGAAGTATCTCACGCAGGAGAACTCAGTAATGACAATGACGAAACAGAATATCGATAAACTTTTGAGCAAATGGTGTAAAAAACAAGCTAAAAAGTTACTCAAAACACAGGCGAAATCTGTTTCAAGTTCAGGAAAAGTGATTCCATCCTTATCTCGTCTGAACACCCTGACTGATAAATCTTTGACGAATAAAAAGGCTCAACGAAAGCACCTCACCCAATTACTCTCTAAGCATATTGCTCAGCAAGAATTTGCCCATAGCAATAAGTCAACACTCAAAAAACAATTAAAACTCGCGAAAGCTAATTTTATTGCCGCAAATGATGCGACATTTTCATCGACTATTATTACTCGACTTTCTCCTTTACCCACGGAACACAGCTTTGCATTACGTCCCTTTAAAAAATCACCCTGTGGTGGCTGTCCCGCATTAAAAGGTAAATTGTGCAAGTGCGCATTAAAAGTAATGCAAAGGCGCCACGCAAGCTGATAGGCACGATTTAGCACTGCATTTGGGTTCTCTGTTCAGTCCTTAATAAAAAACGTTATAAGCTCTTCAGCCGCACAATTTTCCTCTTCACAACCTTTTGAATGACTCGCTATAACACTTCTAACTGAAGATCCTACCTATTTTATCCCCTTATGTTTTATCGCCACGACTTCGAGTCGAACAAATTTTAAGCTTTTATACAACTCGAACAGTACTCGTGATAGCAGGAAAATGTCTACCATAATAAGTATTGTGGAAACAAAAATGCCGATGAAATTTTCATTTCATCGGCATTGATAAACTCTTCTAGAAAGTCAGTGCTATTGTTTATTCAAACTTTGATACTATAAATTCTATTAGCTTAGGTTTGGCTAACCTAAGTTCATTATAGCTTCACGACTCTTCACCATATTAGTGAATGTGCGTAAATCTTGATTCGCTAACTTGCTCGACATAGGAATATCGGCTTTCAACGGATCAACAGGTTTACCATTGATATGGAATTCATAATGCAAATGCGGGCCAGTCGAACGACCTGTATTACCAGATAAAGCAATCACTTGACCGCGAGTTACACGTTGACCTTTACGCACTAACGCCTTAGACAAATGTAGGTAACGGGTACGGTACTTACCACCATGTTCAATCACAATATACTTACCAGCAAACTGATGGTCCGTCACTAAACTGACAATTCCATCACCAGGTGCAACAACTTTAGTCCCGATCGGCACAGAAAAGTCTGTTCCATTATGGGGAGAAATACGCCCTGTGATTGGGTGTTTGCGATGGCTGTTAAAACGTGAACTCATACGCGGTTGTTTAGCTAACGGATAACGTTGGAATGCCCGAACTAAACTCTGACCTTTAGCATCATAATAACTACCATCAGAATATTGATATGCACTAATTTCAGAACGGCCACTTTTAATACTGACACCTAAAATTTGGCTACTTCCCGTCGGTTCACCTTCAACATATTGATCATTTACCAAAACTGAGAATTTGTCGCCAGCTCGTAAATCACGGGCAAAATTCAATTTTTCTTTGAGTAAATCTTCAATTCGCTGAATATCTGCAGCGGCTAAGCCCATTTTTTGTGCTGAAACGTAGAAAGAACCTTTAATATCACCAGTCAAAATTCGATTTTGCCAAACACCTTCAACGTTCACTTCTTCAACATTAAAACTACCGTCTTCATAACGTGTAAAAACCACTTGGCGGGCAGCGTTAAAATAAAGTTCTAATTTTTGTAACTGGCCTTCACTATCAAGCCAAAATTGCATTCTGTTGCCAGGTAACAGGGTATCAAGTGCCAAAATGTTTAAATCAGCTTCTAAAACCTTATACATAGTTTGCTGATCAACACCCGCCTTGGAAAATAACCCACTTAAGGTATCACCGGAAACGATAATTCGCTCAAACTGGGGAGCATTATTAATGAGTGCAGCTTGATCTAGGACTTCAGGTTCAGAAACTTGAGGGAGAATATTTTCAATATCGAGAACAACAGGGATACGCTGAGCAGTTGGCGTAACATGGTTATTATTCGGCATCAACATCGCAGCACCCATCAACAAACTACCCATTAATAGAATGTTCTTTTGGGTCGATGATAAGTTCTGCAAACGGGTTTGCGATAAGTTGATAAAGTTGGGTTTGCCTGTTTGCAACGCTTTTCACCTTTCGTTAACTTTGCGTTCTATTTTTGACCAGTCCCTTTGAGGGAAGCCCGAATTTTTTCCAACTTATATCAAAAAACCGATTATGACAAACGCTATTTCACTCTTTTGTTGTACCATTAATGAAAAACATGCGCTAGTTGGCATTTCCAACTCACTTTGTGTGTATTATCCGAATGTTAAACACACAGGAGATACAATAAATAACACTTATAAAACAATTTGTTATTTATCGCACTCTGTGAGAATGAACAACTAAGGCAAAACTATCGTCATTTCGCTCCCATGTGAGGTTTTATTGATGTCGATGCGGGTATTTATCTGCTCTTTCATTTCCGACACGTGCGAGATCACCCCTATCATGCGGCCAGAGGATTGCAAATCCATCAGGGTCCGAATGGCCAGTTCTAAAGAATCTTGATCTAAACTGCCAAAGCCTTCATCGATAAATAAAGTATCGAGTTTAATACCACCTGCATAGGCTTGCACTACATCAGATAGGCCTAACGCCATAGATAATGCTGCCATAAAACTTTCACCACCGCTTAAGGTGGCCACAGGACGCACTTTGGAGGTATAAGCATCTTCTACTTCTAATTCGAGCCCAGAAGCTTTGTTGCCCTTGGCCCTATCTTCCTTACGTAGTAAACGATAACGCCCTTTGCTCATTAGGTGTAGCCTGTGGCTTGCCTCTAACAACACATCGTCAAGCAGTACGCTTAACACAAAACGTTGCAGACTGATCTTATTACCTGTATTTCCATTAGCGACATCTGCAAGGGTGCCGATAACCGCATATTCATCTTCCAAAACCTTAGCTTTTGCATCGGCAATACTCAGCTGGGTTTGGGTTTGCATCAGTAATACTGTGCGCGTGTGAAGCAACTGCCATGCCTGCTCTGCTGCGTGTAATGCTTGCTGCGCGAACTCAAGCTCAGCAGCCAGCTTAATGCTATCAGGTGGCACTTTATCTTTAAGCTTAAGCGCTAACTGCTCGCACTGTGCCTTGGTCAAAGCACTGCGCTGCTGGTAAGCCTCAATCTCGCTGGCTAATGCGCGCTGTTGTTCTTCATCGAGCATGGCCTCAAATAAGGCCTGTTGATCGGCAAAACCTACTGCGACTAATTGCTGATTGAGTTGCTGCTGTGCACGCGTTTGCTGGGCTAATGCTGCCTCAGCAGCATTTTCAGCACCATTAAGTGCCGCTTTAGCCGCAACAAAAGATTGGCCAGTCTGTTGTTGGAGATCCCTAACACTAGCAATCTGTTGCTTAATTTGGCTGATACTTTGCTGATTTTGCGCGATTGCTGCAGTTAAGGCCTCAAGCGTTGCAAGCGCAGATGGAACACTTTGCTGCATGTGCGCTAACTGCCCCTGCAATATATCCACTTTAGATTGCAGTGCACTGTCGTGTGTTTGTCCTTGCTCTAACTTTTGTTGTAGATGCGTTTCCTGTGCGTGCAACAATGCAATCTCTTGCTGTAACAGCTGTAACTGCTGATGGGCTTGCTCCGCTTGAGTGAGTGAGAAAGCGTATTGCGACAAGGTATGTGTATGTTCGTCTAAAGAAATATCAACCGCAGTGCCCAATTGGACCGCGAGATCTTGTGCTTGCTGTTGCAAGGTTTCTAACTGCGTTTGTAGCCCACGATATTCCGCTCTGGCTTTGCTCAGGATTTCTTGGGCATTCGTTTCAGCCTCTAGTGCTAATTGCAGCGCTTCATCACTTGGGAGCGGCTCTTGGCTTTGTGCTGGCTGTGGATGTGTTTGGCTGCCACAAACGGGGCAAGGTTCATCTTGCTGTAATTGCCGCGCTAAAATAGCGGCCTGTCCTTGGTGCCAAGTCAACAATAAGGCTTTATATGCAACCTGTGCTTGCTGATGCTGAGCACTGAGTTGTTGCCCTTTGACTTTAGCCTCAACAAGTTTTGCCTGTGTCGACGATACCCTTGCCGCCACTTGTTGCCATTGCTGATAGGTAGACAATAATTGCTGTTGCTGCTGGTGCGCTTGTTGCAATGAGAGGCGAGTTTCGCTGTTGGCCTGTAGTTGCGGCAGAACGGATTCCAATTCACGGCGTTTTTGGACTACGGTGGTTAACTCATTTTTGCTGTTCTGAAGTTGTGTTTTCGCGCTAATTAGCTGCGCTTGCTCTTGTTCGAGGGTTTTATTAAGCCTATCCAATTCCCTAAGCTGCGGCCCTAAGGCATTCAGTTGCTGTTTGACCTGTTCCAGTTCGAGTAACGACGCTTCCAACACGGGCAAATCAGCAGCCTTAAGCTCTGCGTTATCGAAGGCTTGTTTAGCATGGATTAATGCTGTTTTCGCATGATCAAGTGCGAGACTTGCTGCCTTGGCTTCCTGCTCACGAGCCACAAACACCTCAAGCATAGGTGCCATGTGCTGCGCCTGTTTAGCCAAATTCAGTTTATAGGTTTGCGCAGCCATGTTTTCTTGCTGTGCATCAAGCGCAGCAACCGTTTGAGTTAAGGCATCAAACTGCACAAATTCGGCCAATAAATGCTGGGCGGCATCGCTGGTTTTTATCACCCATTGTTGCTGCTGTAATGCTTGTTCTTTCGCACTTTGGGCAGTTTCAAGTTCTGGCGTGAGCTTGGCTAATTCACAGTTAAGCTCGTCATCGGATGCTAAACCCGCACTTTGTAAAATGCCATCACGGCGACTGCGTTGATCTTTCACTAAGGCGCGGATATCTGCAGCCTTACTTTTTAAGGAATCTTCAATACGTCGGTATATATGAGTTTGAAATAGCTGACTAAATATCAGTTCTCTGGCTTTAGAGTCTGCCATTAACAATTCGCGAAATTTTCCCTGCGGCAACACCATCACTTGGCGAAACTGCTCCACATCGAGGCCAGTTAAGGCTTCAATCTCAGCGGTTGCCTCAGAGACTTTGCTCGCTACAAGCAAACTTTCATTACCCTCGGCGTCTATCTTATATAACTGAGCTTCGGGCTTCTGCACCGTTGAGCCGTCACCGCTTTTTTTAACCCTGTCTTGCTCTGGCACACGGCGAATACGATAACTGCAATTACCCAACTGAAAACTAAAAGTGACTTCTGTTAGCAAACTATCATCGGCCATATCGCAGCGCATCTGGCTGCCTTCACGCTCATTACCCGTGGTTTTGCCATAGAGGGCAAAGCAAATACCATCGAGCAAGGTCGTCTTACCAGCACCAGTGGGTCCATTGATCAAAAATAACGGATTAGTCCCTAAGGCCGTAAAATCAAGTTGTTGCGTCGATGCAAAGGGGCCAAAAGCTGACATGGAAAGGCTAAGTGGTCTCATGCTTGGCGCTCCTCATTGTGTAGCTTAGTCAGGAGTTCATCCATCACGGCTTGCTGTGCTTGTGTTAATGACTCGCCGGACACTTGAGAGAAAAAGTCACGGAACATGTCCATCTCGCCTTTTTTGATATGATCTCGGCTCAAGGTGACTTGTTGCTGCCCCGCCATCAGACCAGTCCGCTCTAAATGCAGCACATTAGGGTAAACGGCTCTCAATTTTCCCATAGCATCTAAAATGGCATGTTTATCAAGAAGTCTGACCATAAGGTAGTCCTCACGCTTGATATCCGTTTTACCTTGGGCGAGTAATGTGGCTAACTCCCCTTCTAAGATGCGGACATCGCGTATTGACGTTAATGGCAATAAACTAATTTTAATCGGCGTTTGCGCGCTAAGTTCGACTAAGGTCACCGACTTATGTTGATGTTGTTCGCTAAAGGAATACTTCAAAATCGATCCTGAGTAGCGCACATGCTCTGCACCTTTGTATTGCGGTCCGTGCAAATGCCCAAGGGCGACATAATCAAACTCAGTAAATAGCGTTGGCGATATTTTATCGGCGCCACCAATGCTCAGTGGTCGCTCAGATTCTGACTCGCTACCACCATCCAAAAAACAATGGCTTATCACCACTTTCGGCAAACCTTGGCTATCGTGCTGGCGTACTTGTTCAAGCAATAGCGTCATTGCGGCCTCATGGCTTGCCGCCTCACACTCAAAAACTTGGCGCACTGTGGCAGGTTCGACATAGGGCAAGGGATAAAACACCACATCACCACTTGAACTCGATAAAGTAATGGGATGAATGTCAGCACTCAAAGGCCCAATAATATGTAACCCACTTGCCGCCATTTGTTTTGCTGCAAAACCTAAGCGCTCGTGACCATCGTGATTACCTGCAATCATAATGACTTGCAGGCCTAAATTATGTACTAAGCGGTTAAGCACATCATCTAACAGCGCAACCGCATTCGCAGGCGGAATCGATCTGTCATAAATATCCCCCGCCACAATCACGGCATCCACCTTGTGTTCATCCGCTAGAGCAATAATTTGCTCGAGCACAAATGCTTGATCATCCAGTAGTGATTGATTGTGTAATTGACGACCTATGTGCCAGTCCGAGGTGTGGATAAATTTCATAATCGCTCTTTTAAAGAAGTGGTGGCGCTAAACCCGAGCGCACATGCCGCCCGTCGATACAAAATAAGTCTGGCAAGATAGACACTGCACTTATATCAATCGGATTAAATATGTACACAATATTTAAAATACACGCCAAAACAATAAGAAGCTTAAAAAGTGTATTAAAAATGACAGGTAATACTATTCAAAAAACTTGAAAGAGTACACCTAACTCAAAGTAGGATGAGACGTTTTAAGTCGTCATTTGGCGGATCTTTTGGGTGATATCCACCTCGGCTTAACTTTTGAGCCAAGATGGACGCCACTAAGATACACTCATGCGCAGCTTAAAGAGCGTCTATTGATGAGTGAGTTTTATAAAATACTTAATATCAAAGAGTTTACGAAAATAAATTATATTGGCTCGCCAAAAGTTTAAAACTCATAGCAAGGGACATAGTCACCACCAACGGCTTAATAATCTTTGTACCTTTAGTGACCACGAGACGAGAACCCAAGGTTGCACCAATCGCTTGCCCTGCCAGCATGACTAATCCTAATAACCAAATCACTTTTCCGCCCAAGGCAAAGAAGATCAGCGAAGCAATGTTAGTGGAGAAATTAAGTAGTTTTGCGTGGGCAGTTGCTTTCGCCAAACCAAACCCCGCTAGCGATACAAAGGCCAGCGCAAAAAAGCTCCCAGTACCAGGGCCAAAAAAGCCATCGTACAATCCCACGCCCAATGCCGCAGTAAAGGCAAATGCGGTAGGAGTCAGCACTTGATGTTTATCATCTTCTGAAATCTTTTTCGAAAATAAAAAGTAACAACCAATAGCCAAAATCAAAAAAGGTAACATCAACTCCAGCACTTTAGTATCGACGAGTTGAACTAGAATCGTACCCAATGCCGCACCGATAAATGCACAAATCAAGGCTAACTTAACGGATTTAAGATCAACCAGCCCTTTACGGACAAAGTACAAACTCGCAAAAAAACTGCCGCCACAGGCCTGCAGCTTATTTGTCCCTAAGGCAACCGCAGGCGGCAAGCCTGCCCACATAAGTGCAGGAATGGTCAGCAAGCCTCCGCCACCGGCGATTGAGTCAATAAAACCAGCCACCATAGCGACGGCAAAAAGTATCGCTGCGATTTGTAGAGTCAGTTCAAATTCCATGATGATTTATTATTCTTCTGATAAAAAAGAGAGTGATTGCCGAACATTAGACTGCGTTTGCCAAATAAACGCAAAGGAGTTATTGTCGCCACAGCGTGAGATAAACTCACACAAAATCCCGAGTCCTGTTCTGATTTTCTAGCAGTAGGAAATAAAATGTTTGCCGAACTACCGCCCCTCAATTCTCTCCGTGCCTTCGAAGCCGCAGCACGTTTACAGAGCATGACATTAGCTAGCAAGGAGTTGCATGTCACCCATGGCGCAGTCAGCAAACAAATCAGAGTATTGGAGGATTATTTAGGTTTTGCGCTCTTTGTACGTTTACACAAAAAAGTTGGTTTAACCGATGAAGCCAAACGCTATTTACCCCATGTTCAAGCCGCTCTGCAAACATTATCTAGTGCTACAAGTGACTTGCGCCGTCAGCCCACTAAGCCGCAAACCTTAGCCATCAATGTGCTGCCAAGCTTAACCATCAATTGGCTCATTCCAAGAATGGAGCAGTTTAAATCCCGCCATCCACACTTGTATGTCGACTTATCCATTGGCGACTTTGCCGTGGATTTTAGCCAAGGTCGTTATGATATTGCGATCCGTAGTAGCACAGTCATCCCTAAGGGCGCGAATTATATCAAGCTGATGGATGAGGATTTATGCTTAGTTTGCGCGCCTTCGTTAGCGCCTAAACTGCAAAATATCGAGGACATTAATCACGTCACGTTACTGAAACACACCACCAGACCCGAACTTTGGGAGTATTGGGCGGAAAAGGTGGGTTTAACACTCACCCAAGCACAAACCTTTGGTGTCGAGCATTTTTATATGCTGAGTCAAGCGGCTGCGAGTGGCATGGGCGCAGCACTTATTCCGCGATTCTTCATCGAAGAACAACTGGCAAATGGCAGCTTAGTCATCCCCTTCGACGCCCCCTTTACCAGTCCCTATCGATATTATTTACTCACCCCAAAATCCCCAAGCCTGCCGTTAAAAGCTCAAGCTTTTATCGACTGGTTATTAGAGATTTTTGCGCCCTATCGTCATTAATCTGCATTAAACGTATCTCAGTTTAAGCGAGGCACAATAACGCTATAAGTGCCAAACGAGGCTATTGAGATCACTAACGGAGCGCAGAAAAACATCAATAAAAAACCACCCAAAAGGTGGTTTATTAGATTCAAGGCTTAAAGCGCATCAAAATTAGTGATTGCAATGCTCACCGTGAACATGGTCATGGTCATCATCGTCCATAAACTCATCGTCACCGTCTTGATGTTGCATTACGCCCCAACCGTCGGTCATGCCGCCGAATTCGGCAGCAAAATCATTTAGCATGACTTCTTGTTCAACCAATGTATCGTACTCAGGCACCATATTGAGACAAACAATGATTTCCCACTTACCAAGCTCATCATTCAGATTCAGCTCAAGCTCGCCTTCCAAGTCAGAATTTGTTAATTCTTCTAACGCAGTTTCAGCATCGCGTTGGTCATCAAAAACCAAAAAGAAATCAACATCTAACTCTTTAGTTAAATCGATTCCCGCTTCAGCCATTGCGGCCAGCATTTTACCATTGTCATCATCTGGAAATTGCATTTCTTGCTCCACTGTTTCAGGCTTATTCTGCCGCAATGATTTGAACTGATTCACCATTAAAGCTGACGATGTCGCCCGCGATAATTTTTTTACGTTTACGAGTTTCAACTTCACCATTCACAGTGACTTGACCTTCGTCGATAAAATGTTTGGCTTCACCACCCGCATTGCTCATGCCTTGCACTTTTAATACTTTGTACAATTCAATGAAATCTTCGCCAGAATGCAAAGCCAATTGATTAATTTGCGCCACTTAATACACGCCTTCTAAAAATAAACCTGCGGGCATTATACCAGCACAGTACAAAATTCGCTGAAGATAATTTGGCTAGAGACGTCTTTCATCGGCGAGTAGGCCAAAGGCTGATTCATCGAGCCAGTTTTCACCTATTTTGAATTGCTGCCTGAGCAAACCTTCAAGCCGAAAACCACACTTTTCGAGTACTCGTGCCGATGCGTGATTATCTTTAGCACAATGCCCAACAAATTTATGTACATTAAAACTTAAACAGGCCCAATCAATGACCGCCATTAAGCTCTCAGTCGCATAACCTTTACCGTGGCCCTCTGCCGCCAGTAAATAACCCACTTCGGCACGCTGTTCCTCGAAACTTTGACAATAAAGGCCCGTTAAACCAATAAACTGCCCAGTATCAACTGTCTCAATCACTAAGGTCAGCCAATCGCCAGAACCGTAGAACCAAGTATCGGAACGCTGCTGAAACTTACTGCGGATCACCTCTTGCGACTCTGGAACGCGTACAAAACGATTAATCTCAGGATCGTTATGCAGTGCATAAAAATGTTCCCAATCACTATCTTGTAAGCTCCTGAGCTTCAATCTATCAGTGTAGAGTTCCAGCATAGTGACTCCGTGATGAGCATATAAAACAAAACGGCAGCAAACGCTGCCGTATCAAACAAGCTGTATTAGATAAGCGGTAAAACTTACGCGCGACTGGTCACTTCAAGTAAATGAAAGCCAAATTGCGTTTTCACGGGGCCTTGTACTTCATTTAATGGTGCACTAAAAACCACTTCATCAAACTCTCTGACCATCATGCCAGGACCAAATGACCCCAATTCGCCGCCTTGGGCACCTGATGGGCAAGAAGAGTGCGCGCGAGCAATTTGAGCAAAATCTGCGCCTTCCATTATTTGCTGTTTCAGCGCTTGACACTGCTCTTCACTGCTGACTAACAAATGTCTTGCTGTTGCCTGGACCATAGTAAAACTCCTGTAAGGATCATGAGACATTTGCCCCAAATATCATTGAGTTCCCACTAAAACATTCGTTTTAACAGGTTTTGAATCAACAGTATAAAAACTTTCTGTTGAATAAAAAAGTCTTAAAATGCCGTCACTGACAACAAAGTCAATTAACGGCATCTTACACGGCTAAGCTTGTTTCGACGCAATCCAACGATCGATCTTGTTTTCCATGACCGCCATGGGTAATGAACCTGAGGTGAGGATTTGATCGTGGAACGCTTTAAGATCAAATTTATCACCCAAGGCTTTTTCTGCGCGGGCACGCAGTGCCAAAATCTTCAACTGACCGACCTTGTAAGACAAAGCTTGACCAGGGATCGCCATATAGCGCTCCACTTCAGCGACTATGTCACTCTCAGCCATAGGCGAGTTGTCTTTCATGTACTGAATCGCCTGTTCACGACTCCAACCTTTAGAATGAAGGCCAGTATCAACCACTAAGCGCATCGCACGCAGCATTTCATCGGAAAGCTTACCAAAATACTGGTAAGGATCGGTAAATAGCCCCATCTCAATACCTAAGTATTCAGCATAAAGTGCCCAACCTTCCTCGAAAGCGGTATAACCGCTAAAACGCTGGAACTCAGGCACACCAGTCAGCTCTTGTTTGATCGCGATTTGGAAGTGATGCCCAGGAGCGGCTTCGTGCAAAGATAAGGTCGTCATCCCCCACTTAGGCTGTGCTTTGAGGTTATAAGTGTTGATATAAAACACCCCTGGACGGCTGCCATCCACCGCAGGCGCTTCATAAGAGGCACCCGCTGCTGATTGTTCTCTAAAACTTTCAACCGGCTTAACCACGTAATCAGCCTTTGGCATCACATTAAAGTAGTTAGGCAATACATGATTGATTTTATCTTTTAATACCATATAGCCATCAATCAAGCCTTGGCGATCGCTATAGAAATACTGCGACTCTGAAGATAAAGATGCAAAAAACGCCTTCAAATCACCCTTAAAACCAACCTGCTCACGCACCTTATCCATCTCAGATAAAATTCGAGCCACTTCACCTAAACCAATTTGATGAATTTCATCTACAGACATAGTGGTGGTCGTATGTGAGTTCGCCAGATGCTGATACCAAGCTTTACCGTTAGGCAAACCTGACCAACCATCAGTCGCCCGCGATTTAGGTAAATAGGTTTGCTTAAAATAATCGCGTAAGTTCGTTAACGCAGGCACCATACGCTCGGCTATCATGGCTTGATAACGGGTGGTCAATTCCGCTTTATCTTGCTCTGAAAAACTTTCGGGGAAATGCTGGATTGGCGAGTAGAAAATGCTCTGAGTCGCATCCGTCGTTAACATAGCATCTAACTGAGGAATAATGCGCTCTACCAACACTCGAGGTAGTACCACTTTACTTTCAATACCTTGATTCATACGATTTTCAGCAAGTGCGACCCACTTGATGAAACCATCGACTCTCTGTTCCCAATTACGATAATCTTGGACAGTCTTAAAAGGTTGTGCACTTTCGCCACTTCCCAGCTGCACCATAGTAATGACAGTGCTATAGAACTGGCTTATCGGCATAAAGCGTGAAGGGAAAGTTTCGTCCACTAACGCCATATCACGGTCATAGACGAACAGGTCATAACTCAACTGTAGATCCGCAGGCAGTTGCTTTGGATCTATCGCACGCACCTGAGCTAAATAGTGAGTGTTAAGATCATGACGAGCCTTAAGGTAATCCTCAGTTAAATCTCCGCCGAAATCGGCGTTATAGTCATTAACGCCGACAAAAGTAGCGTAGATGGGCTCAAGCTTTAGGTAATCTTTAAAATAAGCATCCACAAGCGCTAAGTAACGCTGCTCTGCCGTTTGAGTTTCGCCCTGCACAGCTGTCGTATTAGCCGAGCTATTTTCTTGAACTGCAGTGGCTTCAGGCTTAGAACAACCTTGAAGGGTGAGGATTAACGCTATCGAACCTGCCAATAAACCCAATTTCATTTTAATATTTCTCCTTTTTGGCCCGCTATTGCAGAACTGTTTCTATACTTAGTTCAAGGTCTGCTATCGGAGTTAATCTATGATCTACTCGTTCCGCAACTCAGGTTTCAGGGATCCAGAAACTGGAGTCTATAACCAAACCTATTTCATGGAAGTATTCAACCGAGAATGGCATCGTCACATGAGAGACCACCAAAGCTTGGCACTATTGTATCTGTGCCCTCACATTCATGAAACCGTCAAACAACCCCATTTACTCGAATTCTTTACCAAACAAGTGCAAGAAGCGCTATTAAGAGCAACAGATATGATTGCTAGACTAGATCACAATCACTTTGCGTTGGGTTTGTTCAATATAGATGAGGTGGGAACGGAAGTAGTGTTAAAGCGAATAGAACAGCAAATATCTGACTTTAACCAAGATTTTGGTAAACATCATAAACTGACAATCGACTATAAACTGGCTGCCTGTATTTGCCTACCTACACAGGAAAGTAAAATAGAGTCACTCTTCAGTAATGTCAGCCAACTTTCACAACAGCTTGAAAAAAATCATGATCAATCCCAAGCTTTAATCCGCTTACAGTAAATAGGTTTATTGATACCAAAGAAAAAGCCCCTTGCGGGGCTTTTCGATTCAAACACTAAACTGCGAAGTAATTACAGCGTGACATTATGCATACGTGCTTTCTCTTTAATATAAGAGATATAGCTATTTGCACTCTTCTGTGTCTTCTTATCATTAGCAGCTAACACTGCACGGTTATAAGCCGACTTATACTGTTTCAAACTTAAATGAGCCAAAGCTAATTCGAAGTTTGCTTCACCAGGATGATCAATACCCATTGATATGGCTTTTTCAAGCACAGGGATCGCTGCTGTATATTGTTCATTCAAGTTTAATAAGCGACCTTGTTTCAAGTAAGTCTTGCCATCATTGGTGATGGCTGCAGCTTTACCGTAATACTCAGCAGCTTGCTTAAACTCTTTCGCATTTTGATAGAAACCCGCCAAAATCTCTAAAGACTTAGCGTCCTCAGCGATCATGCCTGATTTCATATGTTTCTGATAAATTTTAGCGGCTTGATAAGGAGCACCTTTTTGTGCCATTAACTGCGCTAAACGCGTAATGTTGCCCGCGCTATCTAAGAAACCATTTCTATAAGCCAAATCGTAAGTTGCAAGAGACTTGTCATAGTCTTCAACCATCAAATAAAACTGTGCTAATTGAACCCACAATCTGCCATCATCCGGGAATAAAGGCACCATGACTTCTAACACGCCAACAGCTTTCTTATACTTCTTCTGATTGAAGTAAGCTGTCAGTTTCATTTGATACAGACCTTTATCAGGAGCTTCAGCTAATGAAAGACCTTTGTCGGCCACTTCAATCACTTTATCCCACTGCTTAAGTTCTGAATGCGCAATACCAATACGGCGATACATTTGAGAATCGGATTTACAAGTAAATTCCATCCACTTGTAATAATAAGGAATCGCTTCCTTAAACTTTTTCTCTTGTAATAGCAAATCAGCATAAAGACGCATAGTTGCAGCATGATCTGTACCACCTAAAATATCAGCTTCAACAGCTTGTTTTAGGTACTTGATCGCGGTATCCATTTTGCCTTTCTCGGCATAAAAGTTACCCAACATACGTGCAACATAGGCTTTATCGAAGTCGTTCTTGGCATTTGCCTCTAGCAAAATAGCAATAGCTTCATCGACCTGACCATTGGTATAAGCTTCAAATGACTTCTGAACTTTCTTCGCCGCACCTTCGCCCACGGCTTTAGATTGACGTTTGTCGATAGCACACTTTTCTTCTGCGACTGCAGATGAAAGAGTTAATGAACCTCCACAAACAGAAAGCAATAATAGAACTGCGATTTTATTAACATTACGCATTATTGGTTGCCTCCTTTATCTAAGGTGAAGTCTAGTTGTACTGTCATACCAGGTTGTTTCAATGGCTTGCCATCAACAATCTTTGGCTTGTACTTCCACTTCTTCAGTGCACGAATAGCTTCTTTATCAAATAAGCGTTTTGGTTCTGCTTGAATAACTTCAACGTCGTCGATACCACCGAGTTCGTTAATGGTAAAACGAAGTTGTACCCAACCTTCTTTACCATCACGCGCCGCAGCAATTGGATACTGAGGTTCGATACGAACGATAGGTGTAGCATCACCATCGCGAGTCATCATATTGCCTAATTTAAAACCGGTACTTGGACCACCAGCTTCTACACCACCCATATTGAACGACATTGCTGTGTCAATATTGCTCGAAGATTCTGGCGGCGTTGCCTCAGGCTTCTGTGGCTGTTCTGGCGGTGGCGGCGGCTTAGGCACTACCCTTGGCTTATTCTGTGCTTTTGAATCCTGTCTATCCATAGTGATTTCAATTACAGGGGTCTCGGCCGATGTTTCGCCGCGCTGTGCGCCGCCACCGACCAAGAACGCCATAAAAGCGAACAGACCAAAAGTCACAGCAGCACCAATAATGATCGATACTAGTGCTCTTAGCATATTAATCGTTCCCCGCAGATACCGAAATTTTATCTATACCAGCCGCTTTGACTTGGTCTAGAACTTTAACAACTAAGCCGTGCATTGCGTCTTTATCAGCCTGAATCAATACCGCAGCTTCAGGAGCTTCAGCCAGCATGCGCTCAACGTTTGCCGTTACACGTTCGATATCAACCTGACGGTTTTCCATCATGATCACGCCTGTTTTACTGACGCCGATAAAGATGTTAGCCGAAGGTTTTGAAGTCGCTTGCGAAGCTTTTGGTTTGTTATAATCCAAACCAGAAGGTTTCACAAATGACGTTGTTACAATGAAGAAGATCAACATGATAAACACGATGTCGAGCATCGGTGTCATATCAATTTGCGCTTCCTCGTCTACACTGGAATGCTTTTTACGTGCCATGTTCAATCTCTCTCTAGTGGTGCGGCATGCTGTCTTTTAGCTTTTCTAAACTGATTTTCATTTTTACATCCAGACGAGTACTAAAGAATACTCCCGATAATGCTGCAACCATCCCCGCCATCGTGGGCATAGTCGCCATTGAAATACCAGCCGCCATTAAACGAGCATTACTCGTCCCCTGAACTGCCATCACATCAAACACTGAAATCATACCGGTTACGGTACCTAACAAACCTATCATAGGACAAATAGCTACTAAGGTTTTAATCATCAGCATACGTGCATTCAAATCTTGCTTCGCTTGGGACAGCCAAGCTTCACGGATACGGTGTGCGTACCAAGAGGTTGTTTCCTCTCTAGCATCCCACGCAGATATGATAGCTTTATGTTGCTTTGGTGATATCCAATTAAGATACCAATAACGCTCAAGCATCAATACCCACATGAAGAACAATACAAACGCAACCAACCAAAGGACGTTTCCTCCAGCGGCCATGAAGCCCCTGACGGAATCCCATATGTCCATCAGGTATAGCATCATTAGTTAGCCCTCTTCTCAGCATGTGCTGCGATAATGCCCGCACTTTGCTCTTCCAAAATTTGGGTGATTGATTTGCTACGCGCAACGAGTATTGCATGTAGTAACATCAGTGGCAGAGCCGCAACCAGACCTTGTACTGTAGTAACCAGAGCCATAGAGATACCACCCGCCATCAGTTTAGGATCGCCAGTACCGAACAGTTGGATACTTTGGAAGGTCGCAATCATACCAGTTACTGTACCTAGCAGACCTAACATTGGGCCGATAGCTGCAATGACTTTCAAAATTGAAATTCGAGCTTCTAATGCAGGCGTTTCTTTCAGAATAGCTTCATCCAGCTTCAACTCTAATGTTTCAACATCAACATCTTTGTTTTCATGGTAAACCTTCAAGATACGACCAAGGGCATTGTTACCTGGGTTATCAACATTCTTAGCTTGGCGTTTAACTTTTGCACCGATAGCTGCCAGCACAATGAAACGCTCAACCGCAATTAATAAACCAATAGCAAGTAATATCAGAATAATATAACCAATGGTACCGCCTGACTCGATACGATCTTCCATGCTAGCTTTGTTCGTAAAGATGTTTAACAGTACGCCACGTGCAGGGTCGATATAGAAAGGTGCTGTACCAGAAGCCGTTTCTTCCCATTTTGCAACAGCGCTAACTTGATAGCCTTCAGGTTGTTGAGATAACTGCTGAATTAAACCTAATTCAGGGTTATATACAACGTATTTACCGTCAGCCGTTAAGTTATAAGCACCAATACGATGAATAGTCGTCGTTTTCACGTTACCATCAATTTCGGTAACAGAACCTTCAAACTTAACCACTTTGCCAGATTGCGCCATTTCAAATAGCTGCTCTTGCCAAAATTGTTCTAACTCTTCAATTTTTGGCAATTGCTTACGGGCACCTAAATCAGCGATGAATTTATCGCGATTTGGGAATTGAGCACTGATGTTTGAGCTTGCCAGTTTACCAGCGAAATCACCGGCTTCACCTTTAACTACACCAAACATTTCACCCAAGTCACCTTGAGCCGTTTTTAGATCCTCTTCTAACTGAGCAATTTTACGCTCGTTATCTAAGAACGCTTGGTTTAAATCTTTACCACGTTGCTTTTCAGCAGCTAAAGCATCTTTTTCACGCTTTAATAATGCAGCTTTGTCGCCACGTTCTGCTTGGAATTCTTGCTCACGCTTACTGTTGACTTTACCTTCTGCAGCGCGTTCAACTTTAACTTGTTGCAATAATTGGTCAATTGACTTAGGCGCATCAGCAGCGCTCGCCATACCAGCAGTTAAAGAGAAACTTGCAGCCAACACAGCTGTAGTAATTAACTTCTTCATTATTGTGCAGTCTCCGCAGCAGGAATTGGTAACGCGAATAGATCTAGAGCGCCTTGTTTACGGGCAATGCGGATACCTTTGGTCAGTTCACGCAAATAGCTGTCATCTAACTTATCCCAACCCTTAGATTCTGGGTTGTACATCCAGCCAGTCTTTTGATCTAAACTCTGTGCATAAAGAGCAACACGACCTAAGTTAAAGAAGTCAACCAACACTTCTTTACCATCTAGGTTTAACTTACCTTGGTTAACGGCAACAGCACTACCGTATTCACGCTCAATACTATAAGCATCAAGAATTAGACGGTATTTTTCTGCTAGTGTGACTTCGGCAGTATTAAGAAGTTTTTTCAGTTCATTAACACGATTAGTGCGTATTTCAGAATTAAAAGGTAAATCTAATTGAACAAACTGTTCTAATGACTCAACCATTTTAAACATTAATGGCACAACACCTTGGCGAAGTTTATCAACACCATTGATGTCACCCTGCACTGAATCCATTGTCTTTTGTTGATCAGCGACTAAGCTTGCAACGTAATCGTTATATGATTTCAGTGATTCGCGCTCATCTGCGACAGAACCATACTCAAAAAGCATGTCTTGTGCTTGATCGAAATACTTATCAACGTTCTTTTGCGACGCAGCAGCATCAGCATGGATCATACTATCCGCTTTCTGCACGTCGGTAAGAGGATCTGCAACTACTAAGTTGCTGCTCGCTAATGCCAGCACGCCAACAAGTGCAGTAGCGATTTTTGTTCTATTGCTTACCTTGGACATAGTTCCCAACCAATTTGAAGTGAATAAAAAGGTTTAACTTACCAGCAACATAACGACAAGGAATAAATACTTGCCGAAAAAATTTCTGTAAGTTCGTCTTTCTCTTGTGATTCTTAGTTTTTTCTTCCCTTTCCTACGCCCTTACAGGCATAGACCCGCTGGCATCATTTCACAAAATGTTGACCTGTGTCAACATTTCAGACGACTAAAAACTAGTGTAAAGAAGCGTTAATAATGAAATTTTTTACGAAAGGTGTTTTTTTAGGCGGAAATGAATCTTTAGGGTTATTATTATTTGTGTTACAAAATATAAAATCAATTTAAAACCCATAAAATCATAAAGATAGTTCACTCTCAACTTTGTGTGCTCCGTTTGTTAAAATTAACATTTTTTAACATTGAAGCAACTCGAGTAGATGTTCTTTACTCATATTCCCCGATAAGATTTACTTAACTTGAACTCGGTGTAAGAACATCAGAACTAGCGGCACCGTGTGATAAAATCTTTCGACCTCAAATAACCCCATCACACAGAAAGCCTTGACACAACAAGTTAGTAGGAGTGTTTTGTGATATCTATGATGTTTCCGTTGTTTTCATCATGAGACAGAAGAAAACTTTATTAACTGAAGAGACGCGCTGACTGCTTCACAATGAATGAAGTGATGACCACCATTATCTTCTTCCTAATACCCACCATAGTGTTTTCAAAAATGTCTACACTGGCTAACTGACTCCTTTTTACAAAGCAGCTTTCCTAAATTTACTCAATTACCCCGCTTTTCTTGGAGAAATGTCTAGGATCTGTTGCTCTTTCGAGAGTGATATTTAGAGACATAGCAAGACGTTATTATTTGTTTTACAAAAAACTAATAACTTCAAGCCATGCCAAGATTTATGCTAACTGATACACAGGGAAAAGCTATTTCATTTAACTAATGAAAAGCATAGACCATGTTTATGGTAAACCTGAATATAGGCAAAAAATCAAAGGCATTCTTTATCGCCTTCGACAATTATTCCTTTGCAAGGTTTTCCCAAAGAATTCGATCATTGGAGTACAATCTTTAGACAGCTTCATTTATTGTCTAAAAAAGCATGTGGGCTTACCTATAAAAAGCCTTAGCTAGACTTGCTAACATAGGATTAGTCTTTATCCATGACTCGATCGTGCGCGTACATCAGTACTGAACTGATGCAACCACACAGAACAATCAGAGCCTAGATAAAAGTCGAAGCTGTAATTAAACTTATAGCAGTCGATAGCGGAGAATTACCGATTTATGTCGAATTATCAGAAAGCCAGAGACACAATATTACTATCACAGCCAGCCTCATTGCAGGGGCTGATTACACTTTTTGACCAGCACCAAAAATAATCTCCTCTGTGAAGTTATCACTCCAGCATGCCCTATTAAACTTCTGATTCTGACTCGTTTTTGCGGGATGTAATTTCACTAAATTTAATGCCCAACGCCTTAAAATTGCTAAGATATTGGCACCGTCTTCATCATACATCTTCTGCTTATCTTCTTGAAATAGCGTATCTAAAAGCCAGTGTTGATTGTTTTCTGTTTGCCAGTGCAGTGCGCTCTAATCGCTGTACCAAATTCTGTGGACGTTAGCTCTGCACTACTCACATAAAAATGGGTATCAATGCTGATGGTATTGCCCACCTTACGATGCCGTTCAACGGCGATTAATGTGCGCAGTTGAGCCCATTTCGCCTTTAATTCTACTGATAAATTCAATGGGCATTGAAAAATGAACCGTTTTTCAACTCGACCATGGCCTTTATCGTCTTGTGTAAAACATTCAGCATCTGGATTCTTCTCAATATAATCTGCAAATTGTACTTGCACTGCCTCATGTAACGTTGGCTGCTTACCTTTCACTTGCAGAATACAATCACCACCTTCTTTTACTATGTAATCAAGTGTTTTAGTCTGACAGTGGAGCGCATCAAATGTCAGTAATTCTGATTTCAAATCAAGGCAAGTTAGCCGCTCCTGAACCAGTTTCAACTCACTCTTTTTACTCACGCCTGATTTTGCGTTAAACACTAAGCCGGGGCCAGTATCATAAGCAGTGACCAAATGTAAGGTTGCGCTTGAAGCTGATGCTTTGGCACCTTTAAGCACTTTCCCAACAATCGCAATGGGGGATGTCGATGTTCATTGACCCAACTCATGAGTGCATCAAGAAGAGATTGCTTAGATATGCCTCTGAAAATTCGCCCAATACTTTGCTGACTGGGAATACCATTTATGAAAGGGCGATGTTGGCGTAGCCACGTCAGTTTCAATGTACCGAACTCATGGCAATCAGCCCAACTTTGCGCGCCTGAGATAACCGCACTCAGAATAAGAAAACAGATATCAATGACATCATGTTCTAGATTTATATGGGAACGACAATCAGTAATGTTTTCGAAATGTTTAAACATATTAGGTGTTGAGACAAAGAAAAAGAGGGCTATTTGATCACACTAACGAGATCAATCAAGTTATTTTTATCTCTTTGTTTATAAAGGGGACGTATGAAAATCGATCGAGCATGATCAGCCCCTGGCCTCATTGAGCACTTAAAGCAGGTTGATACTGTGACTGTTGATAAAGGTTATGGAAGTGATACTTTTCGTGAATTCTCCGCAAATAAAGGTGGGAAATCAGTTATCTCAAAGCGCAACGATAACAACACACCTCAAGTGAAGATTGATTGGTGTTTATATCGACATTTGGTGGAGAATAATTTTGAAAAATTAAACACTGCCGAGCAATATAAAAAATTAGCGAAGAATTACGCCAATATGGTTTCACTGGCATTTACGTTAATGTGGTTACCATGTATAGCCTGAGTAATACTTGTACAACAAAAACAATAAGCCCTAATCTAAGCAGCATATTTACATGACTTTACTTACTAATAAAAAAACCGGATCAACATTGATCCGGTTCCATTCTGTAATAGTCTAATTACCGATAGTCAGTCATTAAAACTTGGCAGTAACACCAGCATAGAAATAACGTCCTGTTACATCATAAGCCTCTGACGCAGTATTGATACCTGTTGAGCCAGAATTAGAGCCTTGAGGCAATAATGGAGGTTGTTTATCAAATAAATTACGGACACCTACCATTGCTTCCCACCCATTCGCAAATGTATAACTAGCATTTACATCATGGTATATAACCGCATCAATCTCGTTAAATGTAGTTAATGAAGCACCATCTGTAAAATTACCATTACTTTCATCTACTGAGTCAACAACTGCATCCCAGTAACGCATACGCCATGCAAAGCTCATCTCATCAAGAGCATAGGATAAATTCAAGTTAGCTCTATGTTCTGGATGCGTAACATCACCGACATAATCAATGGCCTCACCAGATAGAATGCCTGTAACAACATATTCATTAGTGTAGTTCCAAACTAGTTGAGCTTTAAAACTACCAGGCCCTAAATCAGTCGTATAATTAAATTCAGCATCAATACCTGAAGTATCAATGTTATTTTCGTTAGATGTACCTGAATGAACTTCAATCAAAGCACCTTTAAAATCACGTACAGCAGCTCCATTACAATTTTGTGAGAACTGACTTGCATCAACATCAAAACAGCGGTTCAACACTGTCGTGCGACTTGTTGTAGAAATTGCATCCTTCACAGATATATCATAGTAATCTAACGTAAATGCCAAATCATCAACGATTTGCCAAATAATACCTGCACTCCAAGTATCAGCAGTTTCCGCTTTGACATCAGGGTTACCACCTTGTGTACCACCAGTGGCCTGACGCTCTGCTTGAGTTAACTTAAAGACTCCATCAGCAGCGATTCGATCACTTACAGATTGGATTGCACGACAATTAGCCGCCGCATTTCCAGCAGTTGTTGCAGTCACACCATCACAAGGATCGGCTACAGTAGCAAAAGTTTCACCACGTCCTCCGTATAAATCAGAAATATTTGGAGTACGTATAGCTGTGGCAGCAGAAGCCCTCACCTTAAACGAATCAAATGGCGTATATTCTAGACCAGCATTCCAAGTCCAATCACCACCAGTAACAGAATGATCAGCAAAACGCGCAGCTAAATCAAATTCCAGGTTTTCAAGAACAGGAAGAATTGCTTCAACATAAACGTCTTTTGAGTATAATTTGCCATCGGTAGGATCTGATTGGTTAGTACTTGACGCACCTGTTTGAGCTAAATCCCCAGGACTGTAAACGCCACGTTCTTCACGATACTCCAAACCCATGGCAACACCAATATCCCCCCCCGGTAATGCAACAGGTAAAGCTCCTGTTACGCTACTTCCTAAAACAAACTGCTCTGCCTGACCAGTTGCTTTTGCTGGAGATTCAATATACTTAACAGCCTCATCAGATACAGTACCCGCACCAAATAAATCTAATGGAACGCAACCTTGTAAACGTGCTAGTTCATTAGCACATACTAAGTTGCCATTGGCATCTTTAATCACATCCAAAGCAAGTGCTGCTCGCTCTTTATTTACCTGACCACCGTTATCTTGTAACTGGTCAGTTCTTCCCCAGGTCATGTATGTTTGGGATGCCCATGCATCATTTATTGCCCAATCGACACCTGTAGCAATACGAATTGTATTTCTTTCTAAATCTGTAGAGCGAGGACCAAATTCAGCCAATCGACGAGTAAACGTTGTCTGATTTAAATTTGTGATTCCGTCAGCAATAAGTGCATTACGTAAGGCATCTGGAATCAATGGAGAATTAATGTCCATTCCACCTTTACCATTACGATTTTTCAACCATACATCGTTTACGACATCTAAAGGTGTTGGTTCAATAGTAGAATCTATAGTTTTAGTCGTATTCCAGTTAAGTTCAGTAAACATAGATACGTTATCTGCTAGCTCCATATTCAAGCCAGCCGCTGCATATTTACGCTCAAGTGGAGTAACTAACTGCCGATATTCTGCTCTGTTAAAACTACCTGTTGCACCTGAATATAAAGTACCATCACCATTATACTTACCAATTTTGCCTTGTGGGGCGAAAGAGGAATTCAATGGACCAGCATATTCGTTACCATTCTCATCAAGAAAAACTGCCAAGTCCTGTTTAGAAAAATCACGGTCAGTTGCTTTAATACCTTCATCATCATCATAGCCCAACGAAACCCAAGCATTACCACCTGACCAAGTTTTACCGGATGTAAGGCTAACAGTCTTAGTATTACGATCACTTTCTCCAGAAATACCTGTTTGAGCATTTACTTCTACACCATCAAAATCTTTACGAGTAATGATGTTAACTACACCAGCTACAGCATCAGAACCATAAATAGCAGAAGATGCACTTTTTAAAATTTCGATACGTTCAATCATAGAAGTCGGAATTGCGTTTAAATCTACTGCATAACCACTTGATGGATCAACACCAGAAACAAATCTGCGACCATTGACAAGAACTAAAGTTCTTGAGTCTCCTAAATTACGTAATGAAGTTGTATTGAGACCAACTGTAGATGTAGTGAAGGCACTATTTGATTGATCTGAACCAGCAATTGTTACTGGTGATGAGTTCAAAATATCCGCAACGTTAATTGCGCCTGTTTGAGCAATATCTTCTCTTGATAAAACTGTAATTGGTACTGTTGTTTCCATATCAGTACGTTTGATACGAGAACCAGTAACTTCAATACGCTCGACTTTTGCACCATCTTCTTCCGCAGCAAATACGCCGAATGTACTTAAGGTTGTTGCTGTCACACCGCTAATCAATGCGAAACGCACTGATTTAGCTAATAAATTATTCTTATGCATTGCCTATCTCCCTTGACATACTATGTCTTTATTATTTTTCATCGACATCTCACTGACGACTTTTCCTCTAAGCTCGACACCAAAAAATCACACGCCGACACATAGATAAACCAATAAAATCACATTTAAAACACTTAATCAACAATTGAAGCGGAAATAACACAACAATCGCCGTTTGTGAATAGTTTAAAACTGATGATTAGCCATAAGCTTTATCTAGTGTCAAATTGAATAAAACTCATAAGAACATGAAAATTAAGAATTTATTTTAAGATGATGGAGAGTTCACCATTATCAAATTGAAAAACAACTCAAACATAAATACTTTCAAAAAATTAACACTTAAACCCACTTTTAAGTATAAGTGCTCAAAAAACCTGACATTTTATGGCTAAATTTTGTTCAGCAAAAAATGGGGAGATCATTACAACATGGGAATAATTTTCAACAAACAACCTCAATTCTGCTTAAACATGCACTTTTAACCAAAGTGATTTTAATACCGATATTTGACTGGATTTGACTTGTCCTTGATTGCCAATAAGAACAATGACCAAAGACGTCTGTAATATTTAACGTGCACGGGCAGAACTGACGAGTTCTGAAAATGTGTCGAACAGATAACAATAAAAAATTTAATTACCTTCCATTTGAGAAGAACTCGTTATTTAAGGTGACCAAATCATTGAAATAAATGACTTAATCTAAATGACCATTACGCTATTACCAGTTAGTTTTCCATTTTTTCATTCTGATGATAAAAAACCCCAAGTTGCCTCAGGGTTTTTATTATTAAAGCTGGAACAGAATAATGACTCCCGCTAACGAGGATTTAGAACTTCATACTCGCACGAACAAAGAAATAACGACCTAACATTTCATAAGTATATGGATCTGTGTTTGAGTCATTATTACCTGTGTAATAGGGAGGCTCTTTATCGAACAGGTTATTGATACCACCTGATAGGCGAATATTTTGAGTTAAATCATAAGATCCTGATAGATCATGGTATATAACACTCCCTACCGTTGGCGCATAACAACTAGATTCTTTGCCTTTACAAGCAAATGAGTCCATCCCATCAATATAACGAGCTTCATAAGTAAAGCTCCAGTCATCTGCACTAGCAGTGATGTTCATATTACTCTTGAATTTAGCATATGCTCCCGTACCGCCGGTAATGTAACCACGATAATCCACAGCAACACCATCAGGATCGAATTCTTCATATTCGGTCAGAATTGATGTATCCCAACCAGCTTTCCAATCCAATCCCATAGCTGAAAATGCATAAGCAACATTAATGTCATAACCCGCGGTGTTCGTCGCACCGATATTTTGTAGACCATTGTCAAACTTAATACGACCACTGTTATCAATCTGAATATTAGAAGATTGACACAATACAGTATCTGTATTGATCTTATTACCTGCAGCATCTAAACATTGGTTAGCAATATAATTGTTGTCAACAGAAGTTATAGTGTTTGTTAATTCAATATCGTAGTAATCAACAGTCATAGACAGACCATCTACGAAGCTTGGTGAATAAACTAAACCTATCGTCGTAATGTCGGCTTCTTCTGGGGTTAATAACCCATTACCGCCAACAGTGACTTCAGCTTGGTCTTGTTCTGTTGCAGGATGAACAATTTGTTCGAAGGATGGTGACTTACCACCATATAACTCATCAACAGTTGGAGCACGGAATGCAGTAGACAACCCCCCACGGAACATAAGGTCATCATATACTCGCCAAGTTAAGCCTAGTTTCCATGTAGTGTCATCACCAAACGTGCTGTAATCAAAATAACGCATTGCAGCACTTAGATCGAGTTGTTCCACTAGTGGTAACCCACTTAACAATGGGATAGCCAATTCAGCATAAATTTCATTAACGCTAAAATCACCACCGGTAGGTTCTACCCGAGGATCATTAGCTAACCCCTGTGCTGTTAATGAATCTGGTGTAAACTTTGCTGCTTCTTTACGATTCTCGTATCCAGCAGCAAAGCCCATCATACCCGCTGGTAACTCAACAATATCACCGGATAAGGTTGCAGCAATAATATCTAACTCACTTCCACCACTATTTACTTCGGTATAGATGAATGGAGTGATGCTCTCACCCTCCCATGAAGACTGTAAAAAAGGATCAAATTCCCCCTTTAAAACTGCTGCATTAATTGAACCTAAATTATGTAGATTTGCCAGAGTATCAACAGAGTCGTTGCGACCTTTATTATAAGAGGCATCCCAACTCCAGCCATTATCAAATTCACCTTCAACGCCTAAAACAATACGGATAGTGTCTACAACTTGACTAAAGTCACGGGTACCGGACTCAACCATGCGACGACCATAAGAGAGTTCCTCTCCAGGCTTAACCCATGGCAGCAGGTCATCGGTCATCCAACCACCAGCTGAAATAGGATTATAAACCCATGCATCGCTGTTCCAAATTGGTTGAGGAGCCATTTGTTGATTTGACCAACGCTTTGAATACATAGCCTCAGTAAAGAAACGAGTTGTATCTGTCAACTCATAGGTTCCAGCAGCCGTGAGATTCAAGCGTTCCATTGGCGTCGATAGATAACTATCTTTCGCATAGTTATATGCATCATTTGCAGTAACATAATCATGGTAAGTACCACCTCTACCACTTAGATCTGCAGTATCGCCCCAAATATGACCACCTTGAGAATAACCACTACCACCGCAAAACAAGCTAATTTTACCACTTGCTTCAGGCTTAGTTTCTGTTACAGGGCAATCAGAAAAATCACGGTCAGCTTGGCTTGCCTCGCCACGCTTTGTATACTGTGCGCCTATAACGACATTGCCTTTATCAAAGGTGTTACCCAAAGTCATATCAATCGTAGACTCGTCAGCATCACCTTCTCCAGAAATGCCGGTTTGGGCGTTGACTTCAAAACCTTCAAAGTCTCTTTTCAAAATTACGTTAACCACACCAGCAATAGCATCTGTACCATAAACCGCAGAAGCACCATCTTTAAGTACTTCAACTCTTTGGATCATAGAAACTGGAATCGTATTAAGGTCAACAGTAGAAGCAGCTCCTGTACCAGAAGCAATCATTCGACGACCATTAACCAAAACTAGAGTACGGTTAGTGCCTAATCCTCTGAGGTTTATGCGAGAATTACCACCAGAACCATTATTTATGCCAGCGTTAGTCATAGCACCGCCAGCCGAAGTCATTTTCTGCAAAACATCATCAATCGATATTGCACCAGAGGAAATAATGGCTGAAGCATCAATCACGCTAACAGGGCTAGCCGTTTCCATATCTGCGCGTTTAATTCGCGAACCAGTTACAGCTATACGCTCAACTTTTGCTCCATCTTTATCATCTGCAAATGTAAAAGGTACATTTAATACCGTAGCAGTCACACCGCTAATCAGTGCAAAGCGCACAGATTTTGCTATCAAGTTTTTTTTATGCATTGTCAATCTCCCGGGAAAATCATGTTTTTATTATAATTTGCTTATTTAATAAGCAGTTTTAAACAAGAGCACCTTAAACATTCCGAAGTGCTGCGGGAGCATAAAATCATATGAGAGACATTTAATCAACAAAAAGATAACCAAATACAAACAAAAAATACACAACGCCATTTTGTTACAAATTGACTTATCGTTAAAAACAAAAAAGCCAGTCATTACTGACTGGCTTTTTGTTAAAACAGTGGTTTCTACTATATAGAAACTGGAAACTTAAAGTGTGTAACGGATACCAATTGCAACACCGTCAGATTCTGAAAGCGCCATTCTAGCTTCTTGTTCTTTATCTGCACTGGTAAAATCGCTGTAATCTTTACGTGCTTCTACGTAAAGCACTGTGTTTGGGTCCCATACAAAGTGCAAACCAACCACGACAAACTGACGTTTGAACTCATCATTAGGATCGGCATTAAAGTTAGGTTGAATGACATAGTCTTTACCGGCATCAAGCACGTTGTAAGAAATGAATGGGCGTAATCCATTGTCAAACTTGTAAGAAACTAAACTTTCAATACCATAGGCGTCTTTAATCAAACGACCAATATTGTCTGTGTCATGATTTTCTTGTCTGTTAACGTTTGCAGCAGCGTATAAGCCATTGCTATCGAAGTTACCCCAAGTGATACCCGCACCGTAGATAAGATCAACCGCAGTGGTTTGTTCGCCGTTACCAAAACTCACATCAAACTCACCGCGGTTAACACCCGCAGTTAAGGTCAGCATATCAGTGGCTTTATAGGTCAGCGCGCCACCATAAGTATAATTGTATTCTACTTGTTGAGCCGCTTTATCACCGCTTTCCCAGTTCGCTTGACACTGAGCTTGTGAAATATCATCCGTTGTATCACAGGTATAGAAGCTGCTGTTTTTCAACTGTGCTTGAACTGCAAAGCTTACATCGCCAAATGCATTGCGATATTGAACTGTTTTATCACCACGGCCAACACCGTTTACCGCGCCATCATCTTTATTATAAGTGTAAACACCTGCAGTGTTACCGTCCCACACAAAACCATAGTTAGTGTTGTAAACGACATCGTACCAAGCGCCCCACTGCTTACCAATAGTCAGTGTTCCATAAGTGTCATGGGACAGACCAGCGTAACCTAAACGGTTATAAAAGAACTCTTCTTGAACAGATTCGAAGCGATTGTTATAGACTATGTCGCTACTACCTACAGGGTTCACACCCCATTCCAATTTAGCAAATGCTTTCCAACCGTCAGTCAACTCACGATTAAAACCAAAATTAATGCGAGATGCGCCGTTAACAACCTCTGTTTCCCCTTGAGTGTTGATCACGCGTGCATCAATAAAACCACCGATTTCTACGGCATTTTTATTATCTTTATAGATCTCGATAGCTGAGACTGATGGAACTAAAAAAATTGCTGCAAGCGCAGTTGCTACTAACGTCTTGTTCATTTGGTGCTTAACCTTTTTTGTTTATGTTCTGTCAACGTCATTCCGTTGTTATATTTCCTTACAATTTCCTCTTAAAGGGTAGCAAACTTTCAATATTCCCTCAAAGCTAAACCTAAAGAATATGTCGATTAACATCACAAAAACAAACCAGTTAACCTCTACAAAACAGGTTAAAACGCTACATTCGCCACCCTACGCAACACATAAAGAACATTAAAAACACTATATTAACAGTAACTGCTTTGACGCAATATCCATGTAGTTTAGTTTCATTATCGAAAAAACAGGCTCGGCAATAGGGCCAATTTGCTTATCAATGTAGTATTGGTAATCAATTAGTGACGTTCTGTACAGTAAGGATTCCGGTCCATTTACAGTAATCAGATAATCAATCTGCGCCCCACGCTTGCCAAAAGAGGCATCTCCTGTTAAGTCGCATAATTGTTGAGCGACTTTAACATGGGGAGAAGATTTAGCCGTGTAATCTTCAATATTGCGTCGCATACGTTTGCGAAATACCAAATCATCATCCAACTCACCATCAAGCAGCTTTTCAAACACACTGGCCAAATAAACACTGATATCCCTTTGGTTAAACATCCGTTCATAGAGTGACTCTTGAACTTTGCGCGCTAAAGGGCTCCAATCACTGCGCACTTGCTCCATACCTTTAAAAGTAAGCTCAAGTTCATCGCTCGCATTACGCCACGCGCCAACATAACGTTTTTTACTGCCTTCTAACGACCCTCTTAAGGTCGGCATAAAAAACTGCTCATAGTGGCGTTCAAACTGTAACTCGAGAAAACTCTCAACTTGATGATCTTCAGCGATCTTAGCCTGCCACTTAGCATTAATTTCCCGCGCCAGAGTGTTACCTAAGGCGTTAATGTCTGAGAGATCAGGCTCGCTGCCAAGCCAGACAAAGGTCGAATCCGTATCGCCGTAAATCACTTGATAGCCCATCTCTTCTATCCATGCGCGGGTTTGTTTCATGATTTGATGGCCACGCATAGTGATCGAACTTGCTAACTTTGCATCGTGGAAAACACAACCTTGAGAACCTAAAACCCCATACAACGAGTTCATGATAATTTTTATCGCTTGGGATAAAGGCGCATTGTGCTCACTTTTGGCCTTTTCGCGCTGCTCAGATAATGTTTGGATAAGCTTAGGTAAAATGGGCTGTTGCCGACTGAAACGGCCACCGAGAAACCCCGCAACACATTCAAACTCGGGCAATAGCAAACCTTCAATTAATCCCTTAGGGTCAATCAAAAAGGTACGAATAATGGAGGGATATAGACTTTTAAAATCGAACACTAAAATATGCTTATAAAGTCCCGGCACAGAATCCATCACATAGCCACCGGGGCTTTCGATCCCATCACTCGCAGGAGCATCGGGTGCGACGTAACCGGCTCGATGCAAATGCGGTAAATACAAATGATTAAATGCCGCCACCGAAGCCCCAACCCGCCCCAGCTCTAAACCTGTTAGTTCAGCTCGCGCGAGGGCGAACTCCCATAATTGAGTATAACTAAAAATATCCCACACCAGACGGCTGTCAGTAAGATTGTAATGCGCTAATGCTTGTTTATTGGCCTTAAACAGCTGATCAATTTCTTCAACGCGATTATCCACGTTATGAATAGCCTTGCCTTCACCCAATAATTTCCGCGAAACAAATTCCAACGAGAACCGCTCAAAATGATAGAAAGCCGCCTTGAGCCAATCAATACCATCAAGAACCACTCGGCCCGGTAAAACTAAGGTTTCTGGCCGAAATTTATTGTCAACTTTCCACTCAAGCTTTGCCCCTCCGCGGCCAATGGTGAGCGGAATACGGTGTAATAATGCACGGCGTGACAAGAGTGCGAGGTCAAAACTCACCACTGACCAACCTATGACAAAGTCAGGATCAAACTCATGGAACCACGCGATTAATCGATGAATGAGTGCAGCTTCATCGGCCACCCATTCAATATATTCGGGAGAGTTTGATTCAGCCTCACCCACCATAATCACTTTTTCATAAGTCTGCTTGAGACTGTCTTGCTCTTCGTCTCGGCCACTGTCTTGACCATATAGTGCAACCGAATAGAGTAAACCCTCAAAGCTACATTCAAAATCCAGTGAGATACAGCGCAAATGTACAGCCGTTAAAGGGGCAATACTCTTAGCACGCTCGGCGATAAACACAGGCAGCGAATTAGCCTCAAAACTGTCGCTAGTCGGCGCAGAGAAATGCCCTAAAAATGCCACATCCAGCGCCACAAACCGCTCGATTAAATAACGCTGTTCAGGGCGAATGTCGGCTTCAAATAAGGGGATGTCGGCATCTTTAGCGATGCGTTGTAAGGTACGTAAGCTATTGCTCGATTTGGCATAAACACCACTGACCGCGCCGCCTTTAAAGCTTTTGAGCGCTAACGGTACAAACCGCAATGCTTGACCCGGCGTTTGCAACTGCAAAGCCGTGACATCAGTTTGATGACAAAAACAAATGTGTTCAGTGCCTTGCACTTCCACCAGCACAGGGCCTTGGGCGGTAGCCAGATAATACTGCAACACTAAACTCCCATGACGATGAATCGCATGGCGTGTTAAGACTCGACCTTGTACACTAACGGCCGCGGTAGCCTCTGACTTCATCGCATGGGTTCCCAAATCGCGTAGCTAGTCAATTTAGATGGTTCCTCAATTTAAATGCCGCCAAATGGCAGAAAAGTTTCTTAGGCTATGCAATCACTGTTATTATGTACAGCATTAATTCGATAAAGTAGTGACGCATGTTACCTGACAATGTAAAAACCCAGATCCGCGCCATCTATAAGGATATTGCTACCGCCTTGCCTAATTTTAGGCCGCGCCGCGAACAAAACTATATGGTGGCGGAAATCTCTAAGACCCTCGCCGGCGACTATGATAAAGATAGGCGCATCATTGTGGTCGAAGCAGGCACTGGGATCGGTAAATCATTGTCTTATATCCTCGGTACCATTCCACTGGCATTAGCGAGCAAGAAAAAGGTCTGCATCGCTACCGCAACCGTCGCTTTGCAGGAGCAATTACTGCATAAAGACTTGCCCTTCTTCCTTGAGCAATCCGGCTTAAATTTCCGCTTTGGCTTAGTTAAAGGTCGACAACGTTATGTGTGTCTATCGAAACTGGCGATGCTCATCGGTGACGACAACAGTACACAAATGGCCATGTGGCAAACTAAACCAGACAATAGCCAAGTGGCTATGATGCACGGCCTATTAAAAGACTATAACGAAGGTCGCTGGAACGGCGAAATCGATACCTTAGCCGTGCCGCTGCCCGATCACCTGTGGCAACAAATCGCCTGCGACAAACACAGCTGTCATCGTCAAGTCGCCAGCCACAGAAATTGCCCGTTCCATAAAGCCCGCGAAGATGTTGATACCTGGGATGTGCTCATCGCCAACCACAGCTTGTTATTTGCCGATTTAGAATTAGGTGGCGGCGTGATTTTGCCCGATCCCGAAGACGTGTTTTATGTTATCGACGAGGCACATCACTTACCGATTGTGGCGAGGGATTTCTCCAGTGCGCATGCCACGCTGAGGGGTGCCTGCGACTGGCTCGAAAAAATTGGTAAAACCTGCGCCAAGTTACAAAACCAAATAAAGAGCAACAATATCATTGCCCCCGCGCAGGCGATGCAAGATCATTTAGGCGATCTTATCAGCCAGCTCAATCAAGTGGCCCACTATTGCGATACCCAGACAAAGCACTTTGCCAATCCTGAAAACCGTCTGCGTTTTGAGCACGGCAAACTGCCGGACTCATTACTCATTCTCGCCGAAAACCTCGCCGTGACCTCTAATCTAGCCCTCAAACAGTTTAATAAAATGCTGTCACTGCTGGCCGAGGCGATTAAAGATGGCGACATTCCTAAGCATCAATCCGAAGCGCTATTGGCCGAAACCGGATTTATGCTGCAAAGGCTCGAGAATCTACAAAAATTGTGGAGGATGATGGCCAAGGAAGATAAACATAAAGGTGCCCCTATGGCGCGCTGGGTTGAACTTATCACAGGTAAACAAGTGGATTATCTGTTTAGCGCTTCACCTATCGAAGTCGGCTTTATGCTGGAATCCATGCTGTGGCAAAAGGCCGCGGGCGTGGTCTTATGTAGCGCCACGCTACGCGCACTCAATAACTTTGACCATTTCGTGCATCAAGTAGGTTTGTCACTCAACGATGGCAGTCGTTATTTAGCCTTACAATCGCCCTTCGATTACCCCAATAATGCGACACTTTATTTACCCAAAATGCGCACTGAGCCGACGGACGATGCCTATACGGCTGAACTTGCCGAACAAATCATCACCCTTATTGAAGGCGAAATGGCAACCTTAGTGCTATTCGCCTCCTACTGGCAGATGGAAAAAGTGGTTGAATTACTTGAAGGTAAACTCACCATTGAGCTACTTATCCAAGGCAATGCGCCACGGCAACAATTGTTAGAAAATCATAAAGCTAAATGCGATAAGGGCGAACCAAGTATCTTGTTCGGCACCGGCAGCTTCTCTGAAGGTCTCGACTTGCCCGGTGATTATCTGACTAACTTGATCGTCACTAAACTGCCCTTTGCCGTGCCAACCTCGCCCGTTGAGCAAGCGCATGCAGAATATGTCAAAGTCAAAGGCGGTAATCCCTTCTTACAACTGACGATCCCAGATGCTTCACGTAAGCTTATTCAAAGTTGTGGTAGATTACTGCGTAAAGAGCAAGATTATGGCCGAGTGACCATTTTAGATAGGCGGTTAGTCACTAAACGCTATGGCAAGTCCTTACTGGATGCCTTACCGCCCTTTAGACGTGTTATAGAGTAGGATTAAAATTTGGAGTTGTTACTCGAACCCAGTCATTGGGCCCTGTTGGCAGTCATAGGTCTTATCGCTGGATTCATTGATGCCGTCGTGGGTGGCGGTGGCCTATTGTCGATCCCCGCACTGTTAACCTTAGGCATTGCGCCGCATACCGTATTAGGCACCAATAAGTTAGCCGCAAGCTTTGGCTCTTTTATGGCGGCTTGGACCTATTATCGCAAGCACCTCTTTAAACCCTCGTTTTGGTACATGGCTTTTATCGC
Organism: Shewanella sp. SM74; assembly: GCF_025653725.1. Taxonomy (NCBI): domain Bacteria; kingdom Pseudomonadati; phylum Pseudomonadota; class Gammaproteobacteria; order Alteromonadales; family Shewanellaceae; genus Shewanella; species Shewanella sp. SM74. Next base: position 162,720 of record NZ_JAKKRZ010000005.1, on the reverse strand, counting down.
CACCTTTATCGGCGCGGTATTGGGCAGTTTTTTAGTCTATTTAGTCGATACCCAATGGCTCGAAAAAGTCCTGCCGCTGCTGATCATTGGCATCGCCATTTACAGTTTAGTCAGCCCCAATGCGATGTCAGACGTTAACTGCCAAGCACCAACCAGCAAGCCGCCAGCCAAGCAACAATGGCTACAGGGACTGGCTTTAGGCACTTATGACGGTTTTGCTGGCCCAGGCATTGGCGCATTTTGGACTGTCACATCCGGCTCTTTGTATAAACTGCCTTTACTGCACAGTTGCGGCCTCGCCCGTGCGATGACCTTCACCAGCAACTTGACCGCATTGACTATCTTTGGCTGGCTTGGGCAGGTAGAGTGGCAAATAGGTTTGTGGATGGGATTGTGCATGATGTTAGGCTCATTTATCGGCGCCCGCTGTGCGATTAAATTTGGCATGCCCTTTATCCGCCCACTGTTTATTTTGATCGTGCTAATGATTGCAGCGAATTTGGCATGGAGCGCATGGTTATGAACACCCAACAATTAATGGTGATGCTGAAGAATCAGCTTAAAGCCTTAGAACAAGAAGTGCTGCAACACGATAATCGACTCGCGCCGCCACAGCGCAAACTCCTGCAAGAAACAGAGCGTTTTAATCACTCGCTGTTTGTCCAACACGGCGCCCAACTCGGCCCCTGTATTGAACAAATTCGTAGCAGTATTATGCAGCTCGAAAAACAAATTAAGCTTAAACTCGCCCCCCAGACCATTGCCCTGAGCTGTGAGCGGATCCAAGATAGATTTACCGCAGTCAAACGAGCCTTGCTGACCACTTCTATTGACATTAAGTCTAAAACTCAGCAGCGTGCCAGTAGCCGTGCCCGTTTTGCACAGCGCCAGAATCAGTCTCACCAAGCCAGTGGTTTCGATTGGATCGCCAATAACGTGATGCAAAATAGTCATGAGATCTACGAAGAATTGAACAAACATCTTAATTGGGCGAAAAAATTTGAACAAAAAATTGAAGAAATGGAATCAAAACTTGAAAACTGTCATAGTGCTGACAAAATAAAATTGCAAAATGACATCCTTTTGATGCATCGTCGTCTAGGAAAATGCAGGCAAGCTATTAGTTATATAGAAGATCGCATTCAAATATTCGAACGCCCGTATCAGAGTAATAACCGTTAAGGAGTAACAATGAAATCACTTTTGCCAATTAGCAGCCTGCTAGTATTACTCGGTTCTGCCTCAGCCTTCGCTGCAGATCTGAACATTCCTATGTCATTTGAGTACCTTGCTCTTGATGGTAAAAAAGTCGAGTCGAGCGTATTCAACCATAAAAGCAGCTTAGAATTGGCCCCCGGCACTCACAAAATCGCCATTCGTTACCATGAAATGGTAGAGGATGATTTTAGTGACAGCCAAACCTTTGTTAAATCAGCTCCTTTCATCGTTACTTTAGATGTTGATGGCGACCATCAATATTACCTGCAAGCGGCTGAAGGTGAAGTCGTTAAAAAGCCTAAAGTTTACGCGCAAAACCCACAAATCAAATTAACCCGTAGTGACAAAGGCAACGTAAATTACCAAGTGGTGAATACCAATTTAGAAGAAGAAAGCTTCGTCTCTCGCCTTTTCAGTGGTAATCAAGCCGTTGACGTATCCGGTACTGCCGCAGCAGCAACCGGTGCCGCAGGTGCAGTAGTAGCCGTTGCACCAGCACCCGTGACAACATCGGCGACCGTTAACGCAACATCACTCACCGCCCCCGTAGACACATCTAAAGCAGCAGGAGCCAACCCACAACAAATGTTGCAATACTGGTGGCTACAAGCGGATGAAAAAACCCGTAAAGAATTTATGAGCTGGGCAATTTCACAGCTATAACAACTTGCGATAACGAGGTTTAGTCAATATTGACTCTGATCCCACTGGTTTATCACGCCAGCTATTCCAAGCTGGCGCTTCCTCCCCATCACAGATTTCCCACCACTAAATACGCACATTTACGGCAGTACTTACTCGATAACCACATTGCCACGACTGCACAGTTCCACACGCCAACGGCCATGACTGCAGAAGATGTAATGCAAGTGCATCAACGCGAATATGTAGAGCAATTTATCGCGGGTACCTTGCCAACAGCGGCGCTTAGACGGATTGGTTTCCCATGGAGTGAAGCCTTAGTTGAGCGTACCTTGCATTCTGTGGCTGGCACCACACTCACAGCTTCATTAGCCATAAATCAGGGTATTGCCCTGCATCTCACGGGGGGGCTACCATCACGCCCATTACGATTTTGGCAGCGGCTATTGTATTTTCAACGACCTTATCCTCGCGGCCAGAAATGCCATCGCGAGCCAGCAAGTACACAAGGTACTGATTTTTGATTGCGATGTGCATCAAGGTGACGGCAGTGCAACCCTTAGCCACCAACATCAAGGGATCATCAGTTGCTCGATTCACTGCAAAGAGAATTTCCCGAGTCGTAAGCAGCATTCCCACCATGATATTGAGCTAACCAAAGGCAGCGATGACAATCTGTACCTCGAAACAGTGGAGCAGACACTCGCCCTCCTTATCCGAATCCATCAACCAGATCTGATTCTTTATGATGCTGGGGTCGATATTCATCAAAATGACGATCTTGGCTTGCTCAATATCAGCCAAGAAGGACTGTTCAGACGGGATTTAACTGTGTTATCAATGGCAAAATCGGAAAATATTCCAATTGCAGCCGTGATAGGCGGCGGCTACAGCAGAGACGCACTACAATTAAGCCAAAGACACAGCCAACTTTTTATTGCGGCAAATCATTTGTGGTAGCAAACTCAATGAAAACCGTCATGGAGCATAACAATGCAACTCGAAATCCGTAATTACTACGAAGTTCTTTTAATGGAAATATTGTCAGATGAAGGACTTATGGACGAACTTCCTGAAGACTATCTCGCCGACTTATGTTGCGTGACCTTAAATCAACTGCCAGTGCGCTACATACGCCACCTCGTCGATACTTACTTCTTTGAAGACTATAACGAGCTACAGGAATTAAAGCGTGAGATCCAAACCGCACTCGAAAAGTCCCGCGCTTTTCTTAAACAAAATCTGCAAAAAAGATTACAGGAAGAAGCCGAAGCCAATCGTTGATTTAGTTAAAGGTTACTGTTGAGAGTATTTTTAGCCGTTGTAGTGGCAAGAACAGAAGCAGGCAATGGATTATCTCATTGTGCAGAAATATTAACGCTATAAATGATTAACAGCAGAAAACGGAAATAGTCTGCAAACTAAAATATTGAATAACATAAATTGAGTAGATATAGAGAAGTACAACGGAATAAACAGAGGGAAAGTTGAATTGGAGGTTCCCCTAGAGCCGACACCCCGGCACACGAGTCGCTTGCTGCGGTTGCTCCCTTCCGGGCCTGGCCGAGTTCACAAGTTATCATTGCGGGGGGACCCTAGGGTCACCATAACTTCGAACATTACTTTGAATGACATAAACCAAAGCATTGCTTGAACGCGAAGGATTATCCCCCATGGCCCCTATGGGATCAAGCGCTAATCGATAAGATCTCTTAATATCCCACCTAACTGCACAATCTATAAGCAAATGGAGTGATTGAAATGATAAAAGCCTGCAAATGCAGACTTTTATATATGTTTTACTGAATCTCTTATCATAAAAATCAGTAGGCTACAGCGCAATCATCGCCAAAGGTGGTTACAACTTGATCAAATGGCGATTTTGCTCAATTATCTTAGCCCCAACACCAGAGACATTCGCTAAGTCATCTATGGCATTGAACTTACCATTTTTAGTGCGATAGTCGACAATCGCTTGAGCCTTTGCGGCACCAATCCCTTTGAGTACGAGTAACTGCTCGGCTGAAGCGGTATTGATGTTGACTTGAGCGGCATCTGGCATAGCTTTCTTCACATCCGATGCCATTTCACCCGCTTCAGTTTTAGCCTCTACTTTCACGGCGGCCTTGGTTGGGGTTTCTGTTGCGATTGCTGGGCTTGCCAAAAAAGCCGTTAATGCTATGGCACTCATAAAAGCAGGTATACGATTTGTGGTTTTCATAACAATTCCTCTATTCCATGATTTGCGGCCTTTCGTCCTACTTCCGTGGCCTCAAATCAAAAATAGTCTAAGCTGTCCCGAAATACCAAATCGGCGTCATAAATATTCACTATCGCTAAACTTCTGTCTTCGGCTCAATGAGCCAGTGCTTGACTATGATAAAAAGATGCAAAAAGCATCCTTTTATCATTCAAATAGCTAACGGTCTTTAAAATAACAACATTCATTAAGCTAATCGAGCTAGCGCTTGGTTCAAGTCGGCGATGATGTCGTCACAATCCTCTAAACCAATAGAGATCCGCAGCAGGTTATCACCAATGCCAGCCGCCGCTCTTGCCTCTGGCGTATAAGGTGAATGCGTCATCGATGCAGGATGTTGGATCAGGGATTCAGCGTCACCTAGACTCACCGCAATTGAGAACAACTTTAGATATCCGACAAAGGCCATGGCTTCTTCTAAATTTGCCGCCAGTTCAAACGCGATAACACCACCAGCACGTTTCATCTGCTGGCCAATGAATTTATGCCCTTGATGAGATTTAAGCCCGGGATAATACACATGTGTAATGCTTGGATGTTCCGCCAAAAACTCTGCAACGCGCTGGGCACTATCGCAATGGCGCTGCAAACGCACATCTAAGGTTTTAAGGCCGCGTAAGATCAGCCAAGCATCATGTGGCGATATCACAGCGCCAATATCCTTTAAAATTTCATACTTCACTTTATGGAGCTGTTCTTCACTGCCACACACTATCCCCGCAATCACATCACCATGACCATTGAGATATTTAGTCGCACTGTGGATCACCAAATCAATACCAAAATCCAGCGGTCTCTGCAGTAATGGGGTCATAAAGGTATTATCGACAATACTGACCAACTGATGACGTTTGGCAATATTCGCAATTGACGCTAAATCAAATACCTGCAAATGCGGATTGACAGGGGTTTCACAGAAAATGACCTTAGTATTGGATTTGATCGCCGCTTCTATTTCTGTTACCGATGAAAAGTCCACTAGGGACACTTCAATACCAAAGCGGGCAAACTGAGTCGTCATTAGCGCATAAGTACAACCGTATACGGCATTCGACGCCACTAAGTGATCGCCCATCTGCAAATTAGCCAGCAATGCGGCGGATACTGCGCCCATACCAGAAGCGGTTGCGGCTGCGGCCTCAGCCCCTTCTAAAATCGCCATTTTACGTTCAAGCTCGGCAGTTGTCGGATTACCTAAACGCGTGTAAATATACCCCAGCTCATTGCCCGCAAATCGCTCACCACCTTGCTGTGCAGACTCAAACACAAAAGTCGCACTTTGGTAAAGCGGCGTCACTAAGGCACCAAAGGCCTCTCGCTCATGGCCGCCATGAATAACCTGTGTTGCCGCCTTCCACATCTTGCCTGACTCATCTTGCATACCTAGCTCCTTGTCATTGGCATTGAGCAGTTCCCGTTCTTGATTGATTGTTGGTGTGGAGCGCTCAATGCCCACATTATGGATAATCTAATAGATAAGTTAATGAAACATTAGTCCTATCGAATAAGCCCTACCATAACGCGGCCAAGCACTTAAGCCAGTAGCATGACGAAAATAGCAGCGTTCAAAAGTGTAATTAACTTGTTACATAGCACTTTTACGTCGCACTTAGTCATTCTCTTTATCTGCAAGAATCATAAAAAATGCGCTAAGGAACAAGTCCATTAGCGCATCTACTTTCGGCTATTTGAATCGTTTAATCATATGATATTCAATAGCATCTACTCTTTAGACTTATCTTTAGATGACCGCGATACCCTATCATCAACATCGGCGAATTGGCCTTTTAATGCGTCGCGACCTTCTTTGGTAAACAGCTTGCCTGAAAACTGCTTAAGTTCGATCAACAATTCCTGATGCACTTTAGACAATTTAGGCATTTGATCTTCTCTAAACACAATCGGCCGACACAGCGCCATGGCTTGATATCCAAGACGCGCCGTTAGCATACCGCCGCCTAAACCTTGGGCCAAGCGAGCAGACAATTTACCTGTCATTTCAACCGATAATAGCTGTGTTCCTAAATCTGTGACTAACTCACTGGTGCCCGCATAAATAATATTGATGATGATACTGCGGATAAGTTTAATTCGGCTCCAGTAACCCAGTTCTATGCCATAACAGCGGGCGACATCACGCAACATACGTTGATTACGCCAGAGGATAATCGCCATATCGAGCACTGCTAACGGACTGGCCGCCAGTAGCACTGCCGACTCAGCCGCATAGCGTCGCACGACTTTTTTGGCCAGTTCATCTCGCTCCGTCAGCACTAAGTCCTCGAATAACAAGACTTTCTCGGCATCATTATGTTCATCTTTTAATGAACGGCGAAGTTGCTGCAAACCTTGGCTGTCTTCATAGTGACAAACGATATTATCGATAAAGCTGTCTGCTTCCCCCATTTGCATGCTCTGCGCTAGCCTTGCACCCGTTTCTTGAGTATCGGCGACCTGTTTGAGTCGCTTGAGCTTACGGTATTCACTGACTGCACCCGCTAATGCCCACGCACTGACCACCCCAAGCACCACACCATAAAAACTAAACAACCAAGGGCTCTCAAGCCAAGCATCCCTCAATCCTAATCCTGTTTGAACGACTACAAGCAGCAATAAACTCACAGCTGCTAGACGAGCGAGCCAAGACCAACGCCGTGACTTGACGAGTTTAGGCGATACCGATTTAGCATCAATCATTTGGGGATGGGCTGACAGCGTTTCATCCATCAATTCCTCAATATCAGCAGCCACTTCTTGCACTGGCGTATGGGGATCAAAGGCTTTCGCCCCTTTGAGATCCTCTTTGCTGGGTTTAAGCTCCACTATTTGTGGGTCAAATAGCTGCTGCTTTTTCAGCGCCTTATACTCAAATGAGTGTACAGAGGAATTAGATGCCTGCTCATTTGGATTATCAGATAGCTTTAACGTCATTCCAACTTATCTCCCAGTAAGTACTGCAGCAGATGATCGAGACGAATATGGTCAAAATGCACTTGAGAAGGGTCAACATTAACATTGCTCGGCGGCGCGAACCCAACAAAATTAAACCCTTGGTCACGCCAAAAATGCGCTTCAGGTAAGCGAGTGGGCACTTCGCCGGGAAACAAGGTCAGGGCTTTACCATTGAGTCCCATCCCCCGCACGACTTCCACCTCGCCCTCTTGGGTCGTTACCATGCCATGGCGAGTCGCTTTAATGGCGCTAATCGCCATAGTCTCCACTTTACAACCATCGAAACTGGCAAAATGCTGGCTGTGTTTCAACATATCGGTCAGCAGGGACAAAACATGGCTCTGCTGATCGCGAGTCACATGGTCAACCTTGCTCGCGGCAAACAACAAACGGTCGATGCGGGGGGCAAATAAACGCCGTAAATAACTCGATTGGCCAAACTGAAAACTTTCCATAATGGCATTGAGCGCCGCGCCCATATCCTCAAATTGCTTTTTACCGCGATTCAACGCACTAAAACAGTCAACGAGTACTAGCTGCCGATCAAAACCGGCAAAGTGGTTTTTATAGAAAGGCCTAACCACTTTAGCCACGTATTCTTGATAGCGTTTTTCCAGTACATGGAATCCACTGTGTTTATCGCTTTGCGAAAGCGCAGCAAACTTTTCATCATTAACCAATAACAGGGGGAAAAAAGCCAATAAGGGAGCGCCCTGCCATTCACCCGGCAATAACATGCGTCCAGGTTGCGCTTGGTAATAACCTTGCACGTGCACTAAATCATTGAGTAATAGCTGATATTGATCGGCAATCTGCTTTAATTGCTGTTCATCGGCGCTCGCGGCTAAATCCAATGATGTCAAAGATTGCTCAAACTCGGCATACAAGGGAGAGCTTTTAAGATTCTCGATGCGAACTTGTTGAGCGCGACACCAAGTTACAAAGTCTTGGCGCAGCATAGGTAAATCGAGTAACCATTCGCCAGGATAATCGACTATATCCAAATACAAGGTGGCGGTATCAGAAAACTTGGCCAGTAAGCCCTTCTTAGGTTGGTATTTAATAGCCAATCGTAATTCAGAAATAGTACGGGTAGAGGCTGGCCAAGTCGCAGGTTCGGAAGTGAGCGCTAACATGGCGCCTTGATAATCAAAACTAGCGATTTCAAGATCCGGCTGCATGGCACGCTTAACACCGAGTAAACGCTGATCGCGGCTCACCTGCCACAGTGGCAAAGCGCTGTTGTTACGGGCGTGAGGTAAGGTTGAGACAGGTCCAGAATTGAGTAACTGATTGACTAACCCCGTGATAAACGCCGTTTTTCCCGCACCAGAAAGCCCCGTCACGGCCAAACGTAAATGCCGGTCCGCGGTGCGATGTAACAGGGATTGGCCCTTTTGGGTTAATTTATGGAGCGAGGCATCAAGCATTCCCATAGAGACTTCCCTTATGTCGAATGATGTTAACTTATGTCAAGTGATGTTGACTATACACTGGAATGGAGCAGAGATTAAGCAACAAGGGCGGACATGGCCGCCCTTTAGAAGGGTTACAAACTATTGATTTGTCTTTTTAAATCAAAGTTGTCAGAGGTGACATGGCGTTCTAAATTTTGTAGCCTGACTTCCAGACTTCGAAATTGACGACTCACGTCGCTTAGCGCTTGCTTTGCGGGTTCTCCCGACTGCCACGGCTTCTTCTTCACCTCGATATCGTCTCTATCGTAATGCTTTTGCGGCTTGATGTCTAAAATCACCCACAAAGCGACATAGATGATAAATACCACACCTGAGCCGCCGAGTAAGAAGATAGACACAGTCAGCACTCGCACTAACCAAGTTTCAATCGCAAAGTACTCGGCAATCCCTGCACATACACCCGCTATTTTGCCTGACTGGGGAATGCGGTACAAAGTACGGCCATTAGATCCTCTCATGTTTCCCCCTCCATTCGGGCGATTCTGTATCCAGAATGGCCTCTAAGGTCTCGATACGCACCGCCATTTTATCGGCCTTGGATATCAAGTCATTGAGTTGTGAAAACTCTTCCTCAGTGAGTCCCTGGCTCACTTGTCGCTTACTGCGATAATGAAGAACTAACCATATTGGCGCGACTATCACCATGAAAATAATAATCGGCGCCATTAGCACGTCCATATCCATAACTCACCTCTGAATTGTTATTCTTTTGACTTAGTTGGTGCTTTACCTTTTACCTTGGCTTTTAGCGCTGCCAGTTCTGCATTCACAGAATCTTCCGCTTCTAGCGCCGCAAACTCATCGGCTAAGGTCTTTTTGCTACCAAGATCGTAAGATTCAACTTGGGCTTCTAAGCCTTCGACACGGCGCTCATATTGCTCAAACTTGAGCATAGCGTTGTCGATCTTGCTTGAATCTAACTGCTTTTTCACTTCTAAGCGTGATGACGCTGTTTGAGTGCGCAAAATAATGGTCTTTTGGCGCGCTTTTGCATCGAGTAGCTTTTCTTGCAACATGCCCACTTCATCTTTCAAGCGTGTGATATGTTCATCGATAACGGCTAACTCTTGATTTAGCGTGTCTGCTAAACCGGTCGCTTTTTGTTTTTCAACTAAAGCGGCTTTCGCTAAGTCTTCACGGTCTTTGGACAGTGCTAGTTCAGCCTTATCCTGCCAATCTTGCACTTGCTCTAACACGCGGTTGATACGACGTTGCAGCTCTTTCTTTTCAGCTAACACTTTAGCTGAGGTAGAACGCACTTCAACGAGTGTGTCTTCCATTTCTTGGATAATCAGTCGAACCATTTTTTCTGGGTCTTCGGCTTTATCCAGCAATGCGCTGATATTAGAGTTAATGATATCGGCGAAACGAGAGAAAATTCCCATAATCCTATCCTCAAATTGATGTTGGTCTCGTACAAGGTAATACACTAACCGTGCCAACTTTTATTTTTTATTTAAATACAGCATCTTAAACAAAATATTAACTTTTACTTCCTTTTACGCTTCAAGCCACTTATTATCATTTTCACCAAATTTTAGCGCGAAAGACTAAAAAATATCGTGGATAATAAATTTCAGCAAGACAACCTTATCGGTCAATCCAACGCCCTGCTCGAAGTGTTAGAACATGTGTCGCAAATAGCGCCTCTGTCTAAACCCGTACTGATTATTGGTGAACGAGGTACAGGTAAAGAACTTATTGCCGAACGCTTACATTATCTGTCTAAGCGCTGGGATCAAAGTTTTATTAAGCTAAACTGTTCATCTTTGAGTGAAAATTTACTCGAGAGTGAATTATTTGGCCATGAGTCAGGAGCCTTTACTGGCGCCAAAGGCAAACACGAAGGCCGCTTTGAGCGCGCCGACGGCGGCACCTTATTCCTCGACGAATTAGCCAACACCTCAGGACTTATCCAAGAAAAGCTCCTGCGCGTCATTGAATATGGCGAATTTGAGCGGGTCGGCGGCAGCAAAACGGTGCAGGCTGATGTTCGTTTAATCTGCGCCGCCAACGAAGATTTACCATCACTTGCTGACGCAGGCGAATTTCGTGCCGACTTGCTCGATAGACTCGCCTTCGATGTAATTACTCTGCCACCACTGCGTTGCCGCCCAGAAGACATAATGACGCTGGCGGAATATTTCGCCGTTGGCATGGCGCGCCAATTAAAGCTGCAGCTATTCAGCGGTTTCAGCGCCCATGCGGTCGAGCAATTAATGACCCACGACTGGCCGGGTAATATCCGTGAACTTAAAAACGTAGTCGAGCGCAGCGTTTACCGTAATGGTGGTGAAAATAGACCCATCGATCATATTACCCTCGATCCCTTTGCTTCACCGTATCGGCCTAAAACTCGGATCAAGACCCGCGAGCGTCAAATCACCTCAGTTGCGCCAACAACAGTTGCCAGTACGCCACAATCTGCGCCGATATTTGAGGCTGAAGTACAAGTCAATACTGAGTATTCAACAAATTGCTTTAATTTTCCGCTGGATTTTAAAGAGCAAACTGAGAAGTACGAAATGGATCTGATCCAGCAGGCACTCTCAAACAGCCAATATAACCAAAAGAAAACCGCCGACATGCTCGGATTAAGCTACCACCAACTGCGTGGCATCCTTAAAAAGTACAATTTACTTGATAAAGCATAAGCAGATTGCCCACGGGGGAGATGCACTGCTAAAATAGCCGTTCATAGTCGATAAAATAATGATTTATAAATGAGTGTGCTAATTAGACGCCTGTGCCTAACAACTGCAGTTTCTTGCATGAGTTGGTTGTTGGTCGCGTGTGGTCCCCAACGACTCCCTTCTGGTTTGGTGTATTGCTCCGAAGGGAACCCTGAGTCTTTTAATCCACAATTGGTGACATCTGGCACGACAATCGATGCCACCTCGCATCAAATTTATAGTCGCCTAGTGGATTATGACACCCAGTCAGGCAAGCTTGTCCCTGCCTTGGCGACGAGTTGGGCCATGTCTGATGATGGCTTAAGCTATCGCTTCACTCTCAGGGAAAACGTGCAGTTCCAGCATTCAAAGCGTTTTTACCCAACTCGCCCCTTTAATGCCGACGATGTGTTGTTCTCCTTTAATCGTATTATCGATACCCAGCATCCTTATCATTTTGTCTCCCGCACGGGTTATCCCTTCTTCCAAAGTATTGGCTTTTCTCAGCAAGTTAAAGGGATAGAGAAGATAAACGATCATGAAGTGGTCTTTTACTTAACCCGCAAAGACGCTTCTTTTCTGTCGAATTTAGCCACCGACTTTGCGGTGATCTTATCAAACGAATACGCGCAGCAGCAGTTAGCTTTAGGTCATCCTGAAAACGTCGACCACTTTGCCATTGGTACAGGACCGTTCACCTTAGTGCAATACGCTAAAAACGAATATATCCGCTATCGCCGTAATCCCGATTTTTGGGGAGAGCCAGCAAAAATTGATATGTTGGTATTTGATATCACGCCCAAAAGTACAGTTAGGCTCGCTAAGCTTATCGCAGGGGATTGCAGCGTTTCTGCGCTGCCCAAAGCAGGTGAACTGCCTGTTATCAAACAGCATCAAGAATTAAACATCGAATCACAACCAGGGCTTAACGTAGCATTTTGGGCCTTTAATACGCAAAAGCCACCGTTAGATGATGTTCGCGTACGTCGCGCACTTGCCTATGCTGTTGATAAACAAAATATCCTGCGAGCGGTTTATCAAAATACTGCCATTGAAGCCACGGGCGTTCTACCTCCGGCATCATGGGCCTACGAAAATAACAAAGGACTTGTCGATTACAATCCGCAAAAAGCACGCGACCTATTAAAAGAAGCTGGTATAAAAAATCTCAGCATCAATATTTGGGCCATACCAGTTGCCCGCGCTTATAACCCCAATTCGTTGAAAACGGCCGAATTAATTCAATCCGATCTAGCTAACATCGGCGTAAAAGTGAATATCGTCAGTTACGATTGGAGCGTATTTAATCAGAGACTGAGCCGCGACGACTATGATTCTGTGCTGATTGGCTGGAATGCTGATAACAGCGATCCCGATAACTTTTTTAATCCGCTGCTGAGCTGCGCAGCAATGCAATCAAACAACAATCGTTCTCGCTGGTGTAACCCTGAGTTTGATGCCATCTTAAACAGCGCAAGGGAAGTATCAGATCAAGCGGAACGTAAAGTGATTTATCAACAAGCAGAAGCCTTTTTAGCTGAACAAGTACCTATGCTGAGTCTGGCCCATGCCAAACGTGTGGCATTAACTCGCAGTGATATCAAGGATATGCAGCTTACGCCTTTTGGTGGGATTTCCTTCACCCATACTAGCCAAGCACCACAGGAGGCGAATTAATGTTTACATACCTACTGCGTCGCCTCAATCTGTTCCTCGCCACCTCTTTAGTGATGATTGGTGTATTATTTTACGCTACAGGCTTGTTTCCGGTTGAGCGCACCTATGCACTCACTGGCATACATACACCGACGGCAAGCCAACTGGTTCAAATAGAACAGGACTACAAATTAGATAAAAACCAAGCGTGGCAATTTATCGCTTACTTACAACAAAGGCTTAGCGGTAATTTAGGGATTTCAGTCACGTCACATCAAGAAGTCGCCGAAGAACTCAGTGCCGTCCTACCCGCCTCCTTCGAACTTGCTGTGATGGCGGGCATTATCGCAATTTGCTTGGGCGTGCCCTTGGGCGTGCTCGCCTCCCAGAGTCAACATAAGCTCACCCAAAATACCATTATGGCGATTACCCTAACGGGCTACTCTGTACCCGTATTCTGGTTAGGTCTGTATCTTTCGCTTTGGTTTGGCGTCGATCTTGGTTGGTTACCAATTTCGGGACAAATCAATTTGCTCTATGAAATCAAGCCCGTCACTGACTTTATGCTAGTGGATACCTTGTTGTCAGAGTCTGAATACGGCATGTCGGCATTTAAAGATGCCCTGCTGCATATCATTTTGCCTGCCACAACACTGGCCGTGTTACCTTTTACTGTAGTGGTTCGTAGCACCCGTTCGGCAATGGTGAATGTGATGAATCAAACCTTTATCCGCGCCGCCGAAGCCAGAGGCATGCATACTGGCACGATTATACTGCGCCACGCCCTGCCCAATGCGCTGATCCCCGTACTTAAACATTTAGGGCTAATGCTTGGCTCATTTGCCAGTTATGCCATAGTGGTTGAAATGATTTTCTCTTGGCCTGGTGTAGGATCTTGGCTGGTTTCAGGGATTTACCAACGGGACTATACTGTTATCCAAGGTGGGATTTTGGCCGTGGCCCTATTGATTATCTTCCTAAGTATCTTGATTGAAGTGCTGCACACAGCCTTTAATCCACTGAGCAGAAAAGACCTTTATGCCACCAGTTAAAATTTATCAAGAAGATCAAATTGCCTCCCCGACTATGCGGGTTTGGCTTAACTTTTCGGCTAATCCTTTCGCCTTAGCGGGTCTGTGGACGATTGCATTTCTGCTCTTGCTAACCCTGTTTGGCCCTATGATTGCGCCCTTCCCACCAGAGGCACAAGATCCAAGAGCCTTGCTGCTGCCACCCTCTTGGGACCCTTCAGGCACAGTGGCACACTTTTTAGGGACTGACGATCTCGGCCGCGATATTTTTAGCCGATTATTACACGGCGCGCACTTGACCTTTGGCATGGCGCTGCTGATCGTCGTTACCGCATTATTCACAGGCTTTATCATAGGGTCGTTGTCGGGCATGATGCGGGGCTTAAAATCCAGTATTCTCGGTCATTTGCTCGATGCGCTGTTATCGATTCCTTCATTATTAATGGCCATTTTAGTGGTCGCTGTAATGGGACCAGGGCTTGAAAATGTGTTCTGGGCGGTCGGGATTGCCTTAACCCCACAATTTGTACGCTCCATACACCAGTCAGTGCATGAAGAATTACAAAAAGAATATGTCACAGCCGCACGTTTAGACGGCGCTAACTCGATGCAAATTTTTTGGTATGTCATTATGCCAAACGTGTGGGAAGTGGTGATTATTCAAACCACACTTGCCATTTCAGCTGCTATTTTAGATATCGCTGCCCTGGGTTTTTTAAGCTTGGGCGCACAGGCCCCGAGTCCAGAATGGGGCGCAATGGTCGCCCAAGGGATGGATAATTTACTAACTGCACCTTGGGCCGTAACTATCCCAGGCTTAGCGATTCTTTTCAGTGTGCTTTCCATTAACTTGGTTGGCGATGGCCTACGGTCGGCGCTTGCGCCCATCAGAAACTAACTTATGCCCTTACTCGACGTACGAAATCTAACGATTGAACTCGATACGCCCCACGGTAGAGTGCGGGCGCTAGAAAAAGTCAGCTTAACACTCAATGCGGGCGAAATTCATGGGCTAGTGGGCGAATCTGGCTCAGGACGAAGTTTGTTAGCAAGAGCGATTTTAGGCATCCCCGGCCCCAACTGGACTATTACTGCAGACCGCATGATGTGGGATGGCAATAACTTGATGGCCATGAGCTCAAAAGAGCGCCGTAATCTGATGGGGTCAGACATGGCGATGATCTTCCAAGATCCGTCTGGCAGCTTAGATCCAGAACAAACCGTCGGCAGTCAGTTAATGCAAGCTATGCCTAAAAATCCCAACGCCTATTTTTGGCAACGGCGCAGGCATGCACGACTTACAGCACAGAAATGGCTGCATAAAGTCGGGATCAAGAATCCGCGGCAGGTGATGTCTAGCTACGCATGGGAATTATCCGAAGGCGAATGCCAAAAGGTGATGATTGCGATGGCGGTTGCTAACCAGCCTCGCCTCTTAATTGCAGACGAACCCACAAGCTCGATGGAGCTCAGCACTCAGGCGCAAATTTTCAGATTATTATCCCAATTAAATCAATTACAAAACGTATCGATTCTATTGATCAGCCACGAGCTGGAAACCTTAGCCCAATGGTGCGATCACTTATCCGTGCTCTATTGCGGTCAAGTCATGGAATCTGGGCCGACGGACGAAGTTATTAAGCAGCCTTATCATCCTTACACTAAGGCGTTACTCGAAAATATGCCCGACTATTCAGGCTCAGGTGGTCACAAGGCGATTATGCCTACCCTACCGGGTTCTGCGCCCGCCTTACAGCATTTGCCTATTGGTTGTCGTTTAGGGCCACGCTGCCCTGAAGCACAAAAAAAATGCGTTAATCAGCCAAATTTGAGTCATATCAAAGACCGCTATTTTGCCTGTCATTTCCCTTATCACGGCGAAACCCATAATGACGACCCCACTGCTTAAAGTTAATGACCTTTATAAAAGATATGATACTGGTTATAAGGGCTTTTCCCGCCAATATAACGATGCATTAGCGCCCGTATCCTTTGAACTCGAACGCGGTGAAACCTTAGCGATAGTGGGTGAGGCGGGTTCAGGTAAAAGTACCCTCGCCCGCATTTTAGTCGGTGCAGAGCCCCGCAGCGGTGGTGAGATTTTTTTCGAAGGTGAAGCCTTAGACAGCCGCAATGTGAAGCAAAGATGCCGCTTAATTCGGATGATTTTCCAAGATCCGAATACTTCACTGAACCCGCGCCTAACGATTGGTCAATTGCTCGATGAGCCGCTGCGTTTCAACACCCAAATGACTTCGCAATCGCGGCACACCCAAGTGGTCGATACCTTACGAAAAGTAGGTTTATTACCCGAGCACGCGGAGTTTTATCCGCACATGATTTCCGAAGGGCAAAAACAACGAGTCGCAGTAGCACGTGCCTTAATGCTTAATCCTAAAATTATCATTGCCGATGAAGCATTAACCGCTCTGGACCTTTCGGTGCGCTCGCAAATTCTTAATTTGCTGTTAAAACTGCAAAAAGATCTCGGCTTGTCTTATATCTTCGTGTCCCATAATCTCAATATTATTCGCCATGTCAGCGATAAAATCATGGTACTGCACAAAGGTGTAATGGTTGAAAAAGCTGATACAGAACAAATATTTAACTCACCAAAACATGAATACACCCAGAGGTTGGTCCAAGAGCAGAGTCTGTTTGTTCACAAACGCTAAACTGCTCCAACCACTTAAATAATCAGGTGAATTGGCTAAAAATAGGTGCCATTTACCCGCCGAAATATTTATCCTATTGGTCATTTTGATAGAAGAAGCTTAAACATGATTATCAAACCAAAAATTCGTGGATTCATTTGTACCACTACACACCCTGTCGGTTGTGAAGTAAACGTTCAAGAACAAATCACCTTAACTAAAGCAAAAGGCAAGATCGCTAACGGCCCGAAAAAGGTATTAGTGGTCGGTTCATCAAGTGGTTATGGTCTGTCTTCACGTATCGCAGCCGCTTTTGGTAGCGATGCTGCAACGATTGGCGTGTTCTTCGAAAAGCCTGGTACTGAAGCGAAACCAGGTACTGCAGGTTGGTACAACTCTGCCGCTTTCGACAAATTTGCTAAAGCGGAAGGTTTATATTCTAAAAGCATTAACGGCGATGCCTTTAGCCATGAAGCTAAACAAAAAGTCATCGAGCTTATCAAGCAAGATCTCGGTGAAATTGACATGGTTGTTTACTCACTGGCATCACCAGTGCGCAAACTCCCAGATTCAGGTGAGCTTATCCGATCAGCTTTAAAACCCATTGGCGAAACTTACACAGCAACTGCCGTTGATACCAATAAAGACTGCATCATTGAAGCCACCGTTGAGCCAGCAACTGAGCAAGAAATTGCCGATACTGTCACCGTTATGGGCGGCGAAGATTGGGAACTGTGGATCAAAGCCTTATCTGAAGCCGGTGTATTAGCCGATAACTGCAAAACCGTAGCCTATAGCTATATAGGTACAGAACTGACATGGCCAATTTACTGGCACGGCGCCCTTGGCAAGGCCAAGATGGATCTGGACCGCGCTGCAAAAGCGTTAAATGAACAACTGTCAGCCACTGGCGGCAGCGCAAATGTTGCAGTGCTAAAGAGCGTTGTGACTCAAGCGAGTTCGGCCATTCCTGTCATGCCTTTATATATCGCTATGGTATTCAAGAAAATGCGTCAGGAAGGTCTCCATGAAGGTTGTATGGAGCAAATCTATCGCTTATTCAGTGAGCGCCTATTCCGTGCCGATGGTGCAAAACCTGAGACCGACAGTGATAATCGCTTACGTTTAGATGACTGGGAACTGCGTGAAGATATTCAGCAACACTGCCGTAATTTGTGGCCACAAGTGACCACAGAAAACTTATCAGAATTGACTGATTACCGTGAATACAAAGCTGAATTTATTAAGTTATTTGGTTTTGGTATCGAAGACATTGATTACGATGCCGACGTTAACCCATACGTTGAATTTGACGTTATCGAACTCTAATCAACTCGATAGCGAATCACTGCTTATCACAAACGTTAAACGCCACTTTTTAGTGGCGTTTTTATTTATAACTCCCAGATTAAGATGCGCTACACTAGCTGCAGTTGACCCCTAATAATCCCTCAATAAGGAAAATCAATGAAAATTAGCGCAAGAAACACCCTCAGCGGTACAATCAAATCCATAGAAATGGGCGCTGTAAACAATGAAGTGACAATAGAACTTGCACCCGGTGTCGTACTGACCTCTGTGGTGACTAAAGCTTCCTGTGAGCGCCTAGGGCTCAAAGTGGGTGATTCGGCTTATGCCCTCATCAAAGCCAGCAGCGTAATGATTGGCGTTGATGATTAACCATTCAATTCAGTAACGTGGCGATTGAAGTAATGGAATATGGAGTCTGACAGTGTTGCTATAGCGGATATCCTTCGAACTTCATTGGTAAACTTTATCGAATTAAAAAACAAAAAGGCCAAGTGAACTCACTTGGCCTTTTCTATTTAATCAGTCGGATAGCAAATTTAATTCACTATCCTCACTGAAATTATTCTTCTACAGGGTAAAGCACCTTGGCATTGGCTTTAAGCGAATCGATCAAGCCACGGTAGTCTGCTTCACTGTATTGTGCGTTCAGACGTTGTTTAAGTGCATTAACTAGCTCATCACTCACGCCTTCTGCAGCGTTGACTTTATCCAGTGCAACCACAGCATAACCGTTTGCTAAACCAACGGTATCGACAACAGGAGTTGTACTTGGTGTTGGCATTTGGAACGCTTTGCCTACAATCGCAGCATCAACATCTTGCGCGCCACGGCCTAGTTTCGCTTTAGACACTAAACCAAGATCAGTTGCACCCGCTTTAACTTGTGCCATCAGTTCCTGTGCTTTTGCACGGGCGGCTTCGTTTGCTTGATCTTGCTTCAAGCGCTCAGTGATGTTGGCTTTCACTTCAGCTAAGGCCAAAGTACCCGCATCGTGATGTTCTTTCACTCGGATAACAACCACATGGTTAGGTTCAAGCTCAATCACTTCACTGTTTAAACCTTTCAGCATCACAGTTTCAGAGAAGGCTGCTTTAACTAAGTCAGGCTTGTTTAGCTCAGCTGGTGCGTTATCGCGAGAAAACAGTGCTGTAGTCTTAACATCAACGCCAACAGCTTTTGAGGTTTCAGATAGTGTATCTGGCACTTCATAGCTGGTATCCGCTAATTTACTTTGTAAGCTATAGAACTGGTCAACCGCTTTCTTATCTTGCAATTGAGCCACTATCTTAGCTTTCACATCAGCAAACGGTACAGTCGCGCCAGATTGCACATCTAATAGTTTGATAATGTGGAAACCAAAGTCTGTTTTAACCACCGCAGAATGTTGGCCTTTATTTAATGCAAATAAAGCGGCATCAAATGCGGGGTCCATTACACCAGGTTCAAACCAATCCAGTTTACCGCCCTGCTCTGCACTCAAAGTATCATCAGAGTTAGCTTTAGCCAGATCAGCAAAATCGGCACCGCTATCTAATTGCTTAGCGAGATCTTCAGCCTTGGCTTTTGCTGCCGCTTCATCGTTACCTGGCATAACCAAAATATGCGCGGCAAGACGCTTCTCGTTAGAAACATATTGTGCTTTATGTTCTTCGTAATACGTTTGTGCTTCTTCATCAGAAACTGGATTATTTTTAGCAAAATCAGCAGCATTCAGTTCAACATATTCTAAGCTCACCATCTCTGGGCTCATAAACTGCCCTTGGTTTGCGTCATAATAGTTTTTCACTTGCTCGTCAGTCACAACCGCTGTCGCTAAGAATGGTGCAGAATCGACAATAACATAGCGCACATCACGGGTTTGGCCTTGTAACTCAGCCAATTGCTTAGCTTCGCCAGGTAACACGAATTCAGTACCCACAAGGGCTGCAGTTAACTGACGACGGGTCATATCGACACGCATCATGTCTCTGAAAGTCTGTGGCTGATAACCTAACTGACGCAGAATCGCCTGATAACGATCGTTATCAAATTTGCCATCAGTTTGAAATGCCGGTTCAGCTCTCATTGCAGCAACAATTTGCTCATCAGATACACGTAGACCCATAGCCTTAGCAGCTTGATCTATCAACTTGTCAGCCACTAAGCGTTCTAATACGCTCTGCTTAATGCTTTGTAAGTATTTTTCGTCAGCAGATAACGCAGCAAACATTTCACCTAGCTGTTGCTCCATGCGAGAGCGCTCGCTCTGGTACGCCTGCTCTAGCTCGGCTTTAGTGATCTTGTCACCGTTCACTTCTGCCGCAGGCACATCAGTTGTTGAACCTAAGTAACTACTGACTCCTGCAAATGCAAAAGATAAAATCACAAGTACGAGAATGCCTTTAGCAATCACGCCTTGCGAACCATCGCGGATCTTTTCTAACATCAGATTTCTCGCTTGTTGCGATTAACAAAATAAAAAGGCGCATCAGGTTGAGATGCGCCTTTCTGTAATTTATGGGGAATATTCAGACGCTACCACTGGTAAATTCTAAAACCCCGAGTAATGGTAGAAATTAAGCTTCATATTCCATTACTTTCAATTCGTAAAAAGCACTGATAAACAGTGCTTGTCATTACGAACGCCTTACAAAGGCTACGATATTAATGATTAATTAACAGCGTCTTTCAGTGCTTTACCAGCTTTGAATGCAGGAATTTTAGCTGCTGCGATTTTGATTTCTTCACCCGTTTGTGGGTTGCGACCAGTACGCTCAGCGCGTTCACGCACTTCAAAAGTACCAAAACCAACAAGAGAAATTTTATCACCTTCTTTCAGACCTTCGGTCACAGCAGCGATAAAAGAATCCAGTGCTCGGCCAGCAGCGGCTTTAGAAATGTCAGCACCAGATGCGATTTTCTCGATTAGTTCAGATTTGTTCATGTCATCCCCTTGAATGTAATTTTTTTGCGCCGCAACCAAATCCGTCTCTAGAGCGGTCTGCGGAGGCTTTTATAACAAGCTTGAATTCAAAGTTCAAGCTGAGTTCGAAAACCAAAGAATTAAAACTGGATACAGCTCAAAGCCAGTTGCGCCAAGGGCTTGGAGCAGCTGGCTCTCCACAGACCTAGGCTACCACAGGTCTGCGCTTTGTTAAGCCCCTTTTTTCATTTTTTTTAACGTGATAGCGCAATTTCTTGCGTTATGCCAAGTTTTTAACCACTTCGAAGCCTTCCACTGGTCTTTCTAGGGCCAGTTTTAACACTTCATCGACCCAACGCACGGGACGAATTTCTAAATCGGCAATCACATTGGCAGGAATTTCTTCCAAATCGCGCTCATTTTCTTTTGGAATAAGCACCAATTTTATGCCGCCGCGGTGTGCTGCTAGCAGTTTTTCTTTCAAACCACCGATAGGTAACACTTCACCACGTAAGGTTATTTCACCTGTCATGGCCACATCAGCACGCACGGGGTTACCCGTTAAGCTTGATACTAACGCGGTACACATTGCCGCACCTGCAGATGGACCATCTTTGGGTGTCGCACCTTCTGGCACATGCACGTGGATATCACGCTTCTCGTAGAAATCAGCATTGATACCTAATTGTTCCGCACGGGCGCGAACAACTGTCATCGCTGCTTGAATCGACTCTTGCATCACGTCGCCAAGGGAACCGGTATAGGTTAACTTCCCTTTACCTGGCACTGAGGTTGCTTCAATCGTCAGTAAGTCACCGCCCACTTGAGTCCACGCTAAGCCAGTCACTTGACCGATTTGGTTCTTAGACTCGGCTTTGCCGTAATCAAAGCGCTGCACACCAAGGAAAGACTTAAGATTCTCTTGGTTGACAGTCACAGACTTGACAGACTTATCGAGCAAAATCATTTTCACGACTTTACGGCAAATCTTAGACAATTCACGCTCGAGTGAACGCACACCCGCTTCACGGGTGTAATAACGGATAATGCCAACGATAGCACTATCATCTACTTTAATTTCAGTGGCTTTTAAACCATTGCGCTCAATTTGCTTATTCAGCAAATGTTGCTTAGCAATATTCAGCTTCTCGTCTTCGGTGTAACCCGACAAACGAATGACTTCCATACGGTCAAGAAGTGGCCCAGGAATATCCATAGAGTTTGACGTTGCAACAAACATCACATCGGATAGGTCGTAATCGACTTCGAGGTAATGATCGTTAAAGGTCGCATTTTGCTCAGGATCTAACACTTCTAATAAAGCAGAAGCCGGATCGCCGCGCATATCTGAACTCATCTTGTCGATTTCATCGAGCAAGAATAACGGGTTTTTCACGCCGACTTTAGCCATCTTTTGAATGACTTTACCCGGCATAGACCCAATGTAAGTACGGCGATGACCACGGATTTCCGCTTCATCACGCACGCCACCGAGGGCAACACGCACATACTTACGACCGGTCGCCTTAGCGATCGATTGACCTAGCGAGGTTTTACCCACACCTGGTGGCCCCACTAAACACAGGATTGGCCCTTTAAGCTGACGCACTCGGCTTTGGACTGCCAAATATTCCAAGATACGTTCTTTGACTTTTTCAAGGCCAAAATGATCGGTGTCGAGTACTTCTTGGGCTTTGGCTAAATCACGTTTGATTTTAGAGCGTTGGCTCCAAGGCACAGCCGTCATCCAATCGACATAACTGCGAACAACCGTCGCTTCAGCCGACATTGGTGACATCATGCGTAACTTGTTAAGCTCGGCGAGAGCTTTCTCTTTCGCCTCAGCGGGCATATTAGCCTCTTCAATCTTACGATTTAAGGCTTCAAATTCGTCATGGCCTTCATCTAGGTCACCCAGTTCTTTCTGGATGGCTTTCATCTGTTCGTTCAGATAGTACTCACGCTGACTCTTTTCCATCTGTTTTTTAACGCGAGTCCGGATACGTTTCTCAACCTGTAATAGGTCGATCTCCGATTCCATCATCGCCATTAGATATTCCAGACGTTCGCCGACGTTGACCATCTCAAGCACAGATTGCTTATCTTCAAGCTTAAGTGGCATGTGTGCGGCCATAGTATCGGCCAGACGCGCCGCTTCATCGATACCCGATAAAGAGGTCAAGACTTCTGGCGGGATCTTTTTGTTCAGCTTGATATAACCTTCAAACTGACCAATAGCACTGCGCACTAACACTTCTTCTTCTTTGTCTTCCAGCGGTTCTGATTCCAGATACTCAGCCTTAGCCACAAAAAATTCTGTTTCTTGGGTATAACGGGTAATACGGGCGCGACGACCGCCTTCAACCAGCACTTTGACTGTACCGTCTGGCAGCTTAAGTAACTGTAAAATAGAGGCAACCGTACCCACTTCGAAGATGTCATCCTTTGATGGTTCATCGAGCTCGGCATCACGCTGCGCCACTAAAATAATTTGCTTATCCTGCGCCATTGCCGTTTCGAGACATCGAATAGATTTTTCTCGTCCGACAAATAACGGAATTACCATATGGGGATAGACCACCACATCTCGCAGTGGCAGCACGGGGAGTTCGATATGCGCTTCACGCTCTTGGGTCATAGTTCGATTCCGTTTTGGTGAAATGGATTAATACTGGAGTATATTGGGACGCTTTATGGAGTTTCAATGGCTAATACGAAAAAAGGAGTCCATTGGACTCCTTGTTTTTCAGTTTATTAGCGATCAGTACAATTATTGTTCGCCTGATGCCACTTGGGCCTCATTGTGCTCGTAAATCAAGATTGGGGCAGACTCCCCTTTCACTACTGATTCATCCACAACGGCCTTCACCACACCGTCAACGGATGGGATATCGTACATAGTATCCAGCAGAATACTTTCAACGATGGAGCGTAGGCCACGGGCACCTGTCTTGCGAGACATGGCTTTGTGAGCAATCGCTTTAAGCGCATCTTCGCGGAACTCAAGCTCAACCCCTTCCATCTCAAATAACGCACTGTATTGCTTAGTTAGGGCATTTTTAGGTTGAGATAGAATTTGTACTAAAGCTTCTTCATCCAGCTCAGTCAGAGTCGCAACCACTGGTAGACGACCAATAAACTCAGGGATTAAACCGTATTTGACTAAATCGCCAGGCTCTACTTGCGATAAGGTTTCAGAGATCGTCGCTTTCTCTTTCTCGCCTTTCACCTGTGCACCAAAACCAATCCCCGAGCCAACGTGCGCACGTTGCTCAATCACTTTCTCAAGCCCAGCAAACGCACCACCACAGATAAACAGGATCTTAGAAGTATCGACTTGTAAGAATTCTTGCTGTGGATGCTTACGGCCACCTTGTGGTGGAACCGCGGCAACAGTACCTTCAATCAGCTTAAGCAGCGCTTGCTGTACACCCTCACCCGATACGTCACGGGTGATTGATGGATTGTCTGACTTACGGCTAATTTTATCGATTTCATCGATATAAACGATACCACGCTGCGCTTTCTCAACATCGTAGTCGCACTTTTGCAGCAACTTTTGAATGATGTTTTCAACGTCTTCACCCACATAACCCGCTTCAGTCAGCGTAGTAGCATCTGCCATTGTGAAAGGCACATTGAGTGAGCGCGCAAGGGTTTCAGCCAGTAGGGTTTTACCGCTACCCGTTGGACCGATAAGCAAAATATTACTCTTACCCAGCTCGATACCATCTTTAGGCGATGCATTTTTTAAACGCTTATAGTGGTTATACACTGCCACAGAAAGCACTTTTTTCGCTCTGTCTTGGCCAATAACATAATCGTCTAAATGTGCACGCAACTCATGTGGTGTCGGTAATTTATCGCTATCACGCTTTGGAGAGATTTCTTTAATCTCTTCGCGAATGATGTCGTTACATAACTCAACACATTCGTCGCATACATACACTGATGGGCCAGCAATGAGTTTTCTGACTTCATGCTGGCTCTTTCCGCAAAAAGAGCAGTACAGCAATTTACCGCTGTCACCATTATTTTTGTTGTCGCCCATTAATTACCTCATTTGCAGTCTGCTCTACTGCCTGTCTTAAATTTGCTTAACTTTTACAAAGCATAGCTCAGTCAAAAGCAAAAATCAGCCGCGTTTCGTCATCACAGAGTCAACTAAGCCATATTCGACGGCTTGAGTTGCACTCATGAAGTTGTCACGATCGGTATCGCGTTCAATCACTTCGAGCGGTTGACCTGTGTGTTCAGCGAGCATTAGGTTAAGCTTATTTTTAATGCCTAAGATTTCTTTGGCATGAATAGCAATATCTGATGCTTGACCTTGGAAACCACCCAGCGGTTGATGGATCATCACGCGAGAGTTTGGTAAACAGTGACGCTTACCCTTCTCACCACCGGCTAACAAGAAAGCGCCCATACTAGCGGCTTGGCCAATACAGACAGTGCTAACATTCGGTTTGATAAACTGCATGGTATCATAAATCGCCATGCCTGCGGTGACAGAGCCACCTGGGGAGTTAATGTATAAAAAGATATCTTTATCTGGGCTTTCTGATTCTAAGAATAATAATTGCGCCACGATAAGGTTTGCCATGTGTTCTTCAACTTGACCTACCAAAAAGATAATCCGCTCTTTCAACAAACGAGAATAAATATCGTATGAGCGTTCACCCTTAGCAGTCTGTTCGATCACCATAGGCACTAAAGCACTTTGTATGTCTGACGCATTATGCATTATTCACTTCCCTAAATAAAAATGGCTCGCATGAGGAGCCTCATACGAGCCATTATAAATGGCGAACAGCTAATCAAGTCAAGCTTAGCTTATGCGCGACCGGTAGCCTTGTTCATAAATTCTTCAAAAGCGACTTGTTTTTCGGTCACTTTGGCAGATTTCAACAGTGCTTCAACCGCTTGCTCTTCTAAAGCAACGTTGCGCATGTTTTGCATCAGCTCTTTGTTGCTGTTGTAATAAGCAACTACTTCACTTGGATCTTCGTAGGCTGAAGCCATAGAAGCGATCAAGCCTTGTACGCGTTCATCTTCCGCTTTCAGTTCGTTAGTCTTGATGACTTCGCCTAATAGCAGACCGATTTTAACACGACGTGCAGCTTGTTCAGTGAACAATTCAGCTGGCAGTTCTGGCATGTTAGCCGATTGGCCGCCAAAACGTTGCATGGCTTGTTGACGCAAAACGTTAACTTCGCCATCGATCAATGCTTTTGGCAAAGTGATATCGTTGTTAGCTAACAGACCATTGATCACTTGCTCTTTCACGTTAGCTTTTAACGCTTGCTCAAGTTCACGGTTCATGTTTTTACGGATTTCAGTTTTAAGGGCTTCTAAGCCACCTTCGCTGATACCAAACAGAGCAGCAAACTCATCGTTTACTTCTGGCAGGTTAGCCGCTTGCACTTCTGTCAGCGTAATCGCAAACTTAGCCGCTTTACCTTTCAGGTTTTCAGCGTGATATTCTTCAGGGAAGTTCACGTCGATAACAAATTCTTCGCCCGCTTTGTGACCTAAAATACCCGTTTCAAAACCAGGGATCATACGGCCGCTACCTAATTGCAGTTCGAAATCATCAGCTTTGCCGCCTTCAAATTCTTCACCGTCAACTGAGCCAACAAAGTTCATTTTCACTTTGTCGCCATCAGCAGCTTCACGCTCAACAGCAGCGAAAGTCGCGTGTTGTTTACGTAAGGTTTCAATCATAGTGTCAACGTCAGCGTCAGTCACTTCAGCTTTTGGTTGTTCTACTTCGATTGCATCTAAGCCTTTCAGCTCAACTTCTGGATAGATTTCAAAGGTAGCGATAAATTCGAATTTTTCGCCATCAGTAGAACCAGGAACAAAAGTCGGTGCACCCGCTGGGTTTAACTTCTCAGCAATAATTGCTTCGATGAAGTTACGTTGCATCACTTCACCCATGATGTCTTGACGAATCGCTGCGCCGTAACGTTTGTTTATAACAGTAACAGGCACTTTACCAGGACGGAAACCTGGGATACGAGCACGCTTAGCTTCACGTTGTAAACTGTCTTTAACCAGCTTTTCAATTTGTTCAGCAGGAACAGAAATGGTCAGGCGACGCTCTAGGCCTTGGGTTGCTTCAACAGAAACTTGCATTGTTTTACCTCGAAATTTGTCTAACGTCCTTTGTAATAGCCGATTCATCAACTATTCAGGTATTCGTTTCTTGATCATTAAATTTGACTACAATGCCCACCACAACTGGTTTTAGGCACAGGTCGCTCATAGTTGATATCTATCAAGACGCGACATTATAGCCACCGTTTTCTGCAGAGTCGAGCCTCAACAGCCGAATCTGGGGTATAAAAAAAGCGACACAAGGTCGCTTTATTTAATTTGTACTCAAAGTACTAAAAATGGGGTGACTGATGGGGCTCGAACCCACGACAACCGGAATCACAATCCGGGACTCTACCAACTGAGCTACAATCACCAATGAAACTGGTACGCCCGGCAGGATTCGAACCTGCGACCACCCGCTTAGAAGGCGGGTGCTCTATCCAACTGAGCTACGGGCGCATGGTTTACAGAATTTTCTGTATCCTAACCGATTTGGAAAGCATTTATGCTAACCCTATCATTTGCCTATTTTAGTTCAAATTATTTTGAATTCATCGAAGCAAACGATAATAAAGTGGTCGGTGATAGAGGATTCGAACCTCTGACCCTCTGGTCCCAAACCAGATGCGCTACCGGACTGCGCTAATCACCGAAGGTCTTACATTTTACTTGGTATCAACTCAGAGGGTTTCCTCTGGTCCACTCTCATCCAAAATCTGGATGCACTATCGGACTGCGCTAATCACCGAAGGTCTTGCATGAAAGTTTCAGCGCAAGATGAACACATCTGCCTGAGAACGGAGCGCATCTTATCCCCTCACTTTACACCCGTCAACGATTTTTTTATCGTTCGACTCTAGGTGCTGAATTATCAGGCTAATCTGGTTTTTTTTATCCACTTGGCAACGGCTTTAACCATGACACAGTAGCTGTGCCCTGTTAAAATAGCCACGATTGCCAATCTCTGTGTTAACTACTGTTTTCACCATCGCCCATATAAAGGATATCCTACACCCATGACAGCCCAAATAATCGACGGCAAGGCGATTGCTCAATCCATCCGCACTAAGCTCAGCGAAAAAGTCACCGCCCGCAAAGAGGCTGGACAACGCGTACCGGGTTTAGCCGTAATATTAGTGGGAGCCGATCCGGCATCACAAGTTTATGTTGGTAGTAAACGTAAGGCTTGTGAAGAAGTTGGATTTATTTCTCGTTCATACGATTTAGAAACAAACTGCACTGAAGATGAATTACTCAACCTGATTGATAGTCTTAATGATGATCCGACAATTGATGGCATCTTAGTGCAACTGCCATTACCCGCACATATCGAAGACTCAAAAGTCATCGAGCGTATCCGCCCAGATAAAGACGTCGATGGATTTCACCCGTACAACGTCGGCCGTTTAGCCCAGCGTATTCCGGTGCTGCGCTCTTGTACCCCAATGGGCATAATGACACTCATCAAATCCACTGGCGTTGATACCTATGGTTTAGATGCTGTTGTGGTTGGCGCATCCAATATTGTCGGCCGCCCAATGACCTTAGAGTTGCTGCTGGCTGGCTGCACCACCACTACTTGCCACCGCTTCACTAAGAATCTCGAGCAAAAAATCCGTCAGGCAGATCTCGTGGTCGTTGCTGTGGGTAAACCTGGCTTTATTCCTGGCGAGTGGATCAAGCCCGGCGCTATCGTCATTGACGTAGGCATTAACCGTTTAGATAACGGCACCTTAGTCGGCGATGTGCAATATAACATTGCAGCGCAAAATGCCAGCTTTATCACTCCAGTCCCCGGCGGTGTTGGCCCGATGACGATTGCAAGCCTATTAGAAAACACCTTATATGCTGCCGAGCAGTATCATGACTAGGTTCTAGGTTCTAGGTTCTAGGTTCTAGGTTCTAGGTTCTAGGTTCTAGGTTCTAGGTTCTAGGTTCTAGCAAGCATAAAAAAACCTGCATGATGCAGGTTTTTTATTTACTGAAGATTTTCTTGAATTAAAAATATAGCGAATAAGCTTATTTCTTACGCCAAGTGGTGCCACTTGGACCATCTTCAAGCACAACGCCCAAAATATCTAAACGATTACGCGCCACATCCGCAGCAGCCCAATCCTTTTCGGTACGAGCACGGTTACGCTCAACGATTAAGGCTTCGATTTCGGCCACTTCATCGTCACTACCGCCGCCTTGAAAGAAGGCCTCTGGCTCTTGGCTTAATAGACCTAACACATCCGCTAATTGCTTCAAGGTGACCGCTAACGCAGATGCCTGTGCCATATCGGTCAGTTTTAAACGATTGATCTCACGCACCATGTCAAAAAGGACTGAATAGGCTTCAGGTGTATTAAAGTCATCATCCATCGCCGCTTTAAACTTAGCGACAAACTCTTCTGCAGGCGCCGCAACGACAGTTAAGTCGACATCTTTAATCGCCGTATACAAACGCTCTAAGGCTGAACGCGCTTGTTTCAAGTTATCTTCTGAATAGTTCAGTTGGCTACGATAATGGCCCGATAATAAGAAATAACGCACAGTTTCAGCATCATAGTGACCAAGCACATCTCGAATGGTGAAGAAGTTGCCTAAGGACTTAGACATCTTTTCACGGTCAACCATCACCATGCCAGTGTGCATCCAATAGTTGACGTATGGTGTGTCATGGGCACAGCAAGACTGGGCGATTTCATTCTCATGATGTGGGAACTGTAAGTCAGAGCCGCCGCCATGGATATCAAAATGCAAACCTAAATGTTTGCTGTTCATGGCCGAACATTCGATATGCCAGCCAGGACGACCCGGTCCCCATGGAGATTCCCACGTTGGTTCGCCAGGTTTAGACATTTTCCACAACACAAAATCCATTGGATTTTGCTTGGTTTCGTCCACTTCAACCCGAGCACCGGCTTGCAGTTGATCTAAATTCTGGCCCGATAAACGGCCATAATCAGGATATGAGGCCACGCTGAAAAGCACATCACCATCGCTCGCCACATAGGCATGACCACGGGCGAGTAATAACTCAACCATGTCGATGATTTCAGCAATGTGAAGGGTCGCGCGCGGTTCAAAATCGGGGCGCAACATATTTAAGGCATCGAAGTCTTGGTGCATTTCACCAATAAGACGCTCGGTTAAGGCTTCACAGCTTTCGTTATTCTCGTTAGCGCGCTTGATGATTTTGTCATCAACATCAGTAATATTGCGCTGAAAATTCACTTCATAACCCGCGTAACGCAGGTAGCGCACTATCATGTCGAAGGAAACAAAAGTACGGCCATGACCAATATGACAGAGATCGTATATGGTCACACCACACACGTACATCCCAATTTTCCCGGGATTAATTGGCTTAAATTCCTGTTTTTGGCGGGTAATACTGTTGTAAATCTTCAACATCGATATTCTCTTCAATGATACATTCAGGTGTAAAATCAAGGAGTCAGTCTATCACGGCCTGACAGGTTTTGAATACTGCACTTTGCGCGCAATCCGAGATAAGTTAGAATCGCGCCACTATTTACACTGAGTATGAAAACATGATCACATTACACACTAATTTGGGCGACATTAAACTGCAACTGAACGCTGAGAAAGCGCCGTTAACAGTAGCAAACTTCATGAAATATGTTGACGAAGGTTTCTTCGACGGCACTATCTTCCACCGTGTGATAGACGGTTTCATGATCCAAGGTGGTGGCTTCAACGAAGACATGAGCCAAAAGCGTTGTAACGAGCCAGTGAAGAACGAAGCCAATAACGGTTTATCAAACCGTACTGGTACTGTCGCTATGGCGCGTACTTCAGATCCACATTCAGCTACTGCGCAGTTCTTCATTAACGTGAACGACAACACTTTCCTCGATTTTAAATCAGAAACCTCACAGGGCTGGGGCTACTGCGTATTCGGCGAAATCGTTGAAGGCATGGACATTATCGAAAAAATTAAAGCCGTTAGCACAGGCAACCGTGGTATGCATCAAGATGTGCCATTAGAAGCCATTGTGATTGAAAAAGTCAGCGTCGCGGCATAATACGGCGAATGCGAACTCTATTTATAGGCGATCTGCACCTGAGTGCAGATCGCCTTGATATCACCCAAGCGTTCACTCGCTTTCTCGACACTGAACTCGATGATGCCGACGCCCTTTATATCCTAGGCGATTTGTTTGAAGTCTGGGTTGGTGATGATATTGCCTTGCCTTTTGCCCTCGACATCGCCGAAAAACTCAAGCAAGTATCACAAAAGTTGCCCGTGTATTTTATCCATGGCAACCGTGACTTCATGCTAGGCAAACAATTTGCGCGCGCCGCAGGCATGCAAATTTTACCCGAAGTCACTCGCCTCAATTTATACGGTGTCGACACTGTAATTTTGCACGGCGACAGCTTATGTACTTTAGATAAGGCCTACCAACGCTTTCGAAAACTGCGCAGTTTATCGCTGTCTCGTTGGCTGTATGGTTGTTTATCCAAGAAAACCCGTCAGGGCATTGCTGATAAAATTCGCAGCAAGAGCAAGAACAGCAATAAGCAAAAGAGCTACACTATCATGGATGTAGAGCCCAATGCGGTCGATGTGTTATTTGCCAAGACACACACTAAGCATATGATCCACGGTCATACTCACAGACCGGCCATTCATCAACTTGCCAATGGCTGTAAGCGTATAGTGGTTGGCGATTGGTATGAGCAAGGCAGTGTGCTCAGTGTGAGCGCTGAAGGGATTAATTTACAGTCCTTACCCTTCGACCCGACGATGACCTAAAGGAATAGGCTTAAGTAGGCCTCATTTAGCGTTACTTAAGCTTAAATTTTTAGCTTTAATAGCTTGAAAATACTGTGATTAATGGTTTGTTAGAACCGTTAATCGTTTCAGCTATATGGACTTAACTCTACTCGTTTGGGGAAGCAAAGCCGTTCAAATTAATTTAGTAGAGGCGACCCACTGTGGAAACGAAACTCATCATCCTGCGCCAAAATCAACTCAGCTTCTAACTCGCCAAAGTACTTCACTCGCTCGCTAATATCCTCAGGTGAAACCAACTGAGCTAACGCAAGATAATCTTGATAATGTCGCGCTTCAGAGCGCAGCAGTGACACATAAAACTTACTCAGCTCACCGTCTAAATAAGGCGCGAGTTTAGCGAAGCGCTCGCACGAGCGAGCCTCAATATATGCCCCTACAATCAACTTATCCCGCAAAATATCTTTCTCATGGGTTGTCACATGACTCATCATGCCCTTGGCATAACGACCCGCGCGAATATTGCGGTAATCAATACTGCGCTTGTGCATTAAATCCAATACTTGTTCAAAATGATGAAACTCTTCTTTAATCAAGCGGATTAAAGGTGAAACTAAATTCGCAGCAAACTTAAAGTTGGGCTTAGGTATAAGGTCAGTTACCAACTCATTCTTTTTCACATCACGGGCTAAAAAACTTTCCACATCATGTTCTTGCGAATAAATAAACTCTTCATAGGGTTTAGCCCACGCCAACAGAGCTCGACCACTGTCTTTATCTAACGCATATTTTCGTAGCAAAAAAATCGCTGTCTGAGCGGCTTTTAACTCACAGTTACAATGGTCGATCAGCAACTCATCCAAGGAATCTGATTTTATCGCAACATCAATCCAAGTTTGCGGTGTTTCACAGTGAAGAAATGCGTGGATGGGGGCAAGAAGTTGCAGCATGGACTCACTCAATATCATTCTGAATATCGCACTATTTTACGCATATTTACTCATAAGCTATAGCATTAGGCTTAAGTAAACTTGACGCGCTGAACTTTTTGTTCAATAAATAATCTACACTCTAAAGAACTGAGATCCTGATCACACAGCCTCTCACTTCTCTATGTGTAACCAATCGATGGATAAAGAGACAGGACACCATTTTAACCTCGATTGTAGAGCTGTTATCAGCTCGTCTGACGTTTGGCGAGCCATTCATCAATGCTGAACAAGGATAATTATAATGATACTGAATCACTTAATGGGGCTATACACTCATCCAAAACAAGAGTGGCAAACAATTGAAAAAAACCATGAGGCACTGAAAAGTAGCTTAAGCCATGTAGTACTTATCGCCTTAATTCCGGCGGTGTGCAGCTATATAGCTACGGCTTACATTGGCTGGAATCCTGGCGCTGGCGATCCTATTTACCTTACACCACAAAGCGCCCTGTTTATGTCCGCAGGCATGTATTTAGGCCTGATTGCAGGCGTATTCGCCCTTGCCTATTTAGCCTATTGGATGGCAAAAACCTTCGATGCTAACCCAACTTACACCCAAGCATTAGAGCTCGCCTCCTACACTGCAACCCCGTTGTTTATGGTCGGTTTAGCCGCATTATATCCAGTGCTATGGTTTATCATGATAGTAGGGTTGATTGGTTTAGCCTACTCAGTGTATTTACTGTACGCGGGGGTGCCTATCATTATGAATATCCCCGAAGAGAAAGGTTTTATCTACGCCAGCTCTATGGTGACAGCAGGCTTAGTACTCTTGGTGGGGCTAATGGCAACTAGTGTCATTTTATGGAGCTTAGGCTTTGGTCCTATGTACCAATAACCATTTTAATTCATCACAAATTTAATCAACAGC
Source organism: Shewanella sp. SM74 (assembly GCF_025653725.1). Taxonomy (NCBI): domain Bacteria; kingdom Pseudomonadati; phylum Pseudomonadota; class Gammaproteobacteria; order Alteromonadales; family Shewanellaceae; genus Shewanella; species Shewanella sp. SM74. Next base: position 129,232 of record NZ_JAKKRZ010000005.1, on the reverse strand, counting down.
AACTCAAGCTCTGCGTCGCAATTGATTTGTAGCAGAAAATAAAAAAGAAGGCCGCAAAGGCCTTCTTTTTTGAGTTGAATTAACGCTCTGAGCGAGTTAGCAGATCTGTTTGACTCATTCAGTCAAACAGATCCACTTAAGCAAAATCACTCGAAAGAATCACGCAGCGCTACGGTCAAGTTAAACACTAAATTATCCGGCGATGAATCTTTGCTGTCAGCGCAGAAATAGCCTTCACGCTCAAACTGATAGGCTTGTTCTGCAGGTGCATTCACTAAGCTTGCTTCTGCAAAACCTTGTACAACGATCAATGATTCAGGGTTCAACACTTCATCCACAGTCTCTGCCGCAGCAGGATTAGGATCGGTAAATAAACGCTGATAGAGACGGAATTCAGCAGGCTTAGCAGTAGATGCCTCAACCCAATGGATCACGCCTTTGACTTTACGGCCATCTGCAGGGTTTTTACCTAAAGTTTCAGGATCATAAGTACAGTAAACCGTCGTGATATTACCTTCACTGTCTTTGTCACAACGTTCAGCTTTAATCACATAGGCATTACGTAAACGCACTTCTTTACCTGTAACTAAGCGTTTGTATTGTTTGTTGGCTTCTTCTTTAAAGTCAGCCACATCAATCAATATTTCTCGGCCAAAGGCTAATTCACGCGTCCCCATGCTCTCATCATTTGGATGAGCGGCCGCTTGAATGTACTCAAGTTCATCTTCAGCATAGTTTTCAATGATGACTTTCAATGGACGTAATACGGCCATCGCACGCGGTGCATGTTCGTTCAATTCTTCACGAATACACGCATCTAACATGCCGACTTCAATCATATTTTCTTGCTTAGTCACGCCGATACGTTGGCAGAACTCACGAATTGAAGCCGGTGTGTAACCACGGCGACGTAAGCCTGCAATCGTTGGCATACGTGGGTCATCCCAACCTGACACGAGTTTACGGGTCACAAGGTCGTTCAGCTTACGTTTAGACATCAAGGTATATTCGAGATTTAAGCGTGAAAACTCGTATTGACGAGTACGATTCGGCGCTTGAAAATCATTCAAATTATCCAACACCCAGTCGTATAAACGACGGTTGTCTTGGAACTCTAAAGTACATAAAGAGTGGGTAATATGTTCTAACGCATCAGAAATACAGTGCGTGAAGTCGTACATTGGGTAAATGCACCACTTATCACCTGTTTGATGATGATGGGCAAAACGAATACGGTAGATGATAGGATCGCGCATGCACATGAATGGCGATGCCATATCAATTTTGGCACGCAATGCGCACTCACCTTCTTTAAAACCACCGTCGCGCATCTTAGCGAATAAGGCGAGGTTTTCTTCGACTGATGTGTCGCGGAAAGGACTGTTTTTACCTGGCTCTTTTAACGTACCACGGTATTCACGGGTTTCATCTGCATTCAAAAAACACACATAAGCCAAACCTTTATTAATCAGTTCAACCGCATATTGATGTAACTGATCAAAATAGTTTGATGAATAGCGAACGTCACCATCCCACTGGAATCCAAGCCAACGCACATCCGCCTGAATAGAATTCACATAATCAATGTCTTCTTTTTCAGGATTAGTATCGTCAAAACGTAAATTACACAGACCGTTATAGTCTCGCGCTATCCCAAAATTTAAGCAGATAGATTTAGCATGACCAATATGAAGATAGCCATTCGGTTCCGGCGGGAAACGAGTCTGTACACTCGTGTGCTTACCGCTTTGTAAATCTTCATCTATGATATTACGAATAAAGTTACTCGGACGTACTTCAGTGTCCACATGACTCATGGAATTCCTCTTTGCGAACAATGGCAATTTTAAGAAAACCAGCATGATCCTACAGATCACTACTAGTTACAATGCCTAGGGTTAAAAACTCTGGTTTTTGACTGTTTAGGGTTATAACCGCGATAGTAAAACAATAAAAGCAGCCATGAAAGCTGCTTTTATCTTTGACCTAACTAAGCTGACATTTATTATTCAGTCATGCTGACTCAGTAAATCTTACTCGGTGATAATGCGGATCCCAGGAATAATCTGCTGGCTTCTTTTACCCTTACGTTTCAACCACAGATAAAAAGCGGCTAATGCAAACAAGAAGAAACCAATCCACAGACTTGATTGAACTGGGTGCTGCGTAAAGGTAGCGGCTTGATAAACTACCGTTGCAGAACCATAAGCCAGTGAGAAAGTCCACGTTGCCGCGAACGTCGCCCACCGAGAACCAAACTCATGCACTAAGGCGCCCATTGCCGCAACACAAGGAGTATAAAGTAAGATAAACAGCAAATAGGAGAAAGCCGCAACTTTACCACTAAAACCTGCTTGTAAAGCACCGAAAGTCGATGTCGCAACACCTTGTTCTTCAGCAACGGTTTCTTTATTGGTTAAATCACCGACCGACAGTTTAAGCGGATCTTCAAGATCTAAACCAAACAAGTTAGCTGGAATCGTTGCCAGAGCCGCATTAAAGCTTTCACTCAATGGTGCAAGTTCTTCATCTGTCGGCGCCGCGCTGCTGTATAGACTGTTTAAGGTACCAACAACCGCTTCTTTGGCGAAAATACCCGTGATAATACCGACGGTTGCAGGCCAGTTATCCTGCTCTATGCCCATAGGCGAGAAGATAGGCGTGATTTTTTGACTCGCGACACTCAGCAAAGATGCTTGGCTATCTTCATGGCCAAATGTGCCATCAACACCAATAGCATTGATGAAGTTCAATAAGGTCACGACTAGAACAATCGTTTTACCTGCGCCTAAGATAAAACTCTTAGTGCGTTTACCTGTACGAACCATAACAGCTTTCAGCTTAGGTAGTTCATAACTTGGCAGCTCCATCACCACAGCGCTACTGCTGCCGGGTAATAAAGTGCTTCTGAGTAATAAACCCGTACCGATAGCGGCAAAGATACCAATAATATACAGCAAGAAGACTAAATTCTGACCTGAATCAGGGAAGAAAGCCGCCGCAAATAGTGCATAAACAGGAAGACGTGCACCACAGGACATAAATGGTGCCATCATCCCTGTCACAATACGCTCACGCTCACTGCCTAAGGTTCGCGTCGCCATAATTGCAGGCACTGAACAACCAAAACCGACAATCATAGGAACGAATGCTTTACCAGGCAGGCCAATACGACGCATTAAACCGTCAACCACAAATGCAGCGCGTGCCATGTAGCCAGAACTTTCGAGGATCGACAAACCGAGGAAAAGCGCCGCAATAACAGGAATAAAGGTTGATACGGTTTGAATGCCTTGGCCGACACCGCCCGCTAAGATAGTGACTAACCAAGCTGGAGAGCCCATGCTCGTCAAGAATGAACCGAAGTGATCGACAAACAATGCGCCAGCAAAAACATCAAAGAAATCAATAAAAGCACTGCCAATATTAATGCTGAACATAAACATCAAATACATCACAAACAAGAACACAGGAATGCCAAGCACAGGATGTAAAACGAGTTTATCTAATTTGTCACTGAGGGTGAGGAACCCTGACTCTTTCACTGAACCTTGAAAAACTTGTTCAACGAAATTAAAGCGCGTGGTCGCCACCATCACTTCAATATCATGGCCTTGCTGAGCGATAATCTGAGTACAGGAATTCACTTCATCCTGCAATTCAGCATTTTTACAGCTACCACAACCCGAACCATTACCAAGCATAGCCAAAGCGCGGCCGCGACTTAATTGGGTATCTTTGCTGCAGAGTAACTGCACGCCCGCTTCAATTTGTTCATCGTAGTGAAGCACTAATGGGGCTTCTGAGACTCGGCCTTGAAGTAAATCGAGTACCTGTGCCTGCACTTTAGCGACATCGGCAGGATCTCGCGAACACACGCCAATTACAGGGCAACCCAGCTCTTGGCTCATTTTCTTTAAATCGACTTTAATCCCACGTTTGACAGCCGAATCAATTTTATTCAGCACCACCACCATAGGGATAGCGAGTTCACGCAATTGGGCAGTGAGATATAAGTGACGTTCGATATTAGTGGCATCAACTAAATTGATAATGCCATCGACACGTTGCTCGGCAAGGTATTGCTGCGCAATTTGCTCATCAAGTGAACAATCGCAACTATTACCCGCAGGAAGAAGGTCGTAAATACCCGGTAAGTCTGTCAGATAGACGTCAGCACCGTTTAAGGTGAAATGACCAGTCTTTTTTTCGACCGTAACACCAGACCAGTTACCCACTTGTTGATTTGCGCCTGTTAGCGCGTTAAAGAGTGTAGATTTACCCGCGTTAGGGTTTCCTACTGTGACGCAATGAAACTGCTTAGCCATTCGTCTTTTCCACCTCAATGATGTCTGCCAAATCTCTGCGCATACAAAGTTTACTACCACGAATATCCAGTTCGAGACCAGAGCCCATAGGTGCGTATCGGATCAATAAAAAACGCGTATTTGGCGTGATCCCCATGGACAACAACTTGCGCTTCACGGTTTGTGGCAGCGCCAAACGCCCCACTTCAGAAATAAGACCGCGATCGCCGGGACTGAGTTCGCTTAACTTCATTACGTATTCCACCTTGCAACAGGTTCAGCTCGAAAAACTGCGCCCATTGTAACCGAGCGATGACACTAATAACTTTACCTAGATCAAGATTTTTGATTGGTAACGATAATAGTTTTCAATTGTGTTGGGTATTATGTGATAAAAATTCCAATGAATAAACGACCAACCGAAAATAAAAATCTGCACCTTTGCATTAGTGACTATAAAGCGATGCACAGAAGTCAAAACGCTGTAAACAAATCCCACCCGAAACAAGTGTGATCAAAATCACACTTAATCTATATCGCCTGTAAAATCATCCCTCTTTACAGTGAAAAGACCACGCAATGTTAAGCACGTGTCACGCACTTGTTCTAATATTAACCGAGCTCAATAAGCTAAATTAGCAATGTCGAAAGCGTAAAAATAACAAATATAAATGCACTCGGGAAAACATAACCATGGAAATAGGGCTAAAGTTCAGAAGCATAGCTAAGGCTATGCTATGTATTTTGTTATCAATCGCAAGCGTTTCGGCCTCAGCGACCCCTTGGGATGACAAAAAACCAGAAGAAGTTGTTGCGACATTAGACAAAAAATTCGCCGAAGGTAAGTATTCCGCTAAAGGCGCTGATACTTGCCTGATGTGCCACAAAAAAAGTGCCGTGGTGATGGCGATATTTGAGGGGGTTCATGGCAACCCCAAGGTGAAAGGTTCACCCATGGCCGATTTGCAGTGCGAAGCCTGCCACGGCCCGTTAGGGAATCATAATAAAGGTGGCAAAGAGCCGATGATCACCTTTGGCGCAAACTCCCCTGTTCCCGCGCAAAAGCAAAACAGTGTCTGTATGAGTTGCCACAATGACAGTCAACGTACCGCATGGAAAGGCAATCACCACGATAACGCCGATGTCGTCTGTAGCAGCTGCCATCAAGTGCATACCGCAAAAGATCCTATCAGCGATAAAGCCAATGAAGTCGCCATTTGTACCCAATGCCATACCCAACAAAAAGCCGATATGCACAAGCGCTCGGCGCATCCATTACAGTGGCAACAAATGGTGTGCAGTGACTGCCATAATCCCCACGGCAGTTTAAACGATTCAAGCTTGAAGCAAATGAGTGTTAATGAAAATTGCTATAGCTGTCATGCCGAAAAGCGCGGCCCTAAACTGTGGGAACATGCCCCCGTCACCGACAACTGCGCTAATTGCCACAATCCCCATGGCAGCGTGAACGAAGCCATGCTGATCAGCAAACCGCCACAACTGTGTCAGCAGTGTCACGCTTCGGATGGCCATAGCAGTAATGCCTATTTTGGCAATCAAACCAATGCCTTCACTTCTGGTAATTCCTGTATGAATTGTCATGGACAAGTGCATGGCTCTAACCATCCTTCTGGCAAATTACTGCAGAGATAACAAGGGAATGATCATGCGAACAGCTAAAATGTCTCACCCTAGCGCTTATTTCTCCCTCACTTTGCTGGCTTGGGCGATAAGCGGTGTTTTGACTCAAGCACACGCCGAAGGTTATGAGCTGCAAGAAGCGAATCGAAGTAGCATAAAGACAGAGGCATGGAGCTGTAAGCAATGCCAACCTAAGACAGGGCATATTGGCAATGTCAGTGCCAGCCTCGCTTACAACGATAGTGAGGACAGCCGTTTCGGTAACAGTAGTGGGACAGATAACGAGGGTCTCGTTGGCGCCGTCGGTGCGGATATGATGTACAAAACGCAGACGGGTTATCAAACCGAGCTGGTCGCGGATAAGTTAGGTTTTGATGCGGGCTCAGCCAAGCTCACAACAGGAAGGCCGGGAAACTATCAAATCAACTTAGGTTATAGAGGCTTAGCAAACTATAACCATAATCAACTCAAAAGCCCCTATACCTCAGTGCAAGATAAAATGTTATTGCCCGATAACTGGATAACAGGCGGCACAACGCAATCTATGCCTATGTTACAGAGCAGCCTTGTTAGCCAAGATTTAAGTATTCAACGTGATCGCTTTAGTATCGGTGGTTACTACGCGGGCAAAATATCACCTGAAGGTGACAATAACAGTCACTACAAAGCCTCGCTAAACTATCAGCATGAAGACCGCAGTGGCGCAAAAAAGACCAGTGCCAATATACTCACCAATAGCGTTATGCTAGCCCAACCAATTGATGACAGTACTGATGAAGTCGATGCGAGAATTTATTTTAACGGTTCAGGCTGGCAAGCAGGCATCAATAGCCAAATCAGCCAATATAAAAATGATCACCAAGCCATGCTGTGGCAATCAGCCTACACGCCCACCTTTGGTGCAGCATACCTAGGTCAGAATGCGGTCGACCCCGACAATAAAGCCTACAGAGTTGCCGCAGAAGCCTCAGGGGGGGCAAATGGTCAAAATGTATTGATGCACGCAGGCTTTAGCCGCATGACCCAAGATGACACCTTTATTCCTGCCACCATCAATGGCCCATCGCCCGTCCTGCCTGCGGATACCTTAAATGGCCAAGTCGATATTGTAGAGATGGACCTTAAATATTCAGGACGGATCAGCCAAGATTTAAGCATGCAGGCAAGTTACAACTATCAAGACAGAGATAACAAAACGGCTCAATTAGACTTTCCGCAGATCGTCACCGACAGTATTAATCAAGGCACAGCCCAAAATAGCCTTTATGATAAGCGCACCAAAAAACTCGAACTTAAAAGCAAATACCGTTTTACCTCAGCGGCTTATGCCGAAGCGGGTTACAGCCATAATGAAAACGATTATGCCGAACTCGACCGCCAATCCGTCGACGAGTCCGGCGTGTTTGCTAAACTAAGTTATCGCTATTCGCCCGCATGGTCAGCTTGGTTGAAAGGAGAAGCACTAGAGCGAGATGGCAGTGAATATCATCCCGTCGCAACCACTCAAAGTTCAAGTAATCCTTGGCTACGTAAATCCTACCTTGCCGATAGAAAAAGGCAGAAAGTCACCTTACACACGGATTATCAGAGCGATATTGGTCTATCTCTTGGTGCCAGCTTACACAGCATTAATGACGACTATCATCATACCTTCGTTGGTCTAACTCAGGTGTCCTATCTCGGTTACGACTTGTCAGCCCAATATGTGCTGAGCAGTGACCTCAATTTAACCGCCTTTGTTAACCAAGATTGGCGCGATTCAGACCAAGCGGGCAGTAATTCCTTCTCGACACCCGATTGGAACAGCACTGCCGAGGAAAAATCGACCTTGATTGGTGCAGGGCTTAGTTATCAAAACCTGTTCGATCATCACCTCGATATTGGTTTGGATTACAGCTATTCCGACGGACAGAGTGATACAGAAGTGACCTACGGCATCACCAGTCCCTATGGCGATTTTTACGCCCGCAAACACAATATTAATGCCTACGCCAAATATAAGTTTGCCGACAGTATGTCGCTGCGCGTCGATTGGTTATTCGAAAAATATCAAGATGCTAATTGGCAAAACCAAGGCACAAGCTGGGACACGATCCCCAACGTCCTCAGTTTTGGTGATATGGGCCACGACTACAACGCTCACTACTTAGGCTTGACCTTAAGCTACCAAATGTAACTTAGGCACTGACAGCGCATTCCAAGGATAGAAATATGAACAAGTTTGCAAAAATTCGCACTCAATTCAGTCTTATGCTGGCGTTAGTCTCGCTATTAAGCGCCTGTGGCGGTGATAACGGCCAAGATGGTAATCCCGGTGAGCCTGCGAAACCGCCTGCATTAACGATAACTAGCCTTAACATCATGGTCGATAAAGTCGCGATGACAGATGGCATTGCTCAAGTGGATTTTCAAGTAAGCAATCAAGATGATGAAGCCGTGATTGGTATCCCATCGGCGACATTTATTGCCGCGCAGCTTCTCCCCCAAGGTTATACAGGCGCGGGGAATAGCAGTGAATGGCAGCACTTTACCGCTGAAACCTGCGCGGCAACTTGCCTTGGCAGTCTCACAGATCATAAAAACGGTCACTACAGTTACATCTTCAGCACCGCATTTAATGGCATGAATGGAGTTACATTTATGCCCGAAGCGACCCAAAGAATGGTGGTCAAAATTGGCGGCGATAAACTTGCCGATAACACGCCCTTACCTATAACCAATCAGCATTATGACTGGCAATCTTCAGGTAGTAATGTCGCTTACACCCGCAACTTAGTCACAATAGAGACCTGTAATAGTTGCCACAGTAATCTTGCTTTCCATGGCAGTAGATATAATCAAATCGAAACCTGCGTCACCTGCCATAACAGCAAAAAAGTCAGTAACCCTGCGGATATTTTCCCACAAATGATCCACAGCAAACATTTAACCGGCTTCCCGCAACCCATTAGTGACTGCCAAACCTGTCACGTCGATAAGGCTGAGTTAACCGAACAGCAAAACTGGCGCAGAGTCCCGACCATGCAAGCCTGTGGTGCCTGTCATACACAGATCAATTTCCCCGCAGGCGAAGGACACCCAGTGCAAACAGATAACAGTAACTGCGTGGCGTGTCATAATGCCGACTGGACCGCAAGCGTACACAGTGATGAAGCTAAAAACGCGGCACTGATGCAATTTAGCCCAAGCATCACCAGCGCCAGTATGGATGCCAATGGTACGGTCACTGTTGCGGTTAAGCTGATGAATCCAGCCACAGGAACTGTGTATAGCAAAAGTGCCGATAAACTAAAATTTATCAATGATTTAAGGGTATATGCCAACTGGGGAACCAGTTTTGATTATGCGACCCGTTCAGCTCGCTCGATTAAACTGCCGGAATCCACACCCATATCAGGCTCTAATGGCATTTATACCTATACGATAGCGGGCCTTACCGTGCCAGCAGGCACTGAAACGGATCATGGTGGACTTGCGATTCAAAGCAGAATCTGTGCCAAAGATAAAGTACTGGTTGATTGCACGACTGAACTGGCGGAAGTGTTAGTGATTAAATCCAGCCACAGTTATTTTGATATGGCAGCATTGAGCAATGAAGGTCGTCGTAGCGTTGTGAGTAATGCAAGCTGCGGTAATTGCCATGGTGATCAAAAACTGAATATTCACGGCTCACGTAACGATCTCAGTGGTCAATGTCAGCTATGCCATAACGCCAATATGCTGGCCGATGCGACGGCAGCCAATCCTTCAATCACGTCATTTGACTTTAAGCAGCTGATCCACGGTATTCACACCAGTCAATTCACGGGGTTTGAAAGCCTAAACTACCCAGGAAAAATCGGTAACTGTGCCCAATGCCACGTTAACGATACTGCGGGAATTTCTACCGTCGCCCTCCCCTTAAATTCAGCGGTGCAACCCCTTGCCCTCAATAACGGCACTTTTACCAGCCCAATTGCCGCTGTGTGTAGCAACTGCCATTCAGATACCAGCACTCATAACCACATGGCTCAGCAAGGTGCTGTTTTTGCAGGTACAAAATCCGATGCAACCGCAGGAACTGAAACCTGTGCTTTCTGTCATGGACAGGGTGGAGTCGCGGACGTGTTGAAAGTGCATCCAATAAACTAACCCTATGATGCTGGCCTAAAAAGGCCAGCAACTGCAGATATAAAAGGAACTCATACGATGCAGTCATCTACTCCTAAAGAAATAGTCAGATCTCAGTCACATTACCCGCCTAAAGTGACTGATAAATACCAGTGACTTAGTTAGCCTTACAGATGGAAAACTAATTCCACACATCTTATGCGGGTAATGAGATTTATTCTTATTTGCCAAGCGTTTGATGATGATTACAACTATTGCAGGGAAATATCATGATGAAACGGTTCAATTTCAATACCGCAACAAAAGCGATGTTGGGTGCCGGTTTACTCTCTCTACTACTCGCCGGTTGCGGTGGTAGTGACGGTAAAGATGGTGAAGACGGAAAACCGGGCGTTGTCGGTGTTAATATCGATTCAACTCCTACACTGAAAGCAAGTTTCACTAACGCCACAGTCGATGCAGGTAAAGTGACTGTTAATTTCACATTAGAAAATGCGAATGGTGTGGCTGTACTTGGCTTGAATAAAGATCACGACATTCGCTTTGGTATTGCGCAACTTAGCCACGTAACAGTAGCAACAGAAGATCCAGCAAAACCCGCTGACCGCGGTTACCAATGGCAAGCCTATATCAATACGAAAAAAGAACCTGGCACAGTGCCTTCTGGCGTGGATAACCTCAATCCATCCGCTCAATATCAAGCCAACGTTGAAGCTGCAGCCAAGTGTGATACATGTTTAGTCGATCATGGTGATGGCAACTACAGTTATACCTATCAAGCCAATATCGCCAATGTCACTGAGCCCTTAGCCATCACTTACAGCGCTGAAGCGACTCAACGTGCGACCTTAGAGCTTGAGTTACCACAACTTTCAGCAAACGCACATTTTGACTGGCAGCCTTCAACAGGTAAAACAGAAGGAATCCAAACACGTAACGTTGTTTCAATAACAGCCTGTTACACCTGTCACCAACCAGAAAGTTTAGAGTTACACGGCGGCCGCAGAGTTGATATTGAGAACTGTGCATCTTGCCATACGGCAACCTCTGGTGACCCTGAATCAGGCAATAGCATTGAATTTACTTACATGATTCATGCTATCCATAAAGGTGGCGAACGTCATACCTATGATGAAACTGGAGCGGAAGTTCCTGCACCATATAAAATTGTAGGTTATGGCGGTAAAGTCATTGACTATGGCAAGGTTGGTTTCCCATTAAAACCTGCCGCTGATTGTGCAGCCTGTCACGTAGAAGGAACGAACGCGCCAGCTAATGCCGATCTATTTAAGGCTGATTTAAGTAATCAAGCCTGTATTGGTTGTCACACTGAAAAACCATCTGCTCACCACAGCAGCAATGACTGTGTTGCCTGTCATAATGCAACTCAACCCTATGGTGGAACAGGCAGTGCGGCTAAACGTCATGGCGATGTGCTGAAAGCTTACTCTGACACTAAAACTATGGGTATTAAGTTCAGCAATGTAGGTGTCAATGCCACAGGCAAAATCACTTTCGATGTTCAAGTTATTGATAAGGATGGCAATGCGATTGACAAAGCCTTCGTGAACCAGGGCTCGCGTGTTGTAGTTGCATGGGATTCTGATAAAGACTTCCCGAGTTCTGCTACGGCTTCTTACAGTAACCGTCGCATTGCTCTAAGTGAAGGTACCTATAACGAAGCCAATAAAACCTACTCATTGACTGGCACTAAGTTCAATTTACCCACAGATGCAAATGGTAAAACATTCGAACTATGGTCAACATTGGAAGTATGTTTCAACAATGGTGGCTATGGCGTTGCGGATGTTGTGATGACAGATTGTGCGACAGCTAACACACACAAAGTCCCAGTCAAAGAAGCTCCTTATCACTTCGTTTGGAAAGATAATGCTGTGGATAGCACAGCTAAAGCAGCTATTCGTCGTGATATTATTGACCCAACAAAATGTCAAGGTTGTCACAATCAAGAAATTCACCACTATGACAATGGTGTAAACTGCCAAACTTGTCATACATCAGACAAAACCCTTAAAGCCGATTCAAGCTATCCTGGTGGCAAAATCCCAACTAGCTTTGCTTGGAAAGCTCACGAACGTGAAGGCCATTATCTAAAATATGCAGGCGTACAATCGGGCACTGTGCTTAAAACCGATTGCGCTACATGTCATACTGTAGATAAATCAAACGTCATTACAGGTATTACCTTAGGCCGTGCACCTGAACGCACATGGCGTTTTGGTGACATCAACAATAACGGTACCGATATTTGGGTCTCTTCTGATGCAGGCGCATGTTTAAGCTGTCACCAGAAATATCTCTCTGATGCCGCTAAATCTCATATTGAAGCTAACGGTGGTATCTTAAACGGTACTAGCGCAGCCGATGTGCAAACCCGTGCATCTGAAAGCTGTGCGACTTGCCATACACCAGCTCAATTGAGTGAAGTCCACGGTAACTAAACAGAGATAACGCTCTCATTCAGAGCAATGTTTTTATCGTTATTAAAGAGAGAGGTTGTTACCTCTCTCTTTATATTCTTCCCTTTCAAAACCCTGCTGTTTTTTTGTTCTAAAATCATTTTTACCTCTCGCTTTAAATACCTCTTTAGAAATAGAAAGATCCAAGTCACACATTAGCAAAGGCCTTGGAGATTTTAAGGTCATGTTAGGTTAGCCTTTCCTTGGGGAATTCTATTTCCAGCATCCACTTAAGTCGCTTCTAGTGACCAAAAACACAGACATAGAATCTGTTGGCTCTAGAACATAGCGTTTAAGCAATGCCAAACCTATGCAGGGAAAAAAATGATGAACGCACAAACAACTAAAATCGCACTGCTGTTAGCAGCAAGTGCAGTCACTATGGCCTTAGCGGGCTGTGGTGGCAGCGATGGTAATGATGGTAATCCCGGTGAACCTGGTGGCGAACCTGCTCCAGCGATTCAAACCCTTAATTTCGCCTTTGACAAATCTGTCGTCACTAACGGTATTCCGAGTGTTGAGTTTACCGTCACTAACGAAAATGATTTACCCGTTGTTGGCCTACAAAAAATGCGTTTTGCCGCAGCACAATTAATCCCACAAGGCGCAACTGGTGCAGGTAATGCGTCACAATGGCAATACTTTGGTGATGAAACCTGTGATGTCGCTGCAACATGCCCAGGGACTTTCGTTGACAAGAAAAACGGTCACTACAGTTATACTTTTAGCATGAACCTGACCGCTAACACTAAAGTCACCTATAACGAACAGTTAGCTCAACGGGTATTAATCCGCGCTTATAACACTCCGCTTCCCGATGGTACTCAAGTACCAAACAGTAACGCCTTTGTCGACTTCACTGCCGATACTGGCGCACTGCCAACATATAGTCGCAAAATTGTCGCCACAGAAAGCTGTAATACTTGTCACCAAGATTTAGCCAATGTTAAACATGGCGGCGCGTATTCTGACGTTAATTACTGTGCAACTTGCCACACAGCCGGAAAAGTCGGTGTTGGTAAAGAGTTCAATGTTCTCGTTCACGCTAAACACAAAGACCTCACCTTAGGCTCATTAGAAGGCTGTCAAAGCTGTCACGTTGCAAATGAGGCTACGCCTGATTGGAGTAATTGGTCACGTATCCCAACTGCTGCCTCATGTGGAAGCTGCCATAGCGCAGTGGACTTTGCTGCTGGTAAAGGTCACTCACAACAGCTAGATAACTCCAACTGTATCGCCTGTCATAACAGCGATTGGACTGCAGAACTGCACACAGGTAAGACTGCAGACAAAAAAGCCGTTATCGCTCAGTTAGGTATGTCAGCAGCACTTGCTGGTCAAGCTGATGATACTGCAGTATTAACCGTGTCTATCTTAGACAAAGATGGTAACGCAATTGATGCGGCAACCGTTCAAGATAAGATTAAACGTTTAGAGTCCGTTACCAACGTTGGCCCTAACTTCCCGATCATGGGCTACAACCCAAGTCCAGGTAGCGGTAAAGCGAAAATAGCGAAAGACTTAGTCAAAGATGGCGCACTGCAAGAAGGTGTAACCTTAGTTGACGGTAAATTGGTCTTTACAACACCCGTTCTACCTTTCGGTGCAGGCGATACTGATACCGCCTTTACCATTATCGGTTTAGAAGTTTGTAGCACTGGTACAAGCTTAACTGCATGTACCGCAGACAGCGCAACAACGAGCATGAAAGCCGAGCTAGCTTTTGGCACTAAGTCTGGCAAAGCACCGAGCATGCGTCATGTTAACTCAGTTGAGTTTGGTACCTGTCAAGGTTGTCACGGTGATAGCTTCGAAATTCACAAAGGCCACCATGCGGGTTTTGTGATGACAGAACAGCTATCACATACAAAAGATGCCAGCGGTAAGCCAATCGTCGGTGTGGATGCGTGTGTCGCTTGTCATACCCCAGATGGTACCTATGCAAGTGGTGCTAACAAAGGTGCGTTGGAGATGAAATTACACGTTGTTCATGGTAAACAAGGTGTCATCAAAGAATGTACCCAATGTCATAACGACTTCAACCTAGATGCATTCAAGGTCAAAGGCGCTCTGGCAACAACTGCGGGTAAATACACCACGCCAATCACTGCCACTTGTACTTCATGCCACGCGCCAGAATCTATTGGCCACGGCTTAGAAAATATGGGCGCGATTGTGAACGGTGATTATGTTCAAGCCAATCAAGCGGCGCAGTCAGAAACCTGTTTCTACTGTCACAAACCCACACCAACAGATCACACTCAGGTGAAGATGTAATTTGCCCAAGCAGGGGGAGTTCGCTCCCCCTTTCTTGAATTTTGTTGGGACAAATTGGGAAGCCTATTATGAAGAACAGCCTAAAAATGAAAAACCTACTGCCGGCACTTGTCATCTCCATGGCAATGTCTGCAGTGATGTCTTTATGCATCACACCGAGTGCACACGCCTCAAAGTGGGATGACAAAATGACACCAGAACAAGTCGAAGCCACCTTAGATAAGAAGTTTGCCGAAGGCAGCTACTCCCCTAAAGGTGCCGATTCTTGTTTGATGTGCCACAAAAAATCTGAAAAAGTGATGGACCTCTTCAAAGGTGTTCATGGCGCCATTGATTCATCAAAGAGCCCAATGGCTGGCCTGCAATGTGAAGCCTGTCATGGTCCTATGGGTCAACACAATAAAGGCGGCAACGAGCCGATGATCACTTTTGGTAAGCAATCGACCTTAAGTGCAGAAAAACAAAACAGTGTCTGTATGAGCTGTCACCAAGATGATAAACGCGTATCTTGGAACGGTAGTCACCATGACAATGCCGATGTAGCTTGTGCCTCATGCCACCAAGTGCATGTCGCAAAAGATCCTGTGTTATCAAAAAACACCGAAATGGAAGTCTGTACTAGCTGTCACACTAAGCAAAAAGCAGACATGAATAAACGCTCGAGTCACCCACTAAAATGGGCTCAAATGACCTGTAGCGATTGTCATAATCCCCATGGGAGCATGACAGATTCCGATCTAAACAAGCCTAGCATTAACGAAACCTGTTACTCCTGCCACGCCGAGAAACGCGGCCCAAAACTGTGGGAACATGCACCTGTCACTGAGAACTGTGTAACTTGCCACAATCCTCACGGCAGTGTGAATGATGCCATGTTGAAAACCCGCGCACCGCAGCTGTGTCAGCAATGTCACGCCAGCGATGGCCACGCCAGCAATGCTTACTTAGGTAACACTGGTTTAGGTTCAAACGTCGGCGACAATGCCTTTACGGGTGGAAGAAGCTGTTTAAATTGCCACAGTCAGGTCCATGGTTCAAACCATCCATCTGGCAAGCTATTACAGCGCTAAGGAGACGAGAAAATGAAATTTAAACTCAATTTGATCACTCTGGCGTTACTAGCAAACACAGGTTTTGCAATAGCGGCCGACGGGTATGGCTTAGCCAATGCCAATACAGAAAAAGTCAAAATGTCCGCTTGGAGCTGTAAAGGCTGTGTTGTTGAAACGGGTACGTCTGGCACTGTGGGTGTTGGCGTGGGTTACAACAGCGAAGAGGATATTCGCTCGGCGAATGCCTTTGGGACTTCAAACGAAGTTGCGGGTAAATTTGATGCCGATGTCACCTTCCGTAGTGAGAAAGGCTATCAAGCCAGCGTTGAAGCTTATCAACTGGGCATGGATGGTGGCCGTTTAGATGTCAATGCGGGCAAACAAGGCCAGTATAATGTCAATGTAAACTATCGCCAAATCGCCACTTACAACAGTAATAGTGCCTTAACGCCCTACTCTGGTGTCGGCAGCGATAATTTAACCTTGCCAGACAACTGGGTAACTGCGGGTTCAAGCAGCCAGATGCCGTTACTGATGGACAACCTAAATGCCTTAGAACTGTCGCTCAAACGTGAGCGCACAGGGTTAGGTTTTGACTATCAAGGTGAATCGCTGTGGAGTACGCATGTGAGCTACGTGCGTGAAGAAAAAACTGGCTTGAAAAAAACATCAGGTGGATTCTTTAACCAATCCATGATGTTAGCTGAGCCAGTTGATTACACCACTGACTCCATTGAAGCTGGCATTAAACTCAAAGGCGATCGTTGGTTCACTGCACTTAACTACAATGGCTCAATTTTTAAGAACGAGTACAACCAGTTAAACTTCGACAGTGCCTTCAATCCGACCTTTGGTGCTCAAACCTCTGGCACACTCGCCCTTGACCCTGACAACCAGTCACACACAGTGTCGCTCATGGGTCAATACAACGACAATACCAATGTGTTAACAGGTCGTGTGCTTGCGGGACAAATGAGTCAAGACCAAGCATTAGTCACTTCAGGCTATGGCTATCAAGTGCCGACAGAGGCCGTTGATGCCAAAGTTGACCTCACAGGGTTGAACTTAAAAGTCGTCAGTAAAGTGACTAACTCACTGCGCTTAAGTGGTAGCTACGACTATAGCGACCGTGATAACAATACTCAAATTGAAGAGTGGACCCAAGTCAGCATCAACAATGTCAATGGTAAGGTGGCCTATAACACCCCTTACGATAACACTAGCCAACGCTTCAAAGTGGCGGCGGATTATCGTATTACCCATGGACTGAAGCTTGATGGCGGCTATGACTTCAAACGTGATGACCGTAATTATCAAGACCGTGAAACCACGGATGAAAATACCGTTTGGGCACGTTTGCGCGTTAACAGCTTTGAAACTTGGGATATGTGGGTTAAGGGCAGTTACGGTCAGCGTGATGGCTCGCAATATCAAGCTTCTGAATGGACATCTTCTGAAACCAACAGCCTGTTACGTAAGTACAATCTGGCTAACCGCGACAGAACCCAGATTGAAGCTCGAGTCACCCACTCGCCAATCGACAGCTTGACCATAGATTTCGGTGCCCGTTACGCATTAGATGACTACTCTGACACAGTTATTGGCTTAACTGAGTCAAAAGACACCAGTTATGATGCCAACATCAGCTACATGATCACCGATGATTTACTGGCGACAGCATTCTACAACTACCAAATCATTGAGTCTGAACAAGCGGGAAGCAGTAATTACAGCACCCCAACATGGACAGGATTCATTGAAGACAATGTAGATGTGGTCGGGGCGGGCCTGAGCTACAACAACTTGCTTGAGAACAAGTTACGCATGGGATTGGATTACACTTATTCAAACTCCGACAGTAACACTCAAGTCAGACAAGGTATCACAGGCGACTATGGCGATTATTTTGCCAAAGTGCACAACATTAACTTATATGCTCAATATCAAGCCACCGAGAAAATGGCTCTGCGCTTGGATTATAAAATTGAGAATTATAAAGACAATGATGCCGCCAATGATATCGCCGTCGATGGGATCTGGAACGTCGTAGGCTTTGGCAGCAATAGCCATGACTACACAGCGCAAATGATCATGCTGAGCATGAGTTACAAACTCTAATCGATACTGTTCATAACACGAAAAGCCCGCAAATGCGGGCTTTTGTTTAAGCGAAGCAGGATCTTTTAAAGCGATAACATCATGGCAGATAACAGTAAAAATCTTGAATAAGATCAGACTCTGGCGCGAAAGTCCGCCCATAAAAACCTTAATCCTTGAGTTTTGGCTCACTTTAGCGGATCTTAATTCAATCTTTTAGTTAATCCTCTGAGCCAATGCGTATTTATTCTTCAATCTCCCAATCTCAGTGGCTGTTATCAATTCCCGCACTAGTGGGGCTAAGCCTATTACCCTTACCCGCCATGGCGTTCGACCCATCGGGTGGCGCAGCGAGCCTATTTATCATTTTAGGCCTAGGTGGTTTTACCTTAATCAATCTGTTTCTACAGGGCTTATTCTTTTTTGCGGGTCAGTATCGCAGCGCCACTTTTGCTAAATGCCATGTATTAAGCGCACTAATAGTGCCATTAATTGCCATTGCGTTAGCCATTTATGATCATAGAGGTTGGAGTGATTTCGCCCTTAACTTAGGCATTATCTGTGTCGGTATTGGACTGATTTTATTGCCACTACAGCTTTGCCAAATCGATAAACCCACCAATCGCAATGCTGATTGGATCATCAGCCTAGGGGCATTATTCATCTTAGCTCTGAGCTATGTGATTGCCCCCTTAGCCTTCTTTACGATTGTACTGGCCCACATCTGTTTAGCTTCAAGCCCAAATCAAATTCCTAAGATATTAAGTTATATCGGTTTAATCCTTGGCTATTCTCTTTTTGGCTACTGGGTATATCAAACAGTGATGATGCTCCAATCCTGATTGAAAATGAATGAGCAACGATAAAATTAGCGATTAAATTGACTAAGACGAATCTCACTAAAGCGCCATCGCCACTTTGCGTAACTGTACCGCCATCATGCTCGGCATCAATGGCTAAACTGCTGGCAAAAATCAGCGCCTGTACTTTATGTCAGGCCCATTTACCCTTAGCGCCCAAACCAATATTGCAGGCCAGTACCCAAGCGCGGATTTTGATTGCAGGCCAAGCTCCGGGCGTGAAAACCCACCATAAAGGCATACCTTTTGACGATGCCAGCGGTGAACGGCTGCGCACTTGGTTGAATGTCACGCGGGAGCAATTCTACGACCCCAATCTTTTTGCCATTATCCCTATGGGATTTTGTTTTCCGGGCAGTATCGAAAAAAACGGTAAAAAGCAGGGTGATAAACCACCGCGCCCCGAATGTGCTGCCACTTGGCATCAGGCCTTGCTCGCCCTAATGCCGCAAATAGAGCTAATTGTGATCCTCGGCCAATATGCCATCGACTATCATCTACCGCGCGAATCGTCCGAGGCCGTAAACCTCACTTCGCCGATCACTAAGCATCAAACAACCGGCGCTAACGTAACAGTCATCCCCAAACTGAAACCAATAACAGTGACCCAAGCATGCGCGCAATGGCAGCAATATTGGCCTAAGTATCTTGTCTTGCCGCACCCAAGCCCGCGTAATAATCTTTGGCTTAAGCAGCATCCTGAGTTTGAACGCGATATGCTACCCAGATTAAGAATGCGTATTGCATCCCTGTTAAACCTTCAACCCCACTAGGCGCCTGTATGTATCTACTTGATTCTGCCATCGCGAAGCAAATTGTGAGCCGCACAATGAAAATCATTGGCCACAATATCAATGTGATGAACGGCAAAGGAGTGATTTTAGGCTCAGGCGACCCTAAGCGTATTGGCTCAACCCACGAAGGCGCGCTGCTGGCGATTGCCCAAAATCGCAATGTGGAGATCAGTCAAGAAGTCGCCTCAGGGCTGCATGGCGTTAAGCCAGGTATCAATTTACCCTTACATTATCAAGGACAAATTATCGGCGTTGTCGGCATTACCGGTGATCCACGTGAGCTCACCCATTATGGTGAGTTACTCAAAATGACCGCCGAAATGATTGTTGAACAAGCCAACCTGCAGGATAAATTGCAATGGGAGAATCGCCAGCGTGAAGAGTTTATTCTGCAACTGATCAAAGCAGAAACCGATGATGCACAGTTGCACCGCTGGGCAAAACAGCTCGACATTGATATCAGCCTGCCAAGAGTCGCGGCCATTATTGAGATCAGCGAGAAAAACATCCAGAAACACCACTTAAAGACCGATACCACCCCATCGGCCTTGTACTTAGCTGAGGCATCCACTCAGCCCGCCGATGAACGTAGCCCCAGAGTCAGTGAAACCCTCAAGCAAGTGCTGCATCTATTGCAATATCCTGACCGTGGTAACTTGATTGCCATGACCTCAATGTCGCAGTTGGTGATCCTAAAGCCTGCTTTTTTAGATGGAAAACAATGGGATCCTGAGCTTGAAAATCAGCGCATCGATAAGCTGTTGCAGCGCTTACCCGCCCAAATGGATTTAAACTTTAAAATTGCTCTAGGCCATTTCTTCCCGGAAAAAGGTGGGATAGCGCGCTCCTATCACACGGCTCAAGAAACCTTGGCACTCGGTAAGCAGCTCAATGCAGAAGGGAATAAATACCTGTTTGAAGATTATTCCCTACAAGTGTTACTTGCAGGGCTGAAACATGACTGGCGCGGTCAGGCGCTGGCAACGCCCTATCAGCAACTCGCCAAGGCGGATAAAAATGGCCAATTACGCAAAACCTTAGCGGCTTATATCACCCACTTTGGCGATGCACAGCAATGCGCGAATGCTCTGTTTATTCATCGCAATACACTGAGATATCGCCTTGATAAAATTCAGCAAATCACCCAAGCCGACATTCAATCCCTGCACGGATTATTGAGCCTGTATCTTGGGCAATTAATTGATACTTCGACTCGCTTAACTTAATGCTCAAATGACTTAGCAACTCAACAAATTAGCCAGAAAAAAGCCCGCAGATGACGGCGCAAACCTTATAACCAGATCAATTGAGTAAAACTTGGGCTGTACTAAAAAATTAATTGAAAGATTTATACCGTATCCCCTTTCCTATCCTTTCATATAGTATCGCGTCGATATGCTAGCGCTCTCGACTTAGTTCATTGAAAGGAATGATAATGACCTCAATCAAACTGAATTTACTCGCCAAAGCTTGTCTCATTAGCGGCTTAGCGCTGACTTCACCTTCGTTAATCGCGGCCGAGAAAACCATTCCCGAACTGGTCGATGCCGTCAACGGCACACCCGATGCGGCAAGTCGCGAGGCGGGCAAAAATGTCAAACTGCGTAATCACACTAAGGGATTTTGTACCTCGGGCAGTTTTAAACCGAATCCACAATTACAACAAACGTTGGCAATTCCATTTTTTAATCAAGATAGTATCAAGGTCACAGCCCGCTTTTCCCTCGGCGGTACAAATCCGCAGATCTCAGATAAAACCGCTGGGCGCTTTATGTCACTCAAAATTGACGGCGATAAAGAAAACCTTAACTTTGTCACCACTAACGTTCCCGTTTTCTTTGCCAAAAATCTCGAAGAGTTTTTTAACTTTCAGACCAAAGTGAAACAAGGCCCTGAAGGCAAACAGTGGCTTATTGATAATCAACCCAGCGCTAAAGCTTTTTTCGACTATGTTAAACAGTTGCCTCCCAGCCCAAGTTTTGCCAACAGCCGCTACTTTGGTGTAAATAGTTTCCTGTTCAGCACGCCAAAAAACAGTGTTCTTCAAGGTGAAACGGTCGCGGGTAAATGGATTTTTGAACCTGTCGCAGGTACTGCCGCGCTGTCAGCCAGTGAACTTGCCAATCTCAGTGATGATTTTTTAAAGGCGGAATTACTCGAGCGCATTAAAACCCAGCCAGCACAATGGAACCTTTATATTCAACTCGCCGAAATGGGGGATGAGATTAATGACCCAACTGTGATCTGGCCTGAAACTCGCCAGCGTTTACTGGTAGGCCAAGTGATGATTAACGGTGAGCGAGATAGCGATCCCCAAGTTCAACAGTGCGATAAAGGCATATTTAACCCACTGTTATTACCTAAGGGCATTACTGCATCTGCCGATCCCATACTCAATGCCCGCACCGCAGCCTATGTAGAATCCTTTATTCGTCGTCAATAAAGATGTCGAGTTAAGTCCCTCCTGTTTAGGATTGGCAAATAGCCCTATTTGCCAATCCTTATCGACAAGCGCCTCCCTTACCGACAAAACGCCTCCTCCTGCATTCGAATTCACCTAAGCATTTTTGTGCATGAGCACAAAAATGGCGAAACATAACGCGGTAATTCCGTGGATTTAGCCAAAGCTATTCAAACATACCTGCACAATAATAGGATGACCTTAAAGCAGCCCTCATTTGGACTCAGGCCCAAATAAGCACTGCGCCCTACACTATAAGTCAAAAAACTTACTCAAAAACTTCAGCCAAGAACTGAACGGGACAAACTATGAACTTAGTGCTTATTCTCATCGGCGTGATTGCATTTATTGTTATCGCGACCTCAAAATTTAAACTCCACCCCTTTTTAACCTTAATTCTGGCCGCCTTTATCGCGGCCTTCGCCTATGGCCTGCCAAGCGGAGAAATCGCTAAAACCATTACCACAGGGTTTGGCAATATTTTAGGCTATATCGGCTTAGTGATCGTCTTAGGCACTATCATAGGGATTATTCTGGAAAAAAGTGGCGCCGCCATCACCATGGCCGATGTGGTGATCAAGATATTAGGTAAACGCTTCCCGACACTCACTATGTCAATTATCGGTTATCTCGTGTCTATTCCGGTCTTTTGTGACTCGGGTTTTGTGATCTTAAACTCACTGAAACAATCGATGGCGAACCGCATGAAGGTCTCTAGTGTCTCCATGAGCGTTGCCTTAGCCACAGGTCTGTACGCCACTCACACCTTTGTACCGCCAACGCCAGGCCCTATCGCCGCCGCAGGCAACTTAGGCTTAGAGTCCAACTTAGGCTTAGTGATCGGTGTGGGTCTCTTTGTGGCAGCTGTTGCGGCACTCGCAGGTATGTTATGGGCAAACCGCTTTGCCGATGTAGAGCCCGATGGTGAAGGCGCAGAAGAACTTAAAGCGCAGGCCAGTGACTATGAAACGCTGAAAAAAAGCTATGGCACACTACCAAGCCCAGTAAAAGCTTTCGCACCGATTTTTGTGCCTATTGTATTAATTTGTTTAGGTTCTATCGCTAACTTCCCTTCAGCGCCTTTGGGTAAAGAAGCTGTGTTTGATGCGCTCGTGTTCCTTGGTCAGCCCGTTAATGCCCTGATGATTGGCCTGTTTTTATCCCTGCTGCTGTTAAAGGGTGAGAATAAGATCAGCGAATTTAGCGAACGCATCAGCCAAGGGCTCGTCACTGCCGCGCCGATTATTTTAATCACAGGTGCAGGTGGTGCTTTTGGTGCGGTATTAAAAGCCACGCCTATCGGTGACTTTTTGGGTACATCACTGTCGGCACTGGGTATCGGTATCTTCATGCCATTTATCGTCGCTGCCGCGCTTAAATCGGCGCAGGGTTCATCGACGGTAGCGTTAGTCGCAACCTCTGCACTGGTTGCGCCTATGCTTGGCGATATTGGTCTTGGTAGCGATATGGGCCGAGTGTTAACAGTAATGGCCATTGGCGCAGGTGCGATGACCGTTTCCCACGCCAATGACAGCTTCTTTTGGGTCGTCACCCAATTTAGCCGCATGAGCGTCAAACAAGCCTATAAAGCCCAAACTATGGCAACCCTAATCCAAGGTGTAACGTCCATGGTAACTGTGTATGTGCTAAGCCTAGTGTTGCTCTAATATTAATGAGTTCTTGATTCAATATTGTCCCTTGGGCACATACCGTGCCCAAGATATATCTCTGTTATACGCCCTAATAATTGCAACAGATTAATGTGCCAGTGATGGATATAAATGCCCTTATATCACCTCAGTTTTAGCACAGGGATGTTGTTGCGCCCAACGTAAGTGGCCTTGGGTTTAGTGTTCAACATTGAGCCCTGTTTTATCCCATTTAGCTGTAGGATTTTTAATGAAAATAGTTATCGCCCCCGACTCATTTAAAGAAAGCTTAAGCGCGCTCGAAGTAGCCAACGCCATAGAACAAGGCTTAAAACAAGTGATCCCCGACTGCGACATAGTCAAAATACCCGTTGCCGATGGTGGCGAAGGCACAGTGCAATCTATGGTGGACGCTACGGGCGGCAGTATTGTCAGCTTAGAGGTCATGGGGCCACTGGGGCATAGAGTGCAAGCACACTATGGCATTCTTGGTGAAGGCATTCTCGGCGCTGCGATGAATACAAGTTCTGCGTCAGTTTCACGTGCAGATCCAACGAACAAATCGCCACATCGAGGCGCGATTGCCGTGATTGAAATGGCCTCAGCCTCAGGTCTGCACCATGTACCGAGGGAGCAACGTAATCCGCTGCTTACCACAAGTTATGGCACGGGCGAGCTAATTTGTGATGCGCTTAATCGGGGGATAAAGCACATCATTTTGGGGCTGGGCGGTAGTGCCACCAACGATGGCGGCGCGGGCATGGCCCAAGCGCTGGACATTTTATTGCTCGATGGCCAAGGTAAAACCTTGCCTTCTGGCGGCGCAGCGCTGGCGAACCTTGCTCAAATCGATGTATCAAACGCTCATCCACTTTTACGTGAGTGCAGCTTCGAAGTTGCCTGCGATGTTGATAACCCACTGTGCGGTGAACGCGGTGCCTCGGCGATTTTTGGTCCGCAAAAAGGTGCGACGCCCGAGATGGTTAAGCAGCTAGATGCCGCTCTTGCCCATTATGCCGATGTGATTGCCCGCAATGGCATTAGTGATCACCGCGATCATGCCGGGGCTGGCGCTGCTGGCGGTATGGGTCTTGGCGTGATGGCTTTTTTAAATGCCGAGCTTAAACCCGGGGTTGAGATTGTGATGCAAACCGTTGGCCTTGCGGACAAAATCCGTGGCGCCGATTTAGTGATCACAGGTGAAGGCCGCATCGATGGTCAAACCGTGTTTGGTAAAACCCCAATGGGCGTGTTAAAGCAAGCCAAACTGCAGGGCATTCCCACTATCGGTATCGCGGGCTGCCTCGGTGAAAACGCCAATGCCATATTGGATCACGGTATGACGGCTATCTTCCCTATCATCCCGCACTTAAGTCCGCTTGATGATGTGCTGGCCAATGCCAAGTTAAACCTTTGCAATACCGCCCGAAATATCGGCGCGGTACTCATGTTAGGCCAGCGCTAATACTGGAACTAATGCTTAAGTAATTCCCTCTGTTTAATGATTTGAAGAAAGGCGCCATAACGGCGCCTTTGCTTATTTAGGCCGCAACGCTTTGGTAATACCAAATTTTAGTGCTTGATGCCTAAAAGGCCTTGCAGTAAAGTGAGCTCCCTTTTTGGTATTCCGCTGATTGAACATTTGAGAGTCAATGATCGCGCATCACTGGTCGAGAATCACTGGTCCGTTATACTCTTCGAGCCAATTTGCGGTTTCACTATAAAAATTAATAGACGGCAAGCCCCATGACCCAGAAACTCCCTCGCCAAGCCACCGCATCCGAAGCAAGTTTGCTCCGCATTTTTACTGCACCGGAAGATGCAAGCTCAACGCTGAGTATTATTGAGCAAAAGCTCTCCGAGGACTTAGCAGGCTTTTTGGGTGACAGTATCGCCGCGCTCGAAAAACCCTTGTCTGAAATCGAAACCGATTTTCAAGCTTTTGAGATCCCAACTCAGCCGCGTTTTGTCTCCGATTACACCGACGAAATTATGCAAAATTTGGTGGCGCATTCGGTACACACAGCGGCGCCAAGTTTTATCGGCCACATGACGTCGGCACTGCCCTACTTTGTGTTGCCACTGTCAAAAATGATGGTGGGACTCAATCAAAATCTGGTCAAAATCGAAACCTCTAAGGCATTTACGCCGCTTGAACGCCAAGTGCTCGGCATGATGCACCATTTGATTTATGCCCAAGATACGGATTTTTATCAAAGCTGGATGCACAGCGCCAATCATTCCCTCGGGGCATTTTGCTCCGGCGGCACAGTGGCCAACATCACGGCGCTGTGGATTGCCCGTAACCAATTATTGAAAGCCGAGGGTGAGTTTAAAGGCGTCAGCCGCGAAGGCTTACTCAAGGCACTGCGCCACTACGGCTATGATGATTTAGCGATTTTAGTGTCGGAGCGGGGCCACTACTCGCTGGGCAAAGCTGTAGATCTGCTTGGCATTGGCCGCGACAATATCATCAGCATTCCCACTGACAGCAATAACAAGGTCGATGTCGCGAAAATGCGCCAAGCCGCCCTTGAACTTGCTAGCAAGAACACCAAAGTGTTAGCGATTGTTGGCGTGGCTGGCACCACAGAAACCGGTAATGTTGACCCACTGACAGAATTAGCTGCGCTGGCAAAAGAGTTAAACTGCCATTTCCATGTAGATGCAGCGTGGGGCGGCGCGAGTTTATTATCCAATAAATACCGCCACCTACTCGCAGGTATCGAACTTGCAGACTCAGTCACTATCGATGCCCACAAACAAATGTACGTGCCCATGGGCGCAGGCATGGTGTTATTTAAAGACCCAGAGTTCGCCCACGCCATTGCCCACCACGCCGAATATATTCTGCGTCGTGGTTCAAAGGATCTCGGCAGCCAAACGCTAGAAGGTTCACGGCCCGGCATGGCGATGTTAGTGCACGCTTGCTTACAGATCATCGGCCGCGATGGTTATGAAATCTTAATCAATAACAGCCTTGAAAAAGCCCGCTATTTTGCCGAACAAATCAAAGCCCATGAGGATTTTGAGTTAATCACTGAACCAGAACTGTGTCTGCTGACTTATCGTTATGTCCCCGCCAGTGTCCAAGCCGCCATGCAGCTTGCCTGTGAGCAAGCAGACACAGTAAAACTCGCTCGCTTTAACGAGCTGCTCGATGGTCTTACTCAGTTTATTCAAAAGCACCAACGCGAACAGGGTAAGTCCTTCGTCTCCCGTACCCGCATTCAGCCAGCGCGCTATTTTAGACAAGCGACCGTGGTGTTTCGCGTCGTACTCGCCAACCCCCTCACCAGCCATGACATTCTCAATCAAGTGCTGGTTGAGCAAAGCGAAATCGCCGCATTAGATAACGAGTTTTTACCCGCACTCATGGCGATGATTGCTGATTAGCAAGTTTGGGATGATGAGTTTCAAATAGCGGCTTTCAGATAAAAAGTTTCTAATAGCAAAACAGCCGCAAAGATTTTTGCGGCTGTTTTGCTATTAGACAATGAATTAGCTGCACGTTAAAGAGACAAAATTAAGCGCTTATTCATTGCCATTTGTACGCCGAATTCAACTGCCTCCGTGACTCGCCGTGAAGCCATCCATGGCGGCTCTGCGATGACATCCATGTCATCGAAGGTCACGTCAGCAATTGAATTCACCTTGGCTAATTTCTGCGTAATCTGCTGCATATGGAAAAATACATACCACTATCACATAGGCAGTCTTGCTCCACACTAAGTATGAAAACTAGCTTGAAAACCCCCAAGGGTGTAGGTGTCTCACTCTTTAGTGAGATGAGCTTACGCGCCACTAAGGCTAAGTGTCTATGGTCTTTCCCTTTGAACAAATCAAACCAAAGTTTGTTAGTTTTATTTTATTTTTATATATGTTACGTTGCTCCAGTGCTTGTTTGCGGCTTGACGGGAAGTTCAGACTTTAGTTTAACTAATCCACGAAAAACACGGAGGCAGACATTTGCACCGAGAATAGTAATGTCTATGTACCAGTAAATTTTTACCAAAAAAGGATTTTATAAAATGAACATTGGAACTAAGGTTGGTCTTTTACTTTCTGTAACTGGTTGTGTGATTGGGGGATACTTCGGTCTTTCACCTGTCTATTCACTGCTACAATCAGGTGCTATATATGGACAAGAAGCTGGCTTATTTTTTGGAATTACAGGTATTGTAATTGGGAGCATGATAGCTGTGATGGCTTATCTTTCTTCGAGAAAGAATTAACAATCTAATACTATATATGATGGACTAAGGCTAAAATTAATTAGCTTAGACCTAATATGAAACTTATCCATTTATTGGGCAGTATCTGGTTGGATTTGGGTTAAATACTTTTCAGAATAAATTTGCTTTCCATCACACAAGGTTGACATGGTGGGTGTTCAACGATAAGCACATCAGATCTTGTAGCACCCATTGTTTTACAGCTCTATCTATTTTAAATAAGTTTGATTAGTACGAAATAAGTTAAACGTTATTGCCAAGATTAAGTACTTATCATTCACTCCTTTGTGTGTCAAATTCAATTGCTAAATTTAAGTGACCACAATATTCCTTATACGCATAGCGAGTGATTGATTTCTATCACTGATTAAGATTCAAAAGACTTTACCGATTTCATTAGTTTTTGAAATGATGGACATTCTAAGTGATCTGATTGTGGGCAACTTGCTACATGGTTAAGACTATCTCGTATTGCTCTTAGCCGCTTAATGTTGAGATCAATATCAGATGCTTTTTGCGCCAGTAAATTACGATCAATGGTCAATTGATTCGATTCATTAAACATCGTAGTGATTTCGTTTAATGATAAACCTGCAATACGTCCAAGTAAGATAATATTCAATTTATTAATGATTTTAGGAGCATATTGGCGTCTAAGTCCTTTTCTGCCAATGGATTGGATAAGTCCAATTTTTTCATAATATCTCAATGTTGAAGGAGCTAATCCTGATTCGCGTGATACCTCTGCAATATCTATAATATTCACTCTTGACTTAAAGTCGACTTCAAGTTGTACCATGGCTGAACTATATCAATATCAGGAAAGAATACCAAGAGGGAAAACTGAATGGAGATTTCTATTTTGCTACAGTCAATATTAATGGGTATTGGTGCCACATTAATAATGGATTCATGGTCATGGTGGCAAAAAAACGTACTTCACAATCCAACTCTTGACTATGCATTTGTGGGACGTTGGTTTATTTACAGAGGTCAGCTGGTTCATCGGCCTATTATGGCAACCCCATCTGTTAAAGGAGAAACCTTTCTGGGTTGGTTTCTGCATTATTTTATCGGTATTATTATTGCTTTAATTCATGTATTAATCTTTGGAGAGATGTGGCTATTTTAACCAACGTTGATACCTGCACTAATGACTGGTGTTGTTACCATAGTGTTTCCTTTCTATGTCATTCAACCTTGTCTTGGATTTGGGATTGCAGCAAATAAACACCTTCACCATGGAAAGCTCGGTGGCTAAGTTTATTGACACATAGCGTCTATGGCCTAGGGCTATTTTTTGCTGCTTTAAGCCTGAAATATTTAGTTCATGTTTAAATTTAGCTATCCATTACAAAACTTTTGTCACAATAATTTAGTTTTAGCTAAAGCAATCGCAACTTGTAAAAAACAATGCTAAGGTAATGATTCGTATAACAAGTATTGCTTTCTAAGCAGAATCTGTCGGAGAAAAAGAATGTTTATCAGATATATTTTAATGCTCACTGCCGTGCTGCTATGCCTTTACCCTGTTTGGGGATTAGTGAGCCCAGCAAGCTACTTGCAGGAGATATTAGAGGTTTATCCCGATGCGGAACAAGCCAGTCATACTCAAGTACGAATTACGGCGGCTATTTTATGGATAAGCAATCTGACGCTATCATTTGCGTTACTATTTATTGCAAAATTCATTAAACAACCTCAAACGTACAAATTCGCGAAAATATCGTCTATCGCATTAATTAGCTATCCATTTATTCTGACGATAACAGAGGTAATTTCTCACAGTATTCTATACCGCCACCTAGAACATCCTACGCTGACACTCGAGTTTTCAGCGCAAAAAATGTTCTATTTCGTATTTGGCCTGATCATACTGGGAATTTATCAATCCCAACAAGAGTACAAACGCGCCAAAGAGAATGGTTAATTTATCAACATATTTTGAGGAAAAACCATTGAAGTTCTTTACCTCTTTTATTTTTGCTTTTATTGGCTCAAAATTATTATTCAAATACTTCGATTTTCACTACGATATTTTTAGCGATCCTTTTGATCCATTGAAATTTATTATTGATACTGGTGTGTTCGTTGTTATTTTTATATCGACACAGATACTGTATGAAAAATATTGGGAAAAACGAATAAACAAGAACAGCAATAATTCCCCCAACTAATGCACATAGGGATAATACGCAGAGGGACCATGAATAATATATGCTGTTAACACGCTCACAAGCGCTAAGCGACCAACCGAAACCACATAGTAAGAAAGACAGGACTAGCTTGAATCTTTTAGAATTCACAGTTAACTCCGAAGTAACAGAATACACTTCCCCTCGGAGTTGCCGCAGGGCGAATAGACAAATTGCGTGAGTTCGGTCATGGATAATGGAATGGACCCATCCACTTTTAATCGGCCTCGCAATGGGCCACGATGTAGTCGCTAAAACTCATCAGAAAGAGGACGGGGCCACCTATGAAGATTACTACAATCGGTTTAGATATCGCAAAGTCTGTTTTTCATGCTGTTGGCGTCGATAAAGCGGGCAAGTTAATTAAAAAGAAAATGCTTAGACGCAAGGACTTGCTTCCCTTTCTCGCTCAAATAGAGCCGTGTCTGATTGTGATGGAAGCCTGTGGTGGAGCAAATTACTGGGCCAGAGAGTTTGAGCTGTTGGGTCATAACGTCAAGTTGATCGCCCCTCAATTTGTGGTGCCTTTTCGGCAAGGTAATAAAAATGACTACAACGATGCCTTAGCCATCGCAGAAGCGGCGCAGCGACCCAACATGCGTTTTGTGAAGCCAAAAGGTGTCGCGCAACAAGATGTACAACTTCTCCACCGCATGCGTGAGCGTTTAAACAAACAATCAACCGCCTTAATCAATCAAGTCAGAGGGATGTTAGCGGAATACGGCATTGTGATAACCAAAAGTAAATCGGCTTTTAAAGTACAGTTCCCAGATATTTTAGCGGATGAAACCAATGCGCTGACCACCAAAGGTCGGGCCATTTTTTATCAGTTATATGAAGAATTTAGTGATATAGAAAAACGGCTTAAGGGTTGTGACGTTCAAGTGCTCACTGAAACTAAAAACAATGTGATTTGCCAGCGGTTAGAGACTATCCCTGGTATTGGCCCAGTAACCGCTACCGCCTTTTATGCGGCCGTCGGTGATGGTAAAGATTTCAGTAATGGTAGACACTTTTCAGCTTGGTGTGGCTTGGTTCCCAAGCAACACAGCAGTGGAGGTAAAGATAACCTCCTTGGAATAAGTAAGCGGGGAAATGCTTACTTACGTACCCTGTTCATCCATGGCGCCAGAGCCGTGTTGCAACACAGTTGTCATAAACAGGATAAATTTAGTTGCTGGGCAATCCTGTTAGCAGAACGCAGAAGTTTTAACCGAGCCTGTGTAGCCGTCGCCAATAAACTCGCGAGAATGGCATGGGTTATCGCGGCGCATGACGAAGAATATCGACTTCCAGTATAGTGCTGAATAGATTCAATAAACGTTAATAATTAACCAACCAGCAAGTTGCTAAGACACTTGATTTGATGATGAGACAGTCAGACTGAGCTACTGAAAACCTTAGTCGGGCATAGGCTCATAATGAAGCCGCAAGGATGATAAGGACAGTAGAAGCAGATATCCATCAGGGCCAGAGGAATCCCTCAATAACAGGCCGAATATATGGGTGCAATGAACTCTTCTCAAAATCGCTATCGAATGTCTTGCAAACTGGATGGGTCCATATATGGCCGACTAGCTTTCGCAGGTGCAGGGACGCATCCTTCGGAAGCGATAGCAAATTTGGCAATGAGCACAAGGGGCTTTCAACTCCGTTGGGGCGTCTTGGAGCATCCAAGGAGGATAGGACGAGCAGTCCTCCTTGGTCGGGTGTGGGGTGAAGCCCCACGACTTTGACTTTGCTTTTAAATTATTTAACGAAAAAATATTTAACGAGACACTCATTGATAAATAGTTTGAATGCACTAATTGTGAGTAACAGACTATCAGCCATACCAAAGGCTTAATGGGATTCAGGTGTGGGATGAAGCCCCACGACGTTGATTTAGCCTTTAAAAATTAACCATCAATCATCCCCGAAACCACATAGGAACTTAAAGCTTTATATGCGAAAAATCATTTTCCCACTGATCATGTTAAGCCTTGGCGCATTGCCTCTATATGCTCCAGCACAGGACACCAGCGCGTTATGGGGCAAAAAATACGTTGAAGTGAAATCGAGTTTATTGGCTGCTGGCTGGATATTAGCACCCGTAGCAGAAGATGAAACGCCAATGACAGAAGATTACCCTGAAATAACCTGTGGTAACGGCGCGATGGCCATTTGCTCTGTCGGCTTTAAGCGAGACAATAGTACACTTGCCTTAGTTGTTGAATCTATTGAACAAGAGCTTATTGTGACAGGTGAATACTAAACAGCCCAATGGACGATGTGAAATTCAGCCTAAGCGCCTGACATAAACGAGGTAGTGATGACATCTGTACCCCAATCAAAACAAGAACTTGAATTGGCTATTTACTCAGTTTTCCCCAAACTGATGGCTGACTATCGTTCAATCCCAACCCAAATGTCCCGTGTGTGCAGCATAGAAGGAAACATCAAAGGTACACAAATGAGTGTAAGTGATACCGTCGCTTACCTTATTGGTTGGGGTAAATTAGTGCTCAAATGGTACGAGTTAACATCGCAAGCACTCCCCGTTGATTTTCCCGATACGGGCTATAAATGGAATCAACTGGGATTATTAGCAGAGCGATTTCATCATGAATATAGCCAATGGCAATATACTGATTTACTTGATGAATATGAAATGACAATGGAAAAATTGTCAACGCTGATTGCGAGTCTCAGTAATCAGCAACTGTACGGCATAACTTGGTACGATAAATGGACTCTGGGCCGTATGATCCAGTTCAATACTTACTCCCCGATGAAGAATATGCGTACCAAAGTACGACGATTCAAAAAAGACAATGCATTACCCTAGTAAACAACTCTTTTAAGCACGGAGGTATTCATGCCAAGTACCCGCACTCCCCCGCAATTAGGCCCAAATCCCAACGATAAAGCGCCGATGAAAGGCTTCCCTCAAGTTGGATTTCTTAAAAACTTTATTACCCGCGAGAACATTATCGTCGGTGATTACACTTATTATGACGCTCCAGCTGGTCCTGAAAGGTTCGAGTCGAATGTGCTTTATCA
This sequence comes from Shewanella sp. SM74, assembly GCF_025653725.1. NCBI lineage: Bacteria > Pseudomonadati > Pseudomonadota > Gammaproteobacteria > Alteromonadales > Shewanellaceae > Shewanella > Shewanella sp. SM74. Next base: position 96,032 of record NZ_JAKKRZ010000005.1, on the reverse strand, counting down.
CTTTGACTTTATTGGCGATAAACTGAATATCGGTAAATTCTGCGCCATTGCGAAAGACGTGAAATTCATTATGAATGGCGCCAATCATCAAGTATCTGGCTTTTCAACTTATCCCTTTTATATCTTCGGCAATGGCTGGGAGAAAGCGGCGCCCAAGCCCGAAGATTTACCTTTTAAGGGCGACACCTGTATCGGTAACGACGTGTGGATTGGTTATAACGCCACTATCATGCCTGGAGTGAAGATTGGCCACGGCGCCATTGTTGCCAGTCAATCCGTAGTGACAAAAGATGTGCCACCCTACGCTGTGGTTGGCGGTAATCCTGCCACAGTGATCAAGCTGAGATTCGAGCAAACTGTGATAGATGAGCTTGTTGCCATCGCTTGGTGGGATTGGCCGATAGAGAAAATCACTCAACACCTTGAGGCTATCGCGGGGGCAGAACTCACAATATTACAGCAAGCGACCTAAATAACGCCTGTCGCGAGCAAGACTGAACGAAAAATCTTAAGCGACAAGCATTAAGCAACACACATTAAAAAAACGCCATTAAACGCAAACAAAATCCTATATGCGCAATTTTGTACAAAAGCACTGAGGGTTTCTGGGTTACTATCAGGCACAACCCGCCCATTCATACACTAAACACGGAGGCCTAGTGTGAACACAGAACATGCGGCCTACCAGATTGCCGATGAATTAGGTGGCCTCGAGTTACTCAATGCCCACTACCATAAACAAAACTTTAGTCGGCACACCCACGAAGGTTACACAGTCGGCGTGATTGAAACGGGGGCGCAGCGTTTTTATCGCACGGGTGGCAACCATGTGGCGCCAAAGCACAGCATCATTCTCGTCAACGCCGACGAAGTCCATAATGGTTGTAGCGCCACCGAGGGCGGTTGGTCCTATAGTGCCATGTATCCAGTACCCGCACAGTTTGCCAATATTAACAGTGAGCTAGCATCAAACCGCGGTGCGCCCTATTTCCCTGAGCCCGTAGTGTACGATCCTGAATTAGCCGAATTACTGCGCTTCACCTTTACGACTTTAGATACATCGGACAATCGCTTACTACGCGAAAGCTTGGTCTATTCAAGCTTGACACAGTTGATGACACGCCATGGCAAGAATCGCCCGAGCGATGACCTCACTGTAATCGCTAAGCCTGCGTTAGCACTGGTGAAATCCTTTATCGACGATCATCCTGCAGCCGACATCTCCCTTGAAGAGCTGGCAACACTCGCGGGATTAAGCCCCTATTATTTGCTGAAGCAATTTCAGCGTTATTACGGCTTACCGCCCCACGCTTACCAAATTCAGGCCAGAGTGAGACTCGCCAAAGGAAAAATCAAACAAGGCACACGGCTGCTCGATGTCGCCCTCGATTGTGGGTTTCACGATCAAAGTCACTTGAATCGACATTTTAAGAAGACAGTCGGTGTTACGCCGGGGCAATTTGCCAAAGAAATAGGCCGCAATATTATCCAAGCCTAAACAATCACTTTAAGTTAATCTGCCATGCTCATTCTTGCTTTCTCCTCGATTGACTAAGCAAGCAAGCTTATCCAAGCATTTATTGTTTAACAGCAACCCCGTCGCCGCTATTTTTAGGAGCCAAAGTGACCACCGACAAGCTTATAGAACTTGATGTTTATCCTGTGCATCCATCGAAATCCAAGGCATTTTTAAAAGGTACATTAGCCATGATGCCGTTGACGATAGCTGTTGTACCTTGGGGAGTTTTAGCGGGCTCCTTCGCCATTGAGGTTGGGCTAACGCCCATTGAGAGCCAAGCCATGTCGGCGATTATCTTTGCGGGCGCGGCTCAATTAGTGGCACTCGGCATGGTGAAAGCCGGTATTGGTCTGTGGAGTATCTTAATTACGACGTTACTCATCACCTCACGCCATCTGTTATATGCAATGGCGATGCGCAGTCAAATCAGTCCTTTGCCGTTAAAGTGGCGCCTAACATTGGGCTTTTTGCTCACAGATGAACTGTTTGCCATCGCCAATCAAGGCAAGTTACATAAGTTCGACCCTTGGTACGCCCTTGGCGGCGGTTTGAGTTTCTATATCGGTTGGAACATAGCCACACTACTTGGCATAGTGGCGGGCAATGCGATCGAGAATTTAGATGAGATGGGATTAGATTTTGCCATCGCAGCCACCTTCATCGCTCTGGTCGTTCCTACCATAAAAAAGCCATCGATTCTCGTCTGTGTATTAGTCTCGCTCACCCTAGCAGTGGTATGCGCCGTTTTTAAAATTCAAGCGGGACTGCTCATTGCCGCCATTGCGGGAATGACGGCAGGTGTACTTTACGCCAAAGTGACCAAGGAAGCGGAACGCGCAGAACAATCAGTAAGTCAGTTAGCAAGCACACAGGCCAAAACAGAAATGGATACAGGAGATGGGCCTGACATTAAGACAAAAACATTGTCAGGAGAAAAAGCATGATTTGGTTAATGATCTTTTCAATGGCGGCGGTTGTGTTTATCAGTCGTCATTTACTACTTGAGCCTAAACTACCGCTGCGATTAAGTAAGGGCACCCAAACCTTTTTAAGTTACTCAGCCCCTGCGGTACTCACTGCAATCTTTGCACCCATAGTGTTTGTGCAAGAAGGTCAGCTTGATCTCAGCCTAGATAACAGCTATCTCATCTGCGCCATAGTCGCTACTGTGTTGGCGCTCGTCACCCGTAATACCTTACTGACCACAGTGCTAAGTATGGGACTATTTTTCTTTATCCACTAAGTCAACAAAGAGTCAGTGTTCAGCAACTGCACTGACTCTTGCATCAATCACTTACACTGTCCCTACCACTCTTTTACACAGCCTAACCCCTCTGAGACATCGCCCCCTAGAAAATTACTTCCACGTTATCTTGATTTTCCACAATCTTCATATATTTAGACTCTTACGTCTGTGCAACTAATAGTATCGGCTTTAACGGTATTTCACACATCGACGATAATGAAAGAGTGAGGTATTTATCAGCAATAACAAAGACTCAAACAATAAAAACAAAATACTTAACCTAACCATATTCAAACTATTTAGTCTCTAAAACGTCCATTCAGAAATGTTATTTACTGTATCTATTACAGCACTCATCTCAGTATAGTTCTCGGTATAGCTCTCGAAATAAAGAGTCCATTCAAAAGGTTTTACATAATAAAATGCCGCATAAATATTAATCCACATTCAAAAACCAACCCACTAAAAATTAAAGTAAATACACTATATTATAAAGTTTTAAATACCTTTTAAAAATAAATAAATTAACACTTTTAACCAAACTCAAACACATCTTAAATTAATTCATTTTTATTTTGTTTAATAAAAATAAAAGTGCTAGTTTTTAGATGTGCCTAGCAGTAATGATTATTTATATGATTTATGACTACATATAATTGCCATCGGCGCTCTCAATGAAAGGACGTATTTTATTAAAATAAAGGAACAATCATGAGAACAAAATCTAGCCTGGGTATATTAACTTTATCCTGTTTAACCGCACTTGGAACTGTTTCTTTGTTGGCCGAAGCCGCTATTCCGAATACTATTCCAAAACTGTCAATGGTAGAACACGCTGCCCCTGATCTTGATTCGCTTAAAAATGATGCAATTAACGACCCCTCGTTTATCAGCTCGTTATTCTCCTTAGGACACCATCTCGGATATGCATGGGCTGGCGGTACAGCATCCCAGTATGTTGGTGAAGACATCGAAGTCAGAAGAGAGTCGAGCAACGAATACAGTCTTAAAGCCCGCTATAACGGCAATGATCCTTATGCAAGCGGCTACAGAGCGAATGAACGTTTGAAGGTAAATTTACAAAATATTCATTTCGTCACTAATCCTCAAAGTCTAAAGTTAGGTTCACCTCAAGTTTATGATCGTGAGGCTATTTATACTGCTCCCGTGGTTATCTATAACTGGGGCGATACCGAAGATACCGGTGTGGCCACCCTAAACTATGATTACACCACTAGCTGGGCCAAAACCGATAATTTCTCTTTCTCCGAGAAAATTAGCGTAACCAATAAATATGAAGTGGGTATTCCAGGAATAGGTGGAGCGAGTTCTGAAATCAGCGCCGAATTTTCTGCCAGCCAAGGTTGGAGTGAAACCGACGGCAAAAGTACAACGATTTCGAGTCAGGCGCAGTACCGAGCAATTATGCCGCCTCGCAGCAAACGTTATATCTCAATCACCCTATTTAAACAAAAGGCGGATGTCCCATACACCTCAAGTTTATATATGATGTACGATATAAAATATGAGAACTTCTTAAAATGGGGTGGTAATGCGCATATTAATCATCCGACAAATAGACCTAACTTCCCTTACACCTTTGGCGGAGCGAATGCGAATAATCTGAATGGACCAGAAGCCTTAGTCGATCAATATCTTCATCAAGATATAAACGGTTATGGTGTATGGGATTGGCCTGCAGCGATTAATTCGGCACAGTCAAAAAGTGGGTTTGAGTGGCAATTGGCGAATATTGTTAGACAACATGGCGCACCTATCAGCGGTAAATTTACTGCAATAGATTCGAGTCAATTTAATATCGATGCCAGTGAATCCTATCCACTAACGGATGAAGACATTGCTAATCGCCCTAAAAGCGCTCAAAAGTTAGGACTGAGTCGCAATATTCAGGTTGCCGTCGGCGAGATCCAAAACAATGATGAAGATGGTTTAATCAAAAAACTGAATATTTCGCAATCAAGCGAAGTCATGTTAAACAATTAAAAACGGTGAGCTTAGGCTCTCAATAACAGCTATGACACTAGTATCAGAGAGATCTCTATACAACCAGCCAGTTACTAGCAAATTAGAAATGTAATACAAAGCCACTCATTCGAGTGGCTTTTCTTTCGCTTCTGCTCGCGCCTTCGATTGCTCATCCATCAGGCAAATATAATCTTCAAGCTCTTGCCCGAGAGTGAGAGCAAAATGACGGTTTAACCGCACAAGACCCGTGATGCGATCGACCCTGAAATTACGAAAATCAGCACGTAGCTCACACCATGTCAGTAAGGTCCAAGTACCACGCCAAAAATAGATGGCGAGCGGCCTAACTTCCCGCTCGGTAACATCCAGTTTGACGTCTTGATAGAAGAGTTTGACGTATTCGCGGCGCTGAGCCGCATTACGCAAGGGATCGAGGAATTGAAACTCATTGGAATCGAGGTAAAAATCCGGTGAAAACATTAGGGATTGATAGGCTTGTAATCGTTTAGGCAACACAGCTTCGACTTTAATCATCGCCTGCCTCGCGGCGCTACCTAGCTCCTTACCACCCCAAGTTTGCACCATACGCATGCCAACTTGAATCGCTTCGAGTTCGGCTTCGTTAAACATCAAGGGCGGAACATTCACCTCGTGGCGCAACAAATAGCCGACCCCCGCCTCCCCTTCAATGGGAATGCCACTTAAACACAAATCCTGCACATCACGGTAAATAGTGCGTGTGGACACCTCTAACCGTTCAGCCAATTCTTGGGCTGTGGTCAGGCGTTTATGTTTAAGAATTTGCACTATTTGAAATAGGCGATCAGCGCGGCGCATTGACTCTGATTTAATCCTTTAGTTGCCTATCAGTTGATTAAGCATTGTGAGTTTACATAAATCACTGACATATCCTGATACTCACTTGAGTGATACTCACTTGAGTGATAGTTTACGATTTAAATCATAAAATCCCGATATAGATCTCAACCTCAGTGGCGCTGAGATAGACTTCAAAATCCGTTTGATAGCGTCGCTGATGAAAGCAATCAGCCACGCTAAAATAACCCCACACTTGCCCCCAAAGATCGATAACACACTGGGGCATATCACCCTGAGCGGTGAATTTTAGGTACTTGCCCGCGTTAAGCTCCAATGGCGTAAAATGACTTGCATCAACAGGGGCATCAATTGCCTTACCCACCAGCACAGAAAACTCGCCATTCATGTCTGACTCATAGTCATAATACACGCCATACATGGGCGAATTGAGCATAGCGGTGAGCTGGGATGATTCAAAAAAGGCTTGCCATAAACTGCCAATTTTAGCGCTATCGACAGACATTTCTGCCCGATTATTCGTGCGGGTGCTTAGTCCAAGTAACGGTCGAGCATCAATATAAACCACATCCATCTTTGTTTCTTCCATAGAAATCTAAACCCATGCTTTAGTTAATTGCGTGATTTTAGCGTCGTGCCTTAAGGCCACGACGCTAATACATTAATCACTTACGACTACTTATCCTTAGACCACAGACCCACTTTGTTACCTTCGCTATCGGCAAATAAGGCGATATAACCACACTCACCGTCTTTTATCGGTGTGACTGGCAGGATAATCGTCACCTCTGCTGCGATCAGTTTATCCACTAAAGGTTGCAATTGTGCGCTGAAATGCAAATACACTGTGCTGCCCTGCATTGACGGCTGGCTCATACTGCACTTGACTAGCCCTATGCTCGCCGCACTCGCATCCTCAGTGACTATGGTCGCATATTCCATGTCTTCCATATCGTCACGTTTAAACTCGACCCCAAAATGCTGCTGATAAAAAGCAATGGCACGGTTCATGTCACTGACAGGAATTTCACCCCAAACTAACGGTGCAATAGATAACATTTTCACTTTCTCCTTGTTGAAAAAATATCAATGATTCAAAACCTTATTCGTACAATTCAGGACAGAATCATTAACGGGCGACAACAAGAATAAAACAAGGCTACTGACAGCATGATGTCAGTAGCCTTTTAATAAAAGTGAATTTTGGCGTTTTAACTTAACCAGCAACCAAGATTATTTTGGCAAACTGGCTTGATGTGCCTGAATAAAATCATCCATGGCTTTGCTCGCCCTCGCTTGGGCGCTGGCTAAGGTATCCGTATCAACCATAGTTTCTACCACTTCGTAGTAGCACTTAATTTTAGGTTCTGTGCCAGATGGTCTGACGATCACCCGAGCCCCGCCCGCTAAGCAGTAAGTCAATACATCGCTCGGTGGTAAGTCGATTTTCTCAACATTTCCATCGGCAAAACGACGCTCAAGCGCCTTTAAATCATCGGTTGAGAGCACATCTAACTCACCAATCTTCACCGGTGGATGCTCGCGCAAATAGGCGCCAATATTGGGCGTGTCAGGTTTTAAAGCAATGCTCACCTGCGCATTGAGATGGAACCCATGCTCACGGTAAATTTGCTCGAGTCTATCCCAAATCGTTTGCCCCTTCGCCACCAGCTCGGCAGTCAATTGGGCAAATGCCACCAGCGCCGACAAGCCATCTTTATCCCACACCATGCTGCCCACCGTATAGCCAAGGGCTTCTTCATAGGCAAACAGGAATTGATCCTCAGGCGAAGTTCTTGCAATCCCCACATTCATCAGCCACTTAAAGCCGGTGAGCGTGGTAAAGCTTTGCGTGCCAAACCCTTGAGCAATTTTAGATAACAGGCTCGATGACACTATCGTTGTGCCCGTAAGTCGTTGATTATCTTTGGCGTGAGATAACAAGTAATGCCCAAAGAGCACACCGACTTGATCGCCCGTCAACATCTGATACTCGCCATCCTCTTTACGCACTGCAACCGCAAAACGGTCGGCATCGGGATCGTTAGCACAGGCGAGCATAGCGCCGTGTTTTTTCGCCTCGGCAATCACTAAATCCATAGCCCCTTTTTCTTCAGGGTTTGGGAAGTTAACCGTCGGGAAATCGCCATCGGGTTCACGCTGGGAGGCAACCGAATACACTTGGGTGAAACCTGCATCTTTCAATACCGTTTCGGCCATTTCAGCACCCACGCCGTGCATGGCGGTATAGGCTAAACTGACCTTTTCAGGAGCGGTATGGTTTTGCAGCACCTCAGCTTGCTGCACGCCATGGCGATAGCTTTGGTAAAAATCGTCCTGCAGGATAATTAACTTACCTTGTTTTACCGCGTCATCATGCTCTAAAAACGGAATCGCTTGATTTGCTGCGCGCTCAATTTGCGCGGCAATGCCAGAGTCGTGGGGCGGAATAATCTGCGCGCCATTCTCCCAATAGACTTTATAGCCATTGTATTGCGGCGGGTTATGACTCGCGGTCACCACAATGCCCGCTGCCGCATTAAAATGTTTTACCCCAAAGGCCACCAACGGCGTTGGCGCTACTTTGGACGTTAAGCGTACCTTAATCCCCATAGCGGTGAGCACACTCGCCGCATCATGGGCAAAATTAAATGAGTCGTGGCGACCATCAAAACCAATCACTACGCCACGCTCGGCGGCATCTTTAATCTGATCAAGTAGATAAGCACCAAGACCAGCCGAGGTTTGGCGGATCACCAAACGGTTCATCCCCATAGGCCCAGCACCGACGACACCGCGTAATCCTGCGGTGCCAAACTCCAAGCGCCCCGCAAATCGCGCTGCGAGTTCGGCATCATTGCCGCTATCAATTAGGGTTTGTAACTGGGCTTGAGTGCGAGGGTCTGGATCATTTTCAAGCCAATGGTTTACCTGTAACTGTAGATGGGTATTCATATCACGCCTCATTGAAAATCATTTGCAATCACCTTAGGAAAAAGCACGTAGAAGAACAAGCTAATTTGCATTAATTTCAAAATGAGCCAAGGGTATTGCCATAAAAAACGCACTATCTAACAGGTCATGCCAGATAGTGCGTTGGTTTTAACAAACTGGTTTCAAAACGGATTTAGAGTTTAAAGATATTGTCCTTCGTATCTCTGTCGATGAGCTTCACAAAGGGATCGACCCCCACATAACTGGGTTTTTCAGCCAAAGTGATCGTCAGCTTGTTTTCACCACTGACCAGCCTATGCTTCTCAATCAATAATACCTGTTTGTCATCCTTTAGCTTATCGGGATCGGCACTAAAGGCACCGATGTCGATGATGGCGTCTAAAGGTTGTTCGGTTTCTTCACCTTTACCACTCGCGACTTTGCGACTGGCATAAATGCTCAAGTCAACTTGCGTCTTACCATCGGGCAGAGTGGTCATGACCGCATTGGTTAACCTAAGATCGTAGAGCGTGATGTCATTAAAAGACTCATCGATAAAGCGAGCTTGCGCTTCATCTGTCCCTTGCTCAAGGTAACTCACTAAATCCAATGTGGTTGGGAAAGGATCGTTACGATACTGATAACGTGCTAAGAATGCCTTCAAATTAGCGTTGAGTTTCTCTTCACCCAACACATCTTTAATGGCCATCATCACCACTGAGCCTTTCTGATAATGAATGTACTGCTGATTTTCACTGCGCAGCAAAGGCATCTCTTTTATGGACTCGGATGAACGGCCACGTAAATATCTATCTAATTCATATTTCAAGAATTTACGGATCATTTTATCGCCGTACTTTTTCTCCAGCACCATCAGCGCCGAATACTGTGACAAGCTTTCGGATATCACAGCACTGCCCTGCACATCCGCAGCGCCCACTTGGTGTCCCCACCATTGATGCGCCACTTCATGGGCTGTGACGTAATACACAGGATCGATATTATCCTCATTGCGTAAATCAGTAATAAAACCAATACGCTCTGAGTAAGGCACTGTATTAGCAAAACTTTGTGCAAAACTACGGTAACCCGGAAACTCCATAATTCGCATTTGCTTATGCTGATAAGGCCCAAATGCTTGTGTGTAGTAATCGATAGAATCTTTAACCGACTCTATCATGCGCGCAATGTTCCAAGGATGCTCCGCATGGTAGTAAACCTCAACCGCAACACCATTGTGCTCAGTTTTTTCCACCTGATAACGGCCCGAAATAATCGCGTAGAAATTCACCATAGGGCTATCCATTGAATAATGGAAATACTCACGCCCATCCTGCTGCCACTGTTTTTGCAAATACCCTGGCGCTAATGCAATTTGATCTACACTTGTCGAAATAGTGGCTTCAAACTGAATGAAATCACCATCGACACCAAAGAAGTTTTGCGTGTAGTAACGGCTGTCTTCAAGCTTGTTCGCTCGAGCTTTTTCGGCTAAATCGCGCTTTTCGCGCTCGTGGCGATCCATCAGCTCATAGCCGTCTTGATAACCAAAGAGGGGCAATAGTTCGAAGTTGTTGATGAAGGTGCCATTTTCAACCACTGACATATCAAAGCCAGCTTCGGCAATACCCACAGACTGACGTACTAATTGAATGTCCCCTTGCACCACTTGCCCAGGCTGCACAGGTGTCGAAAAGGCCAACCAAGCATTGCGATAGCGGCTATCTAACTCACCTAAGTTTGTATTCGGGATATTGATTTTTACCGTTTCGGCCTCAGTATGCTCGGGCCACTGCACTAACATCCTTTCGATTGGCTTATCTGACTTGTTTTGCCATTCGAATATCACCTTAGCAACAATTTTTCGCTCTTCAGGGAAAATATCAATATTCGCATTGACCTTAGTGGCCACTAAAATCGGCATGCTTTGGTATTGTTTGAAGGCCTTCTCATAATCAGCTTGCAGATCTGTGGTTTCATCTTGGGTTAAATAATGATTCAACACTTTTGTTTGGTAGAACAAATAACTGCCCATGCCCAAAAATACCACCAAAGCAACACTTACAATGACTTTGCCACTAAAACCAAGCTGATAACTCAGTAATCCCATACGGGTTTTAAGGCTCTGCTGCGGTCCGCGATGGTACAAGCCATAACCTAAAACAAACAGGATAAGGCTAAAAGCCCCCCAGTAAATCATATAGAGTGCATGACTTAATAAGCCCCAACCGTAGCCGTTCATATCCGAGTAAATTAAGGTCGGTGATTGACCAAAGTTATATAAGCTATGGCCAAATCCCCAGTTTGCCATGACAAACGTCGTTAAATAATAAGCAACAAATAACCCCATACCTGCGTACTTATTTGGGCTAAGCACTTGTAAGAAAAACGCCAGCACAGCAGTCATCAACAGCGGCAAAAGATAATAAAAACCCAGCCTGATAAGGTATTGAGCAATCTCAAGATTGGCTTGACCTTTTATCAGTTGGAAAACAATGGTGGTACACATAGCGAGCACGTACAGCAAGGTCATCACTATGACCACAGACACAAGCTTTGAGCCCCAAAAGCTTAAGTTTGATACAGGAACGCTGTCGACGATATCCCCCATTCCTGAACTGCGTTCACGCCAGACGATTTCTGCGCTGTAATAAATCAGCACTATCACCATCAATAGCCCAGTCGCGCCGGCAATGTTATTCACCATATCTTGGGTTAATGGCCAATTAGATGTGCCGTACCAACCAAAATCATCGAACATGGGGCCGACTAAATTGAAAATAGTCAGCACACCTAACACCACAAATGGCGCGGTAAATAGTACTTGCCGTACTTCAAATTTAACCCGCGTCCAAAATTGCTGGCGACCATTAGGCTCAGTTGCCATAGCCAATTGTGCCAAAGGCACTAAGCTAGGAACTTTTCCTGCTTTATCGGATTTTTTCTCACGTTTCTTAGTCAAACTCGGCTGACGGAAAATCCCTGAAACGGCCAGTAACACGCAGGCAATTCCAAACCATATCGCCCTGTTTTGCAGTACGAGTCCTGAGAATTCAATTAACTGGCTATTCTTCTCGCTAATGGTCCAGTAACGGGTCACTTCGGCAAAGGTGCGCAGCGCAAAGGGATCAAGCAAAGCAGCAATAGTACGATATTGTGGCTGACTCGCCATTTCGCCCGTCAAGGTATAAAGCACCAACATGGCTACTGCGGTCAGATAGAGCGCCATTAAGGAACGAAAATGACTTGCCATCGCATAGAATAGAGTCGAGATCAGCAGCAAAGTCGGCATGGCGAGTAAAAAATACGGCACAAGATAATTCGATAACGCAAAAGGTCCAAAACGGCTAGCATCGACCCATGGCATAAAAGAGCCGAGCATTAACCCTATGGGGATAAAGGCAAATACCATCATCACCACAACAAAACTGCCGAGAAATCGACCAAATTGGTATGCAAATGGTGATAGAGGTTTGCTATAAATCAGCTCTTCCATCAAATGCTGATGATTGCGGATAGCCGTGCTACCCACAAAATTCACCACGGCAAACATGGAAATGAGTCCCATGATCAACATGGTTTGAGTAATCCCAAATGGGCTGTTTTTCATCACCTCACCGCCGCTACCAATTTGAATATTGTTAGAGACGACTGATAGAAAACTCATTAAAAACAATAGAAAAGAAACAACATAAAAGGATGGCTGACGCAAATAATAACGCCACTCAAACCTAAGCATTGATAACAACATATTGATATCTCCTTAGGCAGCCTGACGGCGGTGACTGAGCAAAGTCGAAAAATACAGATCTTCAAGCCCAGCAGTCGCAGAGGTAAATCCTTCAGGACAAGTTTCAGCCATCACATTAAGGACTGTGCGTCCCGCTAATAAACGCTTAGAAATCACAGGTAATTGCGCTTCAAGCTCCTGTGCCTGTGCTTGACTCACAGTCTTAGTCCAAATTTTTTCCGTTAATTCACCCACCAATTGATGTGGATTGCCTTGAAGCAGAATTTTACCCGATGCCAAAACCGCCATATTAGCGCAGAGCTCAGACACATCTTCGACAATGTGAGTCGAGAGGATTACCACTTTTTCTTCGCCTAAACTCACCAGCAAATTATGGAAACGGTTACGTTCTTCGGGATCGAGACCCGCGGTAGGCTCATCCACAATCAATAACTTAGGATCCCCAAGTAAGGCCTGAGCAATACCAAAGCGCTGACGCATACCGCCAGAGAAACCACTCACGGCTTTATTTTTATGCTGATAAAGATTGGTGTGTGCCAGCAATCCTTCAACTGCTTCTTTACGCAACTTGCTTTGATTAATGCCCTTAAGAATGGCTAAATGATCTAACAGGTCATAGGCGCTAATACGCGGATAAACATTAAAGTCCTGGGGCAAATATCCCAAGGTTTTACGCAGCGCTTGAGGATCGGCTAATACATCAATACCGTCAAACACTATGCTGCCACTATCGGCACTTTGCAGGGCGGCAATGGTACGCATGAGTGATGACTTGCCCGCGCCATTGGGTCCGAGTAAACCAAACATCCCTTTGGAAATCGTTAAATCAACACCATCGAGTGCTTTAACACCGTTATCATAGGTTTTAGTGAGATTAGAAATAGTCAGCATGCTTCCCTCTTGCGTCTGTGAGTTCAAAATACCGACAAACTATCACATAAAATTAACCTTTACAGTAGTTATCAAGATATTCATGTACTTACAGAATGCTAGCAAGCAAAACAAACTACATATTCTTAATCCCTAAAATAGCAAAAGGGACTCTATTTGAGTCCCTTGCTATTGAAATACAATATAAAAGTAAAAATATGCCACGAATTAAAATATGGCTTACTAAATACAATTAGTTACATAAACGCCAACATTAGCGCGAGGGTAAAGTGCCATCAAATACACGTACTTTGATATTCTTTTTCAGATTATCTTGGTCTTGTTGCCATTCTTGCCACTGGGTGAGACTGATACTGAGCTGCAATGAAAAATCAGTAGAAATCCACTGTTTTTGCCCTTGAGTATATTTAGGTGCAGGGACTATGTTACTGGGTCCAACGAAGGACGCAGAACACATAAAGGTTTTGAAGTACACTTGGTCAATCGATAAATCGAGGGCGCTGGGCGATGTTAAACATTGACCACTGCCCGGCTCTTGATACGAGGCAAATTGGTACAGGATTGCTGGTGTATTATTGGTACTATCGGGAACTGAAGCAGTTTGATGACAAGATAAACAGCTACTTAATGCATTATCCGCAGGGCCATTTAAACGCCCATTACACCCTAAGTGTCCCGCATTGGTGTGCTCATTCAAACGGCCAACGACCTCTTGAAATACGGCGCTATCCTTAAGCCCTGTGATTGGGTTTTGAGGGAATGCTGCCGCTCCCACTGTTGCTGGCGGCGTGTCATTCCCCCACATTAATCCCAGAGGTGAGATACGATCCCAAGGATTTTTCTCTTTCGCTTTAAACTGACCATCGGCGACAAAAGTGCCATAGGCCCAGCCCACGGGTGAACGGCTGTCGCGCACTGCAATATCAAACTGCAATAAGTACACATCGGCGACAGAGCGCGGGCATTGCTCTGTTTCCTGTTGGAAACTACAGGCACTGCCATCGGCGTTTTTACATACACAGAAATCACTGGCACTAATATTGGCTTGCCAAACAGGTACATTTTCAAGGAAAGGATAGTTATTAGGCGTTGCGGTTGTGAACAGTAACTTGCCAATCACACTGCCTTCATTAAATGCAAAGTTTTGCTGGGGCATCACAGGTGATGGTGCCCCGGTCCATACCTTGCCAATGCTGTTTGCCGCCTGAGGATTATAAAAGCCCACCGCCCACATAGTGGTTTTAAGGGAGCCTTGGCCTTTTATCTCCATAGTAACGGGGGCTTCTCGGGTCAAGCCATGGATAAATTCCCGCCCACTCATGGGATCATAGGTCTGATAGGGAATATGGTACCAAGAGCGCACCTTGTTGTTACACAGATCCCAGTCTTTACTGACATCGCCTTTGTCGATGTTTCCCTCTTGGATGTACTTCATCACAGCCCAGAGGTATTGCTCAGCTTGGGTATTTTTATCACTTTCACTCAGATTTTTATCGAAGGGATTGAATTTAAGCCAAGGTGCAGCACTATCTGGTTTAGCACTCGAATAAGCATCACTGAGGCTAAAAATAGGCCCCTTCCAGCCAGAATAAGCTTGGTTGATAATGACTTGATTGTCCCACATGCCTGTTTTTGCAAAAGCAGGATCTTGGAAGTAACTTGGATAGGCTCCAGTACAGGTTGAGTTTGCATTAGATGTAATGTTCGTCGATTGTTTATCTGCAGCTTTTACGTTGACTGCTGTCAATGAACAAACGGTGAGCAGAAGTATGGCGGTAATGTTGAGTTTCATAATATCGTCCTTGAAGAGTATTAGTCCTAAAAACTCCCTTTGTGAGCCTAAAACTAACAACGGCTCAAATTAAGCATAGACTAATTTTTAACATCTTCTGTAAAGCTTAACGATTCACATATTAAGGATATAAAAAAGGCCGTTTAGCATGACTAAACGGCCGAAACATATTGCTTATTGGACTAGCCGTCCAAGCTATTTCTCAACTTCTTGCCCGCGCGTCTTCCACAGCGAATACAAGACACCTAAGACTAACAGACCAAAAGTCACACCAAGGGACACTGCTGTTGGGATAGTAAAGTCCACTATTCCCTCGTGATTGAAATACACTAAACCCACTTTCACCCCAATAAATACTAATACCACTGACAGCGCATATTTAAGGTATTCAAAACGGTGCACCATAGCAGCCAACGCAAAATACAAAGCACGTAGCCCCAGAATCGCGAAGATATTTGAGGTATAGACGATGAAAGGATCTTGAGTAATCGCAAAAATAGCTGGAATACTGTCGACTGCAAACACCAAATCCGCGGTTTCCACTAAGATCAACGCCAAGAATAACGGCGTCGCCCACCATCCTTTTGTTAACTGATGATCTTCGCCACGTACCCAGAATTTTTCTTTATGCAGCGTTGGTGTAAAACGCATCTTAGTGCGTAACCATTTATAAAACTTATTGTCTTGGATATCACCGTGCTCATCGTTTGAGAAGAGCATTTTCACGCCAGTGAAAATCAAGAAGAGTCCAAATAACACAAGTACACCTTGATACTGGGCAACAAGCACAGCACCAAGACCGATCATAATGGCGCGCAACACTATTACGCCCATAATGCCCCAGAAGAGCACTCTATGTTGGTATAAACGTGGGATACCTAAGCTACTGAAGATTAACGCAATAACAAATACGTTATCCATAGACAGTGATTTTTCAATCAGATAGCCCGTTAGGTATTCCATACCGGCGGTTGAACCCTTGTACCACCAGAGCCAGACCCCAAACAATAAGCCCATACAGATATAAAAGGCTGAAAGCTTTAAACTTTCAGCCACGGTAATTTCATGCTGATCCTTGTGCAATACGCCAAGGTCAAAGGCTAATAACGCCAGCACAAAACCGAAAAACATTAACCAAACCCAAAGCGGGTAACCCACAAATAGGGTGGTAAAAAACTCCATAAGTCTCCTTAGTAACACATAACGACTGATCTAAATCAGTAAAGTTGAGCAGATAAACATTAACTCATTATAGAAATATAAACTGTGAAATCTTATATGAAAAATGCAACTATCAAGATTAAAATTCTTTTACAATCAATATGATTATGGTGCTTATTTATACTTATACTTCGAATAAGTTCACTTCCCAATCACAGCGCTTCCCTGAGAAAATCATCTAACCCACCCATTCGTGACATTCCTTTAGATAGCAGCCTCGAACAAGTGCGTAGATACCCTACCAATAATACAAAATCGTTATCAAACATAAAACTTACACTATCCATTAAACGACGAACTACAGCTAAATCAAGGCTAAAGCCGCTAGGATAAAACTGCCACAGTTGAATTATGGCCACTATTTAGCACTCATTTCTTAACTGAAAATGAATTAATTTAACCGCTTAGTATTGCTATAGCGAGCCTTAAAGAACGGCTAAAAATGTTAGTTATACAAAATATTCATCACTTTCAAGACCCTTGGCTGTTCCATATCATCCGAGTGTGATTAACTGCTGCAACAGCGCCGTCTTTTAGCGATCAAAAGCGCCGCGATAATCACAAATAATGAAAAATAATTAATAAAATTCATTACGATAAAATGAATCATTAGCTGCTCGGCGCATAAAGTGCCAGCATTGGGAGTCTTAAGTGTCAATAGAACAAAACCCGCCGCACGCAATGCAGGGCCCACAAGGCTCGCCCCCAGCTGAAATGCTATTTGGGCATCCTAAAGGCTTATTTGTCTGCTTTTTTACCGAAATGTGGGAACGCTTCTCTTTCTACGGTATGAAAGCATTACTATTTCTTTACCTGATTAAATATCATCTATTTACTGATGAATTTGGTTACAACGTGATTGGTGCTTACGGTGCCTTAGTGTATGCCATGCCCGTAGTGGGTGGCTTATTGGCCGACCGCTATATCGGCATGCGTAAAGCGGTGATCTTTGGCGGTGTTTTATTGGTGCTCGGCCACTTAGGTATGGCCTTTGAAGGCCATCAAGCGGTTATCGTTGCAGGTGAAGTTCAACGGGATGAACAAGCGCTGCAAGTATTCTATTTATCCCTTGCCTTAATCATTGTCGGAGTGGGCTTTTTAAAACCCAATATTTCCACCATAGTCGGTCAGCTTTATCCTAAATCATCCGCTAAGCGAGATTCTGGTTTTACCATTTTCTACGCGGGCATCAACTTAGGCGCCACCTTAGCCCCGCTAATTTGCGCTTATTTAGGTGAAACCTATGGCTGGAAATACGGTTTTGGTTTGGCAGGTTTGGGGATGTTAGCGGGTTTGTTGGTGTTTATTCGTGGCAAGAAACATCTGCAAGGCTTCGCCGAACCCAGAGATCCTGCGCGGATTTTAAAGAAAACCGCCGGCATAACGACAGAACAATGGATTTACTTAAGCGCAATTGGCAGCGTAATCATAGTCTGGGGGTTGATTCAAACCCACTCCCTCGTACTTTCGATTAGCAGTTTATTACCCGCAGTGAGCCCAGTGATTTGGTTCTTGCACTCAGTATCACTAGTGCTTGCCATTGGTATTGGCTGGTTCATGGTGAAACATTGTAATCCGATTGAACGTCAACAGATGTCGGCTTTGCTGCTTTTCATCGTTGCAGGTTTGGTCTTCTTCGGCTTATATGAGCAAACCTACGGCTCATGGGTAGCATTTTCGGACCGCGTGATGGACCGCAATATGCTCGGCCTCGAATGGAGCGCGGGACAGTTAACCTTCCTCGGCGCCTTCTTTGTGATCAGTTTATCGCCCATCTTTGCTTGGCTATGGCCTGCCCTCGCCCGTAAACATTGCGATCCGAGCAAACCAGTTAAAACCGCACTCGGTATTTTGTTCGCGGGTTTATCCTTTATGGTACTTGTGCTCGGGATCCAGATGCCGCTAAGCAGTGGCTTAGTGAGTATTTGGTTCTTAGTCGCGGCTTATTTTGTATTAGAAATCGGGGAGTTATTGTTGTCGCCCATAGGCTTATCTGCCGTGACTCAGCTTTCGGTAAAGCGTGTAGTCAGCCTGATGATGGGTGCTTGGTTCCTCGGCACTTCATACTCTGAAATCTTAGCCGCCGAATTAAACAAGCTCGCCGCGATTGATACCCAAGGCGGCGTGATAAGTGACGTACCGAGTGCGATGGCGCTATACGAGCAACTGTTTATCTTCTCGGCGCAAATTGGCGTGGTGATGGCATTAGTCTTCTTTGCCCTTGCGCCATTAATGAAAAAAATGATGCACGAGAAAATGGCAACTAACTCAGTTTAAGCATACAAACAGAAAGTCAGTTGGCTTACTTTCGCCCTCTGAGGCGACGGTAAGCCAAGACGATAAGGTGCAAAGCAAGTAACCCCGTAAAAGCCGCGCAGAAAAACAGTAATGCAATCGAGTTTACATCCCTAGGCGCATCACGATAAAGCCACCACCACAGCGGCCAGCTGATGGCCGATAAAGCCGTAAGCTGCCACATACAGCGTTTGCAGCGACCAATCTTTTGCCTGAAAATTGACGTTTTACAATCACCGCAACTCATAATCGCCTTCTAACTAAAAATCTTCATCTAATATCAAACGACACCTTACGACACAGTCAAATGAAAATACAACAAAGAACTCACGATATAATTTATTTACTAAGTCAAGTCATTATGAGATAGAAAACTCCGAGCAAGCTTTGGAAATGGCTAAATATCTAAAGATACACTTTTAGTTTGTAATAAATAGCTGAAGAAAACTGTTATACTATTCTCAAAATGCAACTGACCTAGAGTCATTAAAATTCTTTAGTATTAACCGTACTGTTTTATAGCCCCGAACAAGAGACCATATACTTGATCATTTAAATAAAACCATGTAAAAATAGTAAACATACTGTTTTATCAAGCATAGCCAGCCTATCAAACAATCATTAAATAGGAACACTTAATGAATTCTTCAAATGACATAATTCTTACTATAGATTTAATATTTATCGAAGCTAAATTAGATAGCGAATCTTTTTCATACGTGAGCACGTTAAGATCGGCTTATGAACAGATTGATGAGTACAATAAAGAGCAAGTGATACAACACTATCTTACAAATCAACCACCGATAGACAACTTACATGCCTTGTACTTTTTTTTATTTGACTTAACAAAAAACTCTAGCTTCCTAGAAAAAATCATCAATTCATGCCCACCAAGCATGTCACCTCAAAGCTTTTACGAAATATATTGGAATATTGGGAATCGTTTATTTACAAACTCAACCCCAGTTAATACAATATCATTAAGAAATATTTTTAAAAATCTATCTAACGACTTGAATAATTGGTTAGGACTATATAACTATAAAAACAAAAAAAATGTTAAAAAAGTTAAGAACATTGCCATATTAAGCCCGCAAGTTCTTGGAATGAGACATTCCCCAACCAGAGAATCTTTCAATATTGCATGCCACTTAGAAGCTTATCACAATTGTAATGTAACAATTATTAATTCAAATGGATTTAACTACCACAACACTCTTGGTTTAATAAACTCCATAGGATTCAATGTTAATGAAAATTTAAAAGGAACATCAAATTTAAATATTAACTACATGCAATTTAAAGATAAAAAAATTAAAATCATATCTATTGAAAAACAGATGATGTCATCAAGAAAGGTATTAGACATTTTAGACATTCTTAAATCATTAGATACAGATGCAGTTATTTCACATGGTGAAAATCTTTTAGTTCAGGAGGCTATTTTTGGAATTTATCCATCAATATTTGCAACTACTGGTGGTGTAGTCCCATTTGCACACTGCGATAGCTATTTTGTTCCTGGGAGCCTTTTCGATGATAACCATAAAGAGCTAGCATCTAAATATGAACATAATGACTTTATGCTCGAGAACATGTTGGTCACTCCAGAGGGAAAGGCTGACATTCCCGCCTCAAAAGAAAAATTAGGTCTGGATAATAATTCTTTCATTTATTTAGTAGTCAGCACTAGGATGGATAGAGAAGTAAACGCTGAGTTTGTCGATATTTGCAACTATCTCATTAAAAGCAACAAAAATGCACATATTATTTTCTCAGGTACAGATAGCTTTAGTCTTTCAAGTCATTTTGACGCTGAATTAATTGATAGAAAAAAAGTGATAAACATTGGATTTCAAGATGACTTAGCATCTGTTTGTTTGATGGCTGATGTTTATTTGAACCCTAAAAGAATTGGCGGCGGCACAAGCTCTCAAACAGCAATAATAAATGGCTTACCCGTAGTGACATTAAACTATGGGCATATAAGTAACATAGTCCCCGAGGAACGTAGGTTTAGTAATTGGGAAGAGTATATGCATTATGCAATTGAACTACAGAATGATAATTTCTTACAATCTGAAACTAATTTATTCTCCACTCATTTCCATGCAAACATGAATAGCCAATTACAAATTGAAAAAATATATAACAAACTGTGTGACATCGCGATAAGAAAATACTCTTAGTCAGTAAATAGAATGCGTTTAATTAATCAAATTTAAACGCATTTATTCTTCCATTTCTATTTACTAATCAAACATCTATAGCGAAGCCTTTAATCGACACATACCCTCGTCTATTGTCACCAGCGCACGATAACCTAAATCTCGTTTAGCTGCGCTGATATCAAAATAATGGCTGCAGGATAACTGCCGTGCGACAAAACGCGTCATCATGGGCTCTTCTTGCTTCTTTAGGAGGTAATGTACACTTTCCAATACTGCGCCTGCTACATAGGCGACAGATTGAGGCACACGCTTAGTCACTGGCGGTAAAGCATCGCAGGCCAAAATCAGATTGATCATCTCGGCCATAGTGATGGGTTCATCATTACTCAGAAAATAAGCTTTCCCTTGACACTTAGGCTTTGCTTGGCAAAGTTCCAGTGCCGCCAGCACATGGGCATAGGCAGCGTTATCTATGTAGATGGTATCGACTAGCTTATCTTCGCGGCCAACCAGTTTAAGCTTACCTAAACGCCCGCGCGACAAGACCCGAGGTACTAGATGGGGATCGCCAGGACCCCATATCAAATGCGGCCTGAGTGCGACGGTTTTTAACGCATAGGGTGCAGTGGCTTGAGTCGTCACTTGGCTAGATACTTGAGTCACACTAGGATTTTCAAGTGGCATGTCACCCACTTGATTGGCATCGAGCATCATCTTTTCAGCGATGGCTTTAGAGTGGGCATAATGATTCAGGAATCTTGTAGCATAGGGAGTAGACTCATCAATACCCGATTCATCCTGCCCTGCAAAGGTCACACTCGGGGTACTGGTGTAGACTAACTTATCTATTTTTAATGCCTTACAAGCGGCAATCACATTGGCAGCGCCCTTCACATTCGGACAAAAATAGCTGTCTCTGTCCCCCCAAACACCCGCTTTAGACGCCACATGGAATACGATATCGCAGCCTTGCATCGCCTGTTGCAGCAGATCTTTATTGACTAGATCCCCTTGCAGCATGACTACGCCCAGCGCTTCAAGTTCGGGATAATGCCCACGCGCAAAACCTGTGACCTTAATGCCCGCGGCTAACAATCTCAGACAAATCGCTTTACCTAAAAATCCCCCCGCCCCCGTGACAAAGGCGTGTTGCACCTTAAGCGCGAGCTGCGCCAGTGCCGTTTGTTCAGCCGCATCAAATTGGGCAAGCGTCGTGCTCTTGATTGGGTCTTTCGTCATTAAGGGTATCCATTTCAGCACATTTACATGAACTTAAAGTCGGTGTAATAAGTTTAAAATAAGCACAAGGGCTTAAAAATAAGCGAGTTTGTTCAAATGAACACAGAATATAACGTAAAAATGCAGGAAAAAGCCGTGGAGTTTTAAATCAACCTTTCGTTTGTGATTGTGCCCAAACGGCTAATTTTTCTCTAAAAATCTTGGCATTATGCCGCACATCCACAGGGAAATCAGGATGGATAAGAAACCGCCTTATGCCCTGAGTCTGCGTAAATTGCTCGGCGATGACGATCAAATCTTGGTACAACTGCTGACTCTTATTGCACACCAATGACTGGTCGAGTTCGATACAAATTAACGGCTCTATCTCGTTCGCCACTTTCACTCCCACTAAAGCGGAGCGCTTCACATTGGGATGCGTATTAAAAATGCGCTCGCAGGGAATGGAATAATAACGTTTAGCAAACAATCCGTTAAGGGTAGCGTCGACTCTGTGGGCCTTACGACCACACATCCACAGAAGACCTTGATCATCAAGATACCCCAAATCGCCCATGCGGTGTCTAACGGTATCGGTTGCCGAGTCCCAAATCTTGGCCGCCGCAGTCGCGCGTTTGCCTTGGCTTTCGTTTTGGCTAGCGTGCTGACTATTGTTTAGATAATAGGACTGACTCACCATAGGCCCCTGCACGACTATCTCGCCGATTTCACCGTTATTCAGCACTAAGGCATCATCCCACTCGGGAATAACCTCTTCGCTGATAGCAATAATGCGAATCGTCACACCATCGATAGCGCGACCGACACAGATACCACCGCCGTTATCTGTGATGTCAGTCGTGGCAAATAACGCATCGCTGGCAATCATACTAATAGGCAAAGATTCGGTTGCGCCGTAGGAATTTAAAATCGGCACACCTTGGCTCAGCATCTTACTAAAACGGGCGATGGAGGCAATGGTGGCTGGCGCACCCGCGGAAATCACCCGCTGTACGCTGGGCAGTTTATGCTGTTTTTGTTCCCCCGCGCGGCCTAAACGTTCGAGCAAAGCGGGATTAACAAAAATATTACTGCATTGATATTTCTCAATCGCGGCAAATAGAAATTCAGGATTAGCAGTAATAGGTTTGCTGGCATCCATTTCTGGAACGATAGACGCCATGCCAAGTGCGGGACCAAAGAGTGAAAACAGCGGAAAAGTGGCTAAATCGCGCTCGCCATGGCAAATGCCATAATCGTTTTTTAGCGCTTGAATTTGTGCCTCAAACATACCATGGCTATACACCACACCCTTAGGCGTGCCAGTGCTGCCACTGGTAAATAAAATCGCCGCTATCTCATCAGATTTAAGCATCACCATGGGATATTCAGACTTTGGAGCAGAAGATTGTACTGAGGTGCTTTGCAGCAGAGTCGATAAACTTATCGCACCAGTACCGATACGGATTAACTTTGCCGCTAAGCCTGTTTTGCCGTCATCAACATTGAGTAATGACTTAATACTGCCCTTACCCCAACCAAATAGACGTCTAGCAATATGAGCCTTGGGAATACCAATAAAGGCATCGGGCGCGGCTTCAGCAAAACACTGTTTAAGATTGCGGATCCCCATGCCGGGATCAACTAGGATAGGAATAACCCCCGCTTTAAACAGCGCAAAAGTAAGTGCAAAAAAATCCAAACTCGGCGTGACCATAAGCACAGCCTTCATGCCGCGCTCAATGCCATGGGCGTTAAGCGCAAAGGCTATCGCATCGCTTTGTCTGTCTAGATTAAGAAAGTCCAACTCGCTGTAACGCAAATTCGCCACAGAAGCGCCCTGAGCGCTTTGTACTGCTACCGCAAGATGATGGGGAATGGCATGGGCGGCTTGCTTGAGATGACGACAAATATTGGCATCATTGATTGTTGCTGACGCAGAAGTGCCACTTAAAAGTGACTTTTCCAACGGCGTCACTAAAGGAGCAACTTCAGTCTCAAGCAAGGTCGACATTAACCTGCGGCCTGTTCGGACTGCGCCGCTTCTACGTGGTCGTCAGCCATAAAGCCTTTGATATGGGCAATCACTTCATCGCTGGCATCTTCCAAAATGTAGTGACCACAATCGGCAAATTCATGCACTGTCGCATGGGGCATGTGTTGGCGCCATTTCGCTAAAAAGTGCTTATCGAATACAAAGTCCTTGAGGCCCCAGCAAATCAGGGTCGGCACTTTGGCAAACTGCGGTAAACTCGAAGCAATATCAGAGACTAATTGATAATTTCTATCGCCTTCACGCAGCGGAATATCCTGCACAAAACGCAGCGTCGAAATGCGATTAGCCCAAGAGTTAAACGGCGCGACATACGCCTCGCGAATGTATTTCGACATCGGCTGACGCTTAACACCCACATAGGAAGCAATAGACGAAAAGGCATTGAAACCGCGTACCAACACAGTGCCTAACAGGGTATTACGACAGATCCACAGCGGCCAAGGGAATGGTTTAGTCTCGGGCAAATGGAAAGCGCCCGTGTTCAATATCACTAGGCGTTTAATGCGCTCAGGATAATGCGCCGCATAACCCATACCTATCATGCCGCCCCAGTCGTGTACGACTAAGGTAATATTTTCTTTCACATTCAGGCTATCGAGCAGGGCTTCGAGATCGTCGATACGATTCTTAAGGGTATAGTCATAACCACTATCGTCTGGCTTATCCGACAGGCCACAGCCGATATGATCCGGCACTATGCATTGGTGAGTGTCTTTTAAGGCGCTAACAAGATTGCGGTAGTAAAACGACCAGCTAGGATTACCGTGAACCATCACCACAGGCTCGCCTTGACCCTCGTTGATATAATGTAGCTTGTTGCCATTACGGCTAAGAAAATGACGTTTAAAAGGCAACAGAGTGTCTAACATGACGCTTCCTATCTTGATTCTTTATGAGAGCGAATAACGGGTTATGTACAGCTGGCTTAGCTTATCGACAGAACTAAAGACTAAGCTATCAACTGAATCATGGACTTACTGGGTTGACTCGAATGTATGCCAGCCATCAAGCAAAGGCGTGAAAAGGTGCACTGCACCCTACCACTTAATACCTAACATCATGCAATTCAATCCACTGCCTATGCCTAAAAAGCTCACTTGATCGCCCGCTTGTAAAAAGCCTTGATCGTGCGCCATCGCAGCGGTCACAGGTAACGACACTGTGCCCATATTGCCCAGCAGCTGATACGTAGGAAATTCTTTTTCGGGGGGAATATTTAACGCGCTAAGCACTTGCTTACGGTTTGAGGCACCCACTTGATGGCAAATCACTTTGTCCACTTGCTCAACCAGCCAATTACGCTGCTCAAGGAAATGCTCCCAAGTGTGCTTCGCCAATTCAACGCCTTCTTTAAGCAAGGTAACGGCATCGGTACGCATAAACTCGCGGTACAGATTGTGCCCCACTTCCTGCAGACCCCATTGACACAACTGATGATGCTCAGGCGCCGATAAGTGCGATGCACCCAGCAATTGATGCTGACGCACATTTGTCAGCGGCAAGCTGCCATCGGTAAGAATCACCGCCACGGCACCAGAACCACCGGTTAAGGTCGCCAGTGACTGGGCAAAATTCTGCATGGTCGGATCGGCCAACATGTTATCGATAGTGACATCGACAATATCCCGCGCCGACTCACAGGACACCACCATACCCGCCTTGATTTGACCCAACTCAATACGGTTCGCGATATCTAAAATACCCGATAACACCCCAAGACAAGCATTGCTGATATCGTAAATCGCAGTGTCTTTTGACACACCCAATTCGGCAGCAATACGACACGCGGTCGCGGGCTCATGTTGATCGCGGCACACGCCGGTATAGACAACCGCACCTAAATCGGCGACATCAATCCCAGTTTCAACCATGGCTTTACGGGCAGCTTTAATCGCACCGTCGGACAATTGATGTCCTTTTGGCCACCAGCGGCGTTCGGTAATCCCAGTCAATGCGGCAAGCTGTCCCATAGGAATACGGAACTTTTGATACAAAGGAGCAAGACGAGACTCTAGCTCACTACTGGAAACCACAACAGGCGCCAGTTCATAGGCCAGGCTATTAATAAATACGCGGGAATATTTCATGAAACTGTTTTATTCGCTCACTAGAATGACTGACCAGCAGGTCAGCTTTCAGTTGTTATTCGTCATTAATGCGACATTTGAACAAGAAAAGCCCGATGATTCAATAAAAAACCATCTTGAGTGTAAGACTTGTCTCACAGCGCAGGTTCCAAACACGACGGCCCTGAATTAACTATCACTAAACTTAAATGCGCTAATATAGAAATAATTCATAAAAAACATCACAGTACAGCATATTTTTAGACGCGCAAAATTATACCGCCATTTTTTGCGCTAAAATCAGCGTATTTCTTGGTGTGACGCTGTTTGCACAAAATTCACCCACGCAAACACCATATCCTTGTTCCTGCAAAAAACAAGCGCGATCTAAGATTAACCACTGCTCCAGTGCGCTGCGGAATAAATGCGCGACTAAATCAATACGGCGAGTTAATTGTTGTCTTTGTCGCCCAACGTCAAGCCAAGCTTCAAAATCCCTGTTTTTTGCAAGATTAACGGCCTTAGTCTCGGCTGCCCACAGGCAAAAATCCGTAAAACTGCCGCTCAACTGGCTCTGTTTTAACGAGGGTAAAGGCAAATATTCGTCGATTTGTCGACATTCACGTTGCAGTGCATCAAAGCCTAAGCGCCACGCAATTTCTTGATGGCGTAGCGCTTGCTGCTTGGGATTAGCGATCACACTCTGCTGCAGCGGTAACTGTAAATCATGGCGACTGAGCTTTAGGCTGCTCTGCTGAGCAAGAATGGATAACGGCTGATAATGGCTCGCTTGAATTAAATGATAGCAACAGGGAGAAATCGCCAATGCCTGCGTGCCCGCCTCGGCCGCCAGCGTTAACAGCCGAACATGCAAATCTCCGCAGGCATGCAAAGCAACTGCTTGCTGCTGAGCAGTTAAGGGATGAGTTGTTAACGGATTCGCTGCTGAGGGATGTTCAACTGGTGTTTCGACAGTGGCTATAGCCCTGTGCTCAGCGCCAATAGCAAAGGCATCGGCGCAAATAAAAGTCTGCGATAACTGCCACTTATCAGCAAAGGACTGCCCTGCTTCACACAGCGGCGCCTGCCACTCTAAGCTCACCACATCGGCGCCGCGAGCTTTAGCAATCAAGCGGCCCAAATGCCCTTTTCCTGCACACCATTCCAATACGGGTAAATTAAGCTGGGGTAAATGCTGCACAAAGGCGGTAATTTGCTGCCATTTTCGGCCTTTAATGTGAGCACTAAAGTGCGCCTCATCATCAAAGGACAAACCGCTGTCCTGCGCTTTATCTACCTTTGTGGTATCGGTAATAGTAATATCAGCAATGGCTGCGGTAAGTAATGACAAGTCCCAATCTTGGCCTAATGCCCTAAGATCGCGGTTTAATGCCGGTGACAGCGTCTTAACCAGTAAAGATTGCTCGGCATCGAGTCCATCAAGCTCATCATCAGCCAGCGCCCACACAGCTTCGGCCAACTGCGGAAAATCCTGTGCCCAAGGTAAAGAGTTCACTTCAAATGCACGCACTTGCCACAGGGCAGCACTCTTTTCAAGCAACTGATTAAGCTTGCTAAATTGCTGTGAGTAAGTGAATTGTTGCTGCAGATTATCTTGGTTCACGTCATGCCCAGTGTAAAAAATACTTGTCTCACCTTAGGCCAAGGGAATGCGCCCTAAAGATGACTTTATGCGAAAAAATGTTAGTATCGCGGCCTTTAAACACTCAACCATATCGTTAACTGAATACACGCGTTAGCGAGCATAGGTTAACGAACTTTGATTAACTGGCTTCGGTTAACTAGCTTCTATTAACTAGCATCGGTTAACTAACCTTAAGGCTCCAGAGGACACACATGCTTTCACCTTGCGTCGCACGCTGCGGTTTAAATGACGAAGACTACTGCATGGGCTGCTTTCGACATATCGATGAAATTGTCAGTTGGCGTACGAGCAGCGAAGCACAACAGGCAGCCATTTGTCAGCAACTTCCCGCCCGTAAAGCTTTATTTGAAGGCAGTGAAAACCAGCATATTTTAAGTCGTGATAAATGGTTAGCTGCCGAAGCGCGTTTAACCGACAAAGACTAAACGCCGCCTGCTAACGCCACCCTCTGCGCAAGCTCATCCTGCTAACAGCCTACAAGACTATTTTTTCAGCATTGATTTTAAGTCAGCAAAGGGATTGTAGGTCGCCGCCGCTTGCTTGGTTTCTGTGGTGCTACCGTAGCGGATCAATTCTTCAAAGCGAGAATGTTCGTTGTCATGGCAATAAAGACATAATAATTCCCAGTTTGAACCGTCTGACGGGTTGTTATCGTGGTTATGATCCCTATGATGCACAGTCAGTTCACTTAAGTTTTTTGGGGTAAATTCGCGGGTACAGCGGCCACACACCCAAGGATAGAGTTTTAACGCTTGCTCACGGTAACCGCTCTCACGCTTAGCTTTGTACTCCCGCGCATCGGCTAATACTTTATCTAACTTACTCTGGCCTGGCACTGATGACATAGTGTAATCCCTAAAACAAACCCTAAAAAAATTGCCCCAAGGATAATCCGAGTTATCACTTGGGGCAATATATCCCGCACTTTGCGGGTTAATGGTGCACGATTTGTAGACGTAAATGGCTAAGCCGACTTACGTTACAGGCTTACGTTACTTAACTTACGTGGGCATGATCGGCATTCGACAGATGCAAATAGTGTAAGTATTTTTCATACTGAGTCACCACATCCGCGAGGATTTGCTCTTCGGTATAACCCATCACATCGTAATGCTGACCACCTTGTTCAAGGTACACTTCGGCGCGGTAATACAAGGTATTGCCCTGCTCGATTTCAGTCCCTATTGGGTTAGTGATGTCAAAACAACGCGTTCGTACACCGTAAACAAAGGGTAAATTCACCTCATTGCTGATCACTAATCGCACGCGGCCATCTAAGTATTCAAGATCGGCCACTATGCCTTTAGCCATAAAGTGTTGACACACCTTAGATAAAGCGGGCGTAGCCACATTATTCAAGAACACTTGCGCTTCTTCATGGGTAGGATGCGAGACTAAAACCCCAATACGCTCTTCCCAGCTCATATTAGTTTTGGCGTATTGCACACTAGTATTGTGTAACTGCACGCTATTAATCTTCAGCCAATCATTTTTCAGGGCTTTAAATAAGCCCAGACACATGAATAGCATCACCACTAAGAACGGCATAGCACTGGCGATAGCCGCCGTTTGCAGCGCCTGTAATCCACCCGCTAACAACAATACCGAAGCAACGACCCCTTGCAACAGTGCCCAAAAGATCCTCTGCCATACGGGGGCATTGTTATCACCTCCCGAGGTAAGATTATCAATCACTAAGGATCCCGAATCCGACGAGGTCACAAAGAAAGTGACGACTAAACAAATCGCAATCCCAGAAAGTAAAGTCGGAAACGGCATGTGCTCGAAAAACACAAACAAGGCCACTGATACATCGGTATTCACCGCCTCGGCAAGATAGGTCGCGCCGTGATTCATAATCGAATCAATCGCCGTATTACCAAATACCGTCATCCACAGAAAGGTCAGCGCCGATGGCACAAATAACACACCAATCAAAAACTCACGGATGGTACGGCCGCGGCTTACACGTGCAATAAAGGTACCGACAAAAGGAGACCAGGAAATCCACCAACCCCAATAGAGCAAGGTCCAGCCTCCGAGCCAATCTTCCTTATGTTCATAAGCGTACAAGTTAAAGGTTTTACCCACTAAATCACTTAAGTAACTACCGGTATTCTGCACAAAAGCCTGCAACAGCATAACCGTAGGGCCAAGGATCAAGACGATAAGCAATAAAATAATCGCGAGACCCAGATTGAGTTCGCTTAAGCGTTTCACGCCTTTATCGAGACCAGAAAATACCGATAATGTCGCCAATAAAGTAATGCCGATAATCAAACACACCTGCACCACAGCATTATTGGGTAAGCCTTCAAATAGATAACTCAGACCCGAGTTAACCTGCAACACCCCAAAGCCCAGTGATGTCGCCACCCCAAACATAGTGCCAAGCACAGCAAAGGTATCCACTGTATGGCCAATAGGACCATAGATGCGTTCACCAATTAAGGGATAAAGCGCACTTCGCGGCAATAACGGTAACTTATGTCGATAAGAGAAATAGGCCAGACTCAATGCCACCACAGCGTAAATCGCCCAAGCATGCAGTCCCCAATGGAAGAAAGTGATCTTCATTGCCTCTTTTGCGGCAATAAGACTCTCTGGAGTTGCATCCGGCGGCGCCAGATAGTGCATCACAGGTTCAGCGACCCCAAAAAACATCAAACCTATGCCCATACCCGCCGAAAACAACATGGCGATCCAGCTTTTATAGCTGTAGTCAGGCACTGAATGATCTGGTCCTAGTTTGATATCGCCGAAGCGACTGACCATGACAAATATGATAAAAATCAGGAAAAACGCCACACTTAGAATGTAAAGCCAACCGGCTTTCATTTCTATCCATGACTGCATTGATCTAAAAAAGGTGTTTGCCTCTGTGGGCCATACTGCGCAAATCATCACCATCAAGATGATGAAAAAGACCGACGAATAAAATACCGGCGGATTAATACTAGACTTGATTGACATTGACTCTCCCTATTTCTAGCGGGTTCACACTCCAAATATCTCAACATACCAACGGCGAGATAGGACAAAACTTATACTTAAAATTTGGTTAATACTGCGTGGCTCATCTATGACCAGTATGGGGGAAATCCCAAAGATCATGGCAACGACTCGCTATGGCTAAACGCGACAGGATCTGAACAACGGGATTAACAACACTCGACTTTTTTAAGCCAATGATTGATGGATAAACAGAATTAACACCACTAAGGCAGCTAATACCCACCTTTAGCATAAAACAAATATATTACTAGAATATTCAGCATAAAAAATGGCGAC
Source organism: Shewanella sp. SM74 (assembly GCF_025653725.1). NCBI lineage: Bacteria > Pseudomonadati > Pseudomonadota > Gammaproteobacteria > Alteromonadales > Shewanellaceae > Shewanella > Shewanella sp. SM74. The sequence continues at coordinate 65,089 of NZ_JAKKRZ010000005.1, read as the reverse complement.
CATATTGGTCGCCAAAAAATTATACCACAAAAATCATCAAATTTAATTTTAAACGCTAAAACGCATAAACCTTCATCGGATTACTTGGTCGGTGACTGCGAGATACCAGCAGTTAAATTGAAGCGCATCGCCTCCTCAAACGACCAATCAACCATAATTAAATCATCCCGCTTAACTAAGCTCGTCACGCCCGCCATTTGATAGCTCAATTGGAACAACACAGGCACCCAATCGCCCTCTGGTAGCGCATCTAACAAGGGCTGTGGCGGCGTATCCGTCATAATAAAACCCACCACAAAACTGCCATTCGCCTGTTTCACTAACACTGTCTTTTGGCTTGTTGGCTTACCATCACGATTCATCAAAGAGGCGATATCACGGATACTGCCATAAACCGATTTAAACAATGGGAAACGCATCAACTGGCGCTCAAGCCAACCATAAAGCCACACAATCGGGCTGACCGAAAACAGCAGGCCCACGGCAAAAACTAATGCCACCACCAGCATAAATCCCACGCCGACAAAGTGTTGGTTAATCCCTACCAACTCTAAAATCACAATTCCCAAACCATCTAACGATACAAACAACGACCAAAATAGCCACAAACTCAAGGCCATAGGTAATAGATTCATTAAGCCGCGGGCTAAGGTTTTTTTCATCACACTCTCATTCAGTCATAGGGATACAGAAGGCATAAAATATTTACGCAAAAAACGCCACAAATGCTACCACAGAGTCACTTTTGCACCAGCACATGATGTAAGGTATCTGGCAGTAATAGTTTCAAGCATAGAGACAACGTTCAAATTCAGAGCACGCTCTGAGCTATTCTAAGGAAAGTAAAATGCGCGTAACCCGCTTAGATCATTTGGTCTTAACCGTAAAAGACATCGCCGTCAGCGTCGAATTTTATCAAACCGTGCTCGGGATGAAAAAAGTGGTATTTGGCAATCAGCGTATTGCGTTAAGTTTTGGCGACCAAAAGATTAACCTGCACCAAGCGGGCGCAGAATTTGAACCTAAAGCCGCAGCAGCCACGCCCGGCAGTGCCGATCTGTGTTTTGTGGTCAGCCACAACATAGAAGAAGTGATCGCCCACTTAAACGCACTTCAGATTGAAATCATTGAAGGACCAGCGCTACGAACCGGTGCCACAGGCCGGATAAACTCTGTCTATATCCGCGACCCAGATTGTAACCTGCTTGAGTTATCAGAATATCTACCCGCCTGCACGGGATAAGCGAAGTTAAAAACTTCATTTGAATTTTTTAATCAAAGTCAAAGTCGTGGGGCTTCACCCCACACCCGACCAAGGAGGACTGCTCGTCCTATCCTCCTTGGATGCTCCAAGACGCCCCAACGGAGTTGAAAGCCCCTTGTGCTCATTGCCAAATTTGCTATCGCTTCCGAAGGATGCGTCCCTGCACCTGCGAAAGCTAGTCGGTCATCCATGACCGAACTCACGCACTCTTTATTAAATCAAGAGCTCTATTCGCCCTGCGGCACTCCGAGGGGATGGCGTATTCCTTGGGATTTTGAGTCGTTAGATCGCAATTAAAAAAGCGGGGACATCCATATCTTTTTATGGATGGCTCGATTTATTGCTCCATCAACTACTAATATCACATATCAATGCGTATAAAAATTATTTAAAAAAATAAAACCAGTAAATATTAAATCTATTTTAAAAAAATTATTTTATTGACACGTATATTATACATGTGATTTATTAATTTTCACATTAACTAAATGGAGATATATCGCATGAAAAATGGAACTTTAGCATTATTGATTTCTTTATCTTTTAATGCATCAGCAGTTACAGAAAGCCCTGATATGATCATTAAGAAAAATGGCGAAGAAGTCGTAAAAGGCTACATTGCAGAATATTTAAATGATATTGGAGTTGATTCAGCATTCCCTGAAACTAGAGCAATTGACAGAGATTATAATAAATATTTTATATGGCAAGGATTGACCATGACCTACATGAATGTCACTGGGGGGTGCAAGGCTCTAGTTGTAAACGTAACTACGGGCAAAGGTTATAATCAGAACTACCATCATATTTCACAATCATTTGAATCATTCCCGCTCCCACCTTATAGAGATAAATCAACTTATACAAGTTGGAATGTTATTGCAGCAATGGATTGCACCGACACTTTACCTGGAATTCCGTGGTAATAATGAGATATTATTTAAGTTAAGAGAATTAAGATTATTTATCGAAATGACACCATTGTTAATGGTAAATATTTCGCATCTAATCTTGCTCATTAAGATGATTAGGATAAAACAAATAAAAGATTAAACAAAGACACATAATCTTAAAAGCGTGGCATAATACTTCTAGCAATGCTTTTTGTAAGCATATAAATAAGGTTTATATGCCGCGCACTCTCAATCAAAGTATAGAAAGAAAAGCTGGGACATATATGGTCACCTCGGGTTTAGCAAGGAGTTAACTGGACACCCAGTCTTAATGGCGCAGCAATTAACCTCCGACTATGCTTGGGTTAAGCATTAAACAAGGAGGTTTGTATGCCGCGCCCTCGCAGAACTCAGATAAGTGTTGAAGACACTCCCTATTACCATTGCTGTAGCCGCGTTGTTCGGCGTGCGTTTTTGTGTGGCGATGATACCTATGACCATCGCCGTGGTTGGGCTGAGTCACTACTGTTTGAACTTGAAGCCATTTTTGCCATTGATGTGGCGGCCTTTGCTGTGATGTCGAACCATTTACATGTAGTGCTGCGGGTCGATATCGACAGTGCCAATCGTTGGACTGACCGCGAAGTACTTGAGCTGTGGCATAAATTGTTTAAAGGCGATGAATTAACGCAAAAATTCGTTCAAGGAGAGTTAGTTGAAGCGCATGAGGTCAACCGATTAAAGCATTCAATCGCCATTTACCGCAGCCGTTTATGCGATATTTCATGCCTAAGTTTTCAAAAGAGCACGATGTTTGAATGAACCGATAGCAAGACAAGCAAATCAAGAAGATAACTGTACTGGTCGTTTTTGGGAAGGACGGTTTACCTATTTCTTTTATAGAGAATCAAGCCTTACTCGATGAAGCCGCTGTGTTAACCTGTATGGCCTACGTTGATTTGAATCCGATTAGAGCCCAAATAGCGGATACGCCAGAACAATCCGACCATACCAGTATTCAGCTGCACATTCGGGCCGCATTAAAAGGTGAACAACCTAAAAATCTACTGCCTTTTATCGGTAATGAGCGCGAGAACCAGCCCAATGGCATTGCGTTTTCCTTAACGGATTATCTCGAATTAGTGGATGATACAGGCCAAATCATCCGCAATGATAAACGTGGGGCAATAAGTGAAAATAGCGCTAAGTTACTGACAAAATTAAATATCCCACATGACAATTGGCTCAAGCTGTCCACTGAATTTGGCAAGCTATTTCATGGTCCGGTGGGTACGCTGCAAGAACTCACTGATTACTATGAACGTCTAGAAAAGCGACGACGGCACTTTGCGGCAAGCTGTCAGCACTTTCACAGCAACTAACTGTAATACTGCTTAACCAAACCAATCTCTGCCCATGTGTTTTATTGGGTGGGTTAGCATGTCTTAAATACACTAATTTTTAATGAGTTAGCTCATTTTCATGCCTTAGCTTTAGCCCTTCAACTTTTGATGACTCTCATTTAAGCAATTTTAGCTCGTACAAGTTGTAGACAAACCAAAAGTGCATTATGTTGTTGATCTAAAATGGATGGCCAGATTTTTTGCACTGATTGCTAACAAGACAGCAACTCGCGGTTTGTCGCCAGTGCGTTAATAGTTAGGCACACACATAACTACTTCATACTTTCAAAAGGGAAAGGTATGTATTGGTACCTCACAATCTTAAGCTACTCCTTATTTGTACTCGCCATAGCTTTATTATTTTATAGATTACACCTGTTATTTACAGGCAGCAGGGTTTCTGGTGTAGTCACTAATTTCATCACTAGAAACAGAAGCCTTACTGGCACGGCCAAAACAACACTTATAGAAATTTCTTACAAGAATTCAAGTGGAGTTGACTGCAAATTTGAAGCTGACAATGGATTATTAGTTTATATCTATAAAATAGGAGATTCAGTGAGTCTATCAGAGAGAAATGGAAAAATAATCGTTAATTCATTATTCAATATTCTCACTGCACCAATTTTTTTATTTACAATGAGTTATGTAATTTTTAATTTTCTGGCCTAACAAGGTAATCAAGCGGATAATTTTTAAATCTACATGTTACGTGAATGCACGAAAGGTGAGCCATGGTGATTAGCGAGACGACCGTCCGCCCCATGGACGGGGCGGTCGAGCATCCAAGGACGGACTTGAACAACATCCCTATTTAACAGCCAGTTCGCCGTCCATGGCTCTCGTTCATAAGCTCAGAAACCCTAGGTTTCTATTCACCGTGTCGGTGAGTAAGTACTATGGCAAGCCTGTATGTGTGGATACCAGCCAACGCCTAGCAACTAAAATGACAGTTCACTCAGCATAATAGCCATGCAGTATTTTCCAATGCGTTTTTACCAAATCGAATTGACTCATCATTGCTATTAGTACTGTCAAATCAGTCTATAAAAGCAGTCGGCATTTATTAAACCGCATTTAAAGCCCTAAAAGCAAAACGCTCCACAGAGACTGCGGAGCGTTGTATTCAGCGAATGGCATTAAGACAGCAGATTAATGCGTGTGTTAGCCTTTCATGTCCTTTTCCATATCTTCGTAGGAAGTATGGCGAACGTCTTTACCTTTTACGTAGTAGATGATGTATTCACAGATATTTTTGCAGCGGTCACCGACACGCTCTACTGCGCGTGCAGCCCATAATACGTCGAGTATGTCTGGGATTGAACGCGGATCTTCCATCATATAGGTCATTAACTGGCGAATAATGCCTTCATATTCACGGTCAAGCTTAGCATCTTCTTTATGCAGCTCTAACGCGGTATCGGCATCCATACGGGCCAAGGCATCTAAAGTCGCATGCAACATCCGAGTCGCATGACGCCCCATATTTTCAATGCTAACTAACAAAGGCTGCTGTTTATTCAAACGTTTATCTAATGCCGCTTTTGCAATCCGCACACAGGCATCACCAATACGCTCAAGATCGGCGATGGTTTTTGAAATAGCGATAATCAAGCGTAAATCACTGGCCGCAGGTTGACGCTTGGCAATAATACGCGTGCATTCTTCGTCAATGGAGACTTCCATCGCATTGACCTTATGATCGCCTGCAATCACCCGCTGGGCTAACTCGGCATCGAGGGCACTTAAGGCATCAATCGCTTGCTCTAGCTGACGTTCAACCAAGCCACCCATGGCGAGCACTCGATTACGGATATCATCCAGCTCAGCGGTGAACTGACCCGAAATGTGCTTACTTAAATTCATGTTTTCCATTGCGTTCCAACCTGTTACTTAACTGTTGACCCATACCAAGCCGTGGTGGCCTTATCCGATACTCAAGCGATTAACCGTAACGTCCTGTGATGTAATCTTCAGTCTTACGTTTTTTCGGCGTGGTGAAAATCGTATTAGTATCAGCATATTCAACTAATTCACCCATATACATAAAGGCCGTTTGATCCGATACCCGCGCCGCCTGTTGCATGTTGTGAGTCACGATAACCACAGTGTATTTCGTCTTAAGCTCAGTGATTAACTCTTCAATCGTCAGCGTCGAAATCGGATCGAGTGCCGATGTTGGTTCGTCGAGTAATAACACTTCTGGTTCAATGGCTATCGCACGGGCAATCACCAGACGTTGCTGTTGACCGCCAGATAAACCAAAGGCGTTATCGTGCAATCTGTCTTTAACTTCGTCCCAAATCGCCGCGCCGCGCAATGAACGCTCAGCCGCTTCGTCGAGTTCACGACGGTTATTCAGCCCTTGCAATCTCAAGCCATAAACAACGTTTTCGTAAATCGACTTAGGGAAAGGATTTGGGCGTTGGAACACCATACCGACATTACGGCGCAGGGCCGCGACGTCGATTTTCTTGTCGTAAATATTCTGGCCGTGCAGCAAGATCTCGCCGCCAATATGACAATTATCAACTAAGTCATTCATGCGGTTAATACAGCGCAATAGTGTCGATTTACCACAACCACTGGGGCCGATAAAGGCAGTGACTTGCTTCTTGGGGATCTTCATCGATACATTAAACAGCGCTTGCTTATCACCATAGCGCAAATCTAAGTTACGGATCTCCAGCGCGGTGTCGTTCTGGCTTAAGTTAGCTAAATCAAAGTTATTGGTTTTCATTGCTGTCGAATCTATAGAAATCATATTTAGTCCTAATACTTTCAGGATAATCGCTGATTAGTGCTCAAGCGAACGATATTTTTCACGTAAGTGGTTACGCACGCTAATGGCCGTCAAGTTGAGTGCCACAATCACAGACACCAGCAAGAAAGAGGTCGCATACACCAGAGGACGTGCCGCTTCAACGTTAGGACTCTGGAAGCCCACATCATATATATGGAACCCTAAGTGCATGAACTTACGTTCTAAATGCACAAACGGGAAGTTAAAGTCCAGTGGTAATGTTGGCGCTAATTTCACGACACCCACCAACATCAGCGGTGCCACTTCACCGGCAGCACGAGCGACCGCTAAAATCAAACCCGTCATGATCGCTGGACTCGCCATCGGGATCACAATCCGCCACAGGGTTTCAGCCTTAGTCGCGCCCAGTGCCAAACTACCTTGACGCACCGCGCTTGGAATACGACTTAACCCTTCTTCAGTCGACACAATAACCACTGGCAGCGTCAAAATCGCGAGGGTTAATGCCGACCAAATCACCCCTGGCGAACCAAAGGTAGGAGCAGGCAAAGCTTCAGCGTAAAACAATTGGTCGATGGAACCGCCCATCATGTACACGAAGAAACCTAAACCGAATACACCATACACAATCGAGGGCACACCCGCTAAGTTGATTACCGCAATACGGATCATCTTAGTAATAGGGCCTTTCTTAGCATATTCATGTAGATAAACCGCCGCGACCACGCCAAATGGCGTCACGATCACCGCCATCAACATCACCATAAATACAGTGCCGAAAATCGCGGGGAACACGCCACCCTCAGTGTTGGCTTCACGCGGATCGTCACTCATAAAGCGTCCAATACCGACAAACCACTTACCAATTTTGCCTATGAGTCCTAAGTGATTCACATAGGTCACATCCAGAACGGTATCAAGCTTCAGTTCAACTTCTTCGCCGCGCATATCTCGGACGATAACCGAGTCACGCGCCGCATCATCACGCAGGGCAAATAACGCTTTTTCAAGCACTAAGTAATCTTCTTGCAGTTGAGCTCTCTTGGCGACCAACTCAGCTTTAATACTGTCAGTCAGTTCCCCATCCAGCTCGAAACGACGCTCCTGCAAACGCAATTTTTCAATGGCGTAGTTAATCGAACCAATATCTTGCTTCTGCAAATCAACCGCTTTGTCCGATAAGGCAACAGCGCGTTCGATATGCTCCATTAAGGAGGATTCAATCGCATCATTCACTAAATCAAGACGCTTGCCATTTTCAATCACGGCTATCGGATAACCGTAGAAGTTACCGTTTTTAGCCCGCTCGATCAGTGCGACCTCGCTTGGCACAGAACGGCTAACAATGTCCGTACCTAATATCCAGCGGAAATCCAAACCCACAAATTCACGGTTACCGGTTTTCACTAAGTAACGGGTCACAAACTCGCCCGGATGTTGCTTAAACACATGGCCAGCAGCAATCAAACGCTCAGTCGGTACTTCTTCCCTATCGTAAACCTCACCAATTAAGGTCGAACGTACACCCGTGTTATCTTCAAGCTCCCACTGGTAAACGGTTGCAGGCCAAAAGTAACTTAAGCCGCGCCATGCTATTAACAATAATAAGCCTAAGACGGCAATCAAACTGATGCTCACAGCACCGCCCGTCATCCATATCCATGGCGAGCCTGATTTTACCCACTTACCCATTGCACAAACCTCTCAAGGTCACTGGCGAAATAGTATTTAATGTCATTGTCTTATCCCCGTTACAGCGAGCTATAGCGTTCACGTAGACGCTGTCTCACCACTTCTGCAATGGTGTTAAAGAAGAATGTAAAGATGAATAGTACGAACGCAGCAAGGAAGAGCACACGATAATGCGAGCTACCGATAGCCGATTCAGGCATTTCAACCGCAATGTTTGCCGCCAAGGTTCGCATCCCTTCGAACACGCTCCATTCCATGATGGCGGTGTTACCTGTGGCCATCAGTACGATCATGGTCTCGCCAACGGCACGGCCAAGGCCCATCATAATGGCCGAGAAAATTCCCGGACTGGCGGTTAACAACACCACGCGTGTCAATGTCTGCCAAGGCGTCGCACCTAAGGCTAAGCTGCCGTTAGATAAATGACGTGGTACAGAGAAAATGGCATCTTCAGCGATGGAGAAAATCGTTGGGATCACCGCAAAGCCCATGGCAATACCGACCACCAGCGCGTTACGTTGGTCGAAGGTGATCCCCAGTTCGTTAGTGATGAATTGACGGGTATTACCATCAAACAGCGCCACTTCGATGATTGGGCTGACCGCAAAAGAGAACCAACCCACGAAACAGACCACAGGGATCAACATCAGCTCTTGGTACACTTCGGGTAAACGTTGTTTCCACTTACCCGGCAACCTGCTCCAGCCATAGGCAGACGTGAGTATCGAGGTCGGCAATAAGATCAGTAGAATTAAAATGCCGGGGAGATGCTCTTCAATCAGTGGCGCTAACCACAGACCCGCCAAGAAGCCTAAAATCACCGTTGGTAAAGCTTCCATGATTTCAATGGTCGGTTTCACGAAACCGCGCACTTTAGGCGACATAAAGTAAGCCGTGTAAATCGCACCAGCAACGGATAAAGGCACAGCAAATAACATGGCATAAAATGCCGCTTTCATTGTGCCATAGGCCAATGGCATTAAGCTCAACTTAGCTTCGAAATCGTCAGAGCCTGAGGTCGATTGCCATACATATTGTGGCTCTGGATAACCTTCATACCACACCTTGTCCCACATGGCGCTCCATGACACTTCTGGGTGGGAGTTTTCCACACTGAAGATATGCAGCTTTTTGTCCGCCTCAACGACTATGCCGTTTGAACGTGGGGTAAAGCCCATTTTACCGGGGTTTTTAAGGTCAAACTTTGCATCAAACAGTTCACGATGACTCGTGGTATAGAGTAGTGTTAGCTCGCCCTCAGGGCTCACTGTCGCAAAACTCTTACGATAAAACTCAGAGGCGATCGAACTAATGGGCGGTAAGTCATCAAACTGACGAATCTCTTGATATAAACGCCCTTTTTCACCATTAACTTGGAAGTACTGCGCCACAATACCTGTGTCATAACTGACCAGTAATGAACTCGCCCCCGCCAGCAAAGCCACGTTATTGACTTGTGCCTTAGCACGTTCAACATCAATCACCTGCAGCAGATCTAAGCTGTCAGTATCACGGATGTCGTACACGAAAATTTTATTGCCAGTTTGCAACATCAATTGACGTTGATCGGGCGTCATCAGCTCGTGGGAGACTTTCTTCGGCGCATCTTGAATTTGTGACGTCGTAGAAACCCACTCCACTTCTTCAGTCATCATGTTCTCTTGCCCTTCGAGACGAGTGAGGCGCCAAACACCACTTTCATCTTGATAAGCAAAACTCATTTTATCTGAGCTATAAGTGAAGGTCAGCTTATGAATCGCGCTGCCTGTCTCATCGACTGTTATGGGGGGTTCACCTGCGGGATAACGCAGTTTAGGTGTGATTAAACGTTTGTTATTGGGGTACGTTAAACCAAACTCTAGGCCCGCCACTATGACCTGACCATTACTTAATCCTAGCGCAAAACGTTGTTCGCTCGGTACAGCAACGGCGGCGCTGGTGACGGTAACACCCGCTGGTAACGTCGGGGTAAAGCTAGAAAGTAAGCTACCGTCGGCAACAGTATAGAAGTCCACTTGACCATGAATGCTCACACGGTACATCACCTCATTTTGCTCTTCAGCACCCACCATTAAGGTCGGCACATCCGCGTGTTGATAACTCACACTCTTAACAGGTGTGACATCAGCACTGTCGAAAATGGGTTTAATCACATACAACAGATAAAAGAAGATCAACAATAAGGCGACAAATACCATAGTGCCGCCGATAGTGACGCTGATTTGCGCCGCTTTATCCTTAAATGCCCTGCGATTCGAGCGTCCGCCTTTAAGCATACTGTGCGATGCAGAACCAGGTTGAGTGACCTGACTTTCCATTAAGAACCTCTATTATTAATAGCTAGCGAGTTTTTTCGCTAGGATTTGCCGAGTGCTATGCTTACACTGTTTGAACGTAAACTGAGCAATAACAACATCCTTTATTCTAAGTGCGTTGGATTATATGACGCAAAGATGACAGTTGTGTTACACCCCGTTTTAAAACAGGTGCCTTTTACAAAAAATAGGAGTCAGTCACTATGCTACGATACTTAATCACACTACAAGCACCTGATAGAAAAGGATTAGTAGAACAAATCGCCCATGCTGTGAGTCGTCATGGCGGCAACTGGCTCGACTCAGAATTACGCCATATTGACGGTGTCTTTGCCGCGATATTGTTACTCGAAGTGCCGTCACTGCGCATGGATGAGCTTATTGAGGCCCTAGAATGCATCGATAGCCTGTCCCTCACTTACTCCAAAACCTCGGTCGCCCTTAAGCCCATCAAACGCTTAAGTTACAACCTAGTGGCCTATGACAGACCCGGACTTGTGCTCGATATATCTAACAAAATCAATGCAATTGGCATCAATATCGAGCAGTTTAGTAGTCAATATGAAACCGCAGGCCACACAGGCATAGCTTTGTTTCGGGCGACCATTGGCCTTGGACTCACAGATCTCGCACAAGAAGATCAATTAGTTGAATCCCTCTATGCTCTTGGGGATGATCTCGTGCTCGATAGATTAAGCCGTTAATCTTTACGACGAGCGAACGCTTTGCACGCCCACACATTTAGAGCTTGCATTTACAGGCAGCACTTAAAGCGCTTTTTAAAAAGTGCATAAAATAGAAACGCCGCTAAGCAGATGCCAGCGGCGTTTTTTGTTTAAGTCACTTTTTGATGCCGAGATTTGACTAAGTAACGCAGCGGAACTTGGGAGATCAACATCCCCAATAACATCAAGCCACAGCCGAATAATGCCCGCACACTCAAACTCTCATCGAGGAAGATAATGCCGCCAATGGCCGCAAATACCGTTTCTAAACTGAGGATAATCGCCGCATGGGCAGGATGCGCATTTTTCTGCGCCAACACTTGCAAGGTATAAGCAATCCCCACCGAAATCAGCCCTGCATAGAAGAGTGAACCCCAAGCCGCCAACACGCCATCGAACGTGGTGACTTCAATCACCGCCGACACCATCAAACTCAGCACGCCGCAGACAAAAAACTGCATCATGGCTAACACCACGGGCGAGATCCGCTTGGCAAAATGATCGACTGCCAAAATGTGCAATGCCCAAAACAAGGCGCCCACCAACTGCAAGGCATCGCCATAACCTATGCTCATGCCATCTTTAACGCTTAAAAAATACAAACCGACCGCGGCAATCGCGCAGCCAAGCCAAGTATTCAAGCCTGTCGTATGTTTTAGCGCTAACCCAAGCACAGGCACTAACACTATATATAGGCCAGTGATAAAACCCGCGTTCGCTGCTGTGGTGTATTGCAAACCGACCTGTTGAAATGACGCGCCCGCAAACAGTAAAACCCCGACCAGCAAACTGCCGCGCACTAAATCCTTTGGCGCACTCACATGCAGCTTATTTTGCCGACGCAAGTACCACACCAAAGGCACTAAGCTAAACGTCCCCATTAAAAAGCGAATACCATTAAACGCAAAGGGGGAAAGATGTTCCATACCTAAGGTTTGGGCGACAAATCCAAAGCCCCAAATCGCGGCGGCAAGCAGTAATAACAGATTGGCAGGCAAGATAAATTCTCAGCGAACAAAAAGATCACAAGATTACCTAGCCGCGTGAGACTTGTCCAAACATGTTGCAACTTTGTAGTTAAGCCCTCTCTGGGATCGGTTACTTTTTCGCTCGCAACTGCAAGCGCTTAGCTTGACTGAGGATCTCATTTAAAAACACGGAATCCGTTTCTTTTGCCAGTAGCACGGCTTTATCGGAGGCTTTTATCGCCTGCTCAAGCTGTCCATCCAGATCATAGGCGGTCGCTAAACTGTCCCATAACACCTCTGAATTGGGGAACACCCGCGTCCCCTCTGCGAGAATTTCAACGCCCCAAGCTGTTTTTTGTTCATAAGTGGCCTTGAGTCCATAAACATTATATTGCTGAGCAAAGAGTGGAAAGTCATAGCCAAACTCAGCGCTCTTTTGTCGATAGAAGTGTTTTATGTCCTTGAGTGGCATAACGGCAATTTCAGGCACAGCATTCCAACCGGCAAAAAGGGTCTTTAACGCCTCAATATTGCCAACCAGCGGCGTACTGTCGTGGGTTTCATCGGGGAAGTGTTTGTAAAACCAATGCAGTTGCTTTGATGCGTTCCCCGTGGGGTTTGTGCCTAAGCCGTCTTGCAACTGCTTAATTTGCGCCGCAAACGCGCTCGCCATTTCATTGGGTTCACTTGCCATACTCAAAAACCAGCGCAGTGGTTTCGCACGCTTAGCTTTTAATAACTCGGCCGACTTAAGCACTAGCCAATCACTGTCCCACCATAAACTGGGACTGATTGAAATCACCGCATCAAATTGGCTATTTGGCGTCAAGGCGACATAACTGCTAAACAGCCCCGCGAAGGAGTGACCCGTGAGTATTTGATAATCTGAGGTGCGGTATTTTTTGCCTAATGTACTGAACAGCTCTTGCTCTAAAAACTGCCTGAACCTTTCAGCACCACCGGAGCTGTCTTTAAATTTATCGATTTGAGTCGGTGTGAAATACTTCATCCGTTGATCCGAACTCACGCCAACGGTGATCATTTCCGGAATAATGGCATAAGTGCTCAAAAAACCGACATTCGCAGCCACATGCTCAAATTGGCTAGAGCCATCTAGTACGATTAATACCGGATAGTTAAAATTGTTGGAATGTGCATAGGTATCTGGCAAATGGATTTGTAAGTTGATGTCATCATTCAAGATTTCTGAATGAATTACCGTCTTATCCATCTGTGCGAAGACACCCGTCGAAAAGAAAAACATCAGCACTAAAACCAACCGCATAAGTACACCTCCATTTGTAATGCTGGGTAACTTACTGGTTTTTATCATAAGACTCAAATCATTACCCTCAAAAAGTCTAATTAAGACGATGGAGTTGAGTACAGTTTACAAAGACGCACTTAATCAGCTCATTCAATCGACTCAGGTCATTAACGCCATCAATCGACTCACTTATCGACTTACTTATCGAAAAATCCTATCTAAACTGACTTGGATAATCTTGTATACTGGCGGCCACGCAATGACGATATAACGAAAGCGTGCACTAGACCGCATGATGAGCGACTAAGCTGCACCAGAACGCAACACATTAGGATGACCATGTTAGGAACGCTAAAAAAGATGCGCGTGCAGTTAGATGACGCGCAACAAGTGCAATATCAACTCGTTGTTGGTAATGAGTTACTCCCGCTCAATCCATTGATAGGCAAGCAATTAACCTTGACCCATACGGGTAATATCTTCTGCTGCAACTGCGGTAAAAAGAGCAAGAAGAGTTACTCGCAGGGCCATTGTTTTGTCTGTATGCAAAAGCTGGCGAGTTGCGATATGTGCATCATGAAGCCGGAAACTTGTCATTACGACCAAGGCACTTGCCGCGAACCAGAGTGGGCCCAGAGCCACTGTTTTGTGCCGCATTATGTATATCTGTCGAATACTTCGGGCGTTAAAGTCGGCATTACCCGCCACACTCAACTGCCCACCCGTTGGATTGACCAAGGTGCTACCCAAGGTTTACCGATTTTTAAAGTCTCAACAAGACAGCTCTCAGGCTTAGTCGAAGTAGAATTGGCAAAACTGGTTAATGATAAAACCCATTGGCAAGCCATGTTAAAAGGCCATGCCGACGATATTGATTTAAATGCTAAGGCTGCGGAACTGATCCCGCAAATTGAGGCTAAGTTGCACGAAATCGGCATGCAAAAAGGCGATTACAGTATCGAGCGTTTGCACGAAACGATTCAGCCAATTCATTATCCAATTGACACCTTTCCGAAGAAGATCACTTCGCACAATTTCGATAAAGATGTGGTCGTCAGCGGAATTTTGCAGGGGATCAAGGGGCAGTATTTAATGTTTGATACGGGCGTGATTAACATTCGTAAGTTTTCATCCTACGAGATCACAGTCGAGCACGACTGAAACAGTCTGAAATCAAAATGGAACTTCCCTCCATTAAAATGAAAAAGCGCGGCAGTTTTCACTGTCGCGCCCTTTATTGAGATGGCTGTCACTAAAGTACCATGTCCCACAGTTCAAAAATGGGAGCTAGCACCACAAACATGGGACCAAGACACCTCAATTAAGCACTAATCCCGTTTATCTGGCGAATGCTCCAACCCAAATGCTGACTCAATTCAGACTTAGAACTGAACTAAAGCTCAAACGCTGACTAAAGAGCCACATTAACCGACGGCATATTGGCCAACATACTGGCAATGAGACTGTCGAAATTTTCGGTTAGCTCATCCATCTTTTTAATGTTGCCAAAACCTTGGGCAAGCACTCGCCAAATTGGCTCATCAACGCCCTGTATTTTAGTGGGTTTAAAGAGCGCTATCACCACGGTACCTTTGTCATACTTTTGGGTATTCACACCGTCGGTTGACAGCCCAGCGACTAACCCTGTCACTGCCAAAATTTGTTCATCACTCATTTCAGTTCCCATAGCGACGCCAAAGCCAACCTGAAAATCCGCCAGTAGTGGATCTTCAACCCAGCGATATCCCTTACTCTGCAAAGTTTGCTTTAATACGGCTTGCATGTGTTGCAACACTGGCTGCGGATCTAAGCGTTTATCTGTGATGATTTTTTGAAATTTAGGATGCCAAGTGAATGTCATTGCCGTTGACGGTAATTCACTGAGATCGCCAGACATTACGATTGTGGTTCGCAAAGGCTGCGCCGCGTTATCCGTCACAGTTACGCACCCAGTAAGACCTAAAACGCTGCTAAAAAGCAGTATTAACACTCTCAAATACCGACTTAACACTCGGTCGGGAACCCAGCAAGGAACTCGACTGAGCTGTCGATTTAGCACTCCACTTAGCTCACTATGTAATGATGGATTCATCATGCCCTGTTACCTCAATCTATAAAATGCTGTCTAAGGATAGTTGCTATTACTAAAACTGAAAGCTGATATCCATCATAGTGTTAAATCAGCATATTCCAATATATCTTGATATTCGTGCTAACACAGAGAACCATCAAACTCGCTAGCCTTATTCTCACACCATTAATCCCATCGAGGCATGTACATATTTTGTTATTCTTTTTAGTTTATAAACTCGCTATTTCGTATAGGCGCGGCAACATTTAATCGCTAGAATGCCTCGCCTGCGTTGCAATCAAATGTCGCAATTATAAGTAATAGCAACACAGTATTGCGTACCGTCCGATGAGTAAATCGCAGGCTCAATGCGGCAAATAATCACAATGCCATAAAACTAAAATAAAAGGTGTGGATCTATCTATGGAGTTAATACTCGCTATCGCGTTGTTTGCCTTTTCATCGGGGATCACCCCAGGGCCTAACAATATTATGCTGATGACCTCAGGGGTAAACTTTGGCGTAAAACGCAGTATTCCGCATCTTATGGGAATAAGCCTTGGCTTCCCGACTATGATCCTCGCGATAGGTTTGGGCTTGAGCGCCCTATTCCAAAGCTATCCTATCATCCATCAAGTGATTAAAGTCGTCGGCATAGGTTACCTTTTGTATCTGTCTTGGTTGATTGCCAACAGCAGTAGCAAGATGGAAGGCAAAGCCATTGCTAAACCCTTTAGTTTTATCCAAGCCGCGGCCTTTCAATGGGTCAACCCTAAGGGCTGGATCATGGCCGTGGGCGCGATTGCGACGTTCACGTCAGTACAGCAGGATTTGACCCCGCAGGTTATCACTATCGCAACGGTATTTTTGTGCGTCGCCTTTCCCTGCGCTATCGTCTGGCTCGGCTTTGGCGTAGCCCTTAAACGCATTTTGAAAAATGAGCGCCAACAGAAGATTTTTAATATCAGCATGGCGCTCTTGCTTGTGGCGTCTATCATCCCTATGATCGCCCCCTAATTTTTAAGCACGAGCAAACGACCGCCATGAACGAAATTGACATGATCACTCAACAAACCGACGACTGGGTGAAAAAAGTGATCATGAAATACAATATTTGCCCCTTCGCCAGACAAGAAGTCGAACGCGGTAGTATTCGGTATCTGGTGGTGGAACAAACTAAAGTCAAACAAGTGCTTAAGGCATTGATCGAAGAATGCCAATACCTCGACGCCCACCCCGAAGCCGAAACCACACTGTTTATTCTACCCCGTGGTTTTGAGGGGTTTTATGCTTATCTCGACCTCATCGACATGGCAACAGATACACTTATCGAACACGAGTACGAAGGCACTTACCAACTCGCCACCTTTCACCCAGACTATTGTTTCGATGGCGAACCACAGGACGGGGCAGCCAACTTCACCAACCGCGCGCCCTACCCAACCCTGCACATCATCCGCGAAGCCAGCATGGAGTTAGCCCTTGCTAACTACAACGATCCCGAAACCATCCCAGAACGTAACATCGCCTTTTGCGAACGTAAAGGCAGCGACTTTTTCGTCAAACTGTTAGCAGAATGCATGGGGAAATCCTCATAACAGCCCAAATACGGCAGCTTTAATGAAATTGCGGCCCTTATCACTGAAGCGGATGAAGCCCTTTTCGATAATAACGTCAATATCCAGCCAACCTATGTTGAGCTGATTAAAACGATGATTGTTAACCATCTAGGGCTTGAACAAGGCAACCAGATAATCGAGCAATTGGAAATCAGGGCCTACTAACACAAGTAGACCACAACAAATAAAACATTACAAATCAACAAATTAAATGTAATATACCCGAAAGCATTCCGACGATATCTTTATCATGGTCGATAATGCTCGCGAATAAGATCTGTCAAACCTATAACTGAAAACGTCTTAGTAATCCTTTTAACGTAACACCAAGGCTAGCAAGATCGTCGGCGGAGCGCGCTGTTTCTGCCGCGCCATCAGCGGTTTGTTCGGCAATATCCCTCACTCTCACAATACTTTTATTAATATCTTCTGCCACGGCGCTTTGTTCTTCCGAGGCGGCGGCGATTTGGTGTGTCATATCCTGGATACGGCTAACCGCATCGGCAATATCCACTAACATTTCACCCGCTTCGCGGGATAATGACACTGCGCCATCACTTAATGTTCGGCTTTTGGTCATCATTTGTACCGACTCCAGTGTCCCCTTTTGCAAATTAACAATCATATTTTCAATTTCTTCAGTAGAGGATTGTGTTCGACTCGCAAGGCTTCTCACCTCATCGGCCACCACTGCAAATCCCCGTCCCGTCTCACCTGCTCTTGCAGCTTCAATGGCCGCATTTAGCGCGAGTAAATTGGTCTGTTGTGCAACCGATTTGATCACATCAAGGACGGAACCGATACTGTCACTCTCAGATTGTAAGCGCTCCATCGCATGTGCCGTGGTCGCTATTTCCTTGGCTAAAAGTTCGATTTGACTGACCGCTTCAATAACTTTTTTATTACCTATCGCAGTGGTGTGATCCGCCTCTTTAGCCGCTAGCGCGACATTTTCAGCACTGGTAGACACCTCTTGTACTGTCGCCGCCATTTCATTAATCGCGGTGGCAACTTGGTCAGTTTCACTACATTGATTTTGCATACCCGCACTATTTTGTTCTGTGACCGTAGAAAGTACTTCTGCCGATGAAGCCAACTGCACCACGCTATCACCTATTTGTGTCAACACTTGCTTAAGGGTGCTATTCATTTCACCCATGGCACGCAATAATTCCCCCATCTCGTCCTGACGCTCTGAGTGGATAGTGCTGCTTAAATCACCTGCGGCAATTTTTCTCGCTGTAAGGAGGGTTTGTTTAAGTGGCCCGACAATTTGTCCACTGATTAACCACGCAAGTAAGGGGCCGACAACCAAGGCGACAATTAATGTGCCAAGTACCACAGCCTTTGCTTGGGCATCAGCGTCAGCCCGTTTATGCTTTTGGATGTCAACTAATTCACGAATATTCACCATCAATGTTTGTGCTGCGCCGCCCATTGACTGCGCTAGGTTATTCATATCACGGTTAACATTGACCATAGCATCAATATCATGGTCGTAACGGTCCAATATCTGGATGGCTTGTGCGGTATCCTCTCCCTTAAGAGTGGCGATAGTCTGTGACAATCTGGCAATGGCATCTTTTGCCGTTTTTAAATTGAGATCACTAGCATCATAGACATAGCCTCGGATGTGATAACGTAACATGGTCATTTGCTGGCTAACACTTAAGGCATCTTTTAATAATTCAGTATTTTGCGTTGCTTGCGCCCTGTTGGTCATTCTATCGACCAGCTCCGCATAGGTGGCAACCAACTTGGCCCCCACTTGAGCACCCGTGACTTTCAATTCCTGTTTATGCTTAAACACATCACTAAACTGATTTATCGATTGATGATACCGATCCATTGCAACTAACGATTCTTGAAGATACTGCTGATCGTGGGCATCGCTAGACGCTGACAATTGTTGCTGTAAACCGCTTTTTGTATTTTCAATTAAGCTCTGGAGTTCATCCAATTTGGTTAAATCGCCATTTGTAATAAATTCTAATCTTGCGGCCTTGGCCGCAAGCAATGTTTTATCGACATTGGCAATAAACTCCAACCGACTACTGCTGATATCGATTGAGGTAAGTCCCCTGTATCCAGCCGCTGCCACAATAAATATCAGCAATAACAAGATCCCAAAACCAAGCCTTAACTTATTGGTTACCGTCATGTTTCCTAGCAGGCGGCGCAAACCTTCCATTTAAATACCCCATATCAAATTTAAAAATGAATATACAAATCCAATGCAATTGTAATGAGTTTTTCATGGCCGTTTATTGACCCAGTTAACTAATCTATAAAATACATTATATGTATAACATTTAAATTAAGGATGTATTGTGGAAGTCAGAAGCAAGAGAAAGCATTGCGGGAATGACGGCAAAAATGAAAGGGTGATGACATGTCATAGTAGAACCGCCACGGATGGACGGTCATTAAGGAGGGGATGATGCCAGTCACTTGAGTAACTGCATTAGATTTACAATAGACACACAGCAAAATTAAAACAATAAAGTTGAGCACTACGACAAGACTGGTGACATCACAATATCCGATACATCTTCGTCATGGTCGATACTAAAGGCCATAAAACCATCGGTTTTAGGAATCGCTTGATAGACTTCAGTTTGGGTAAACTGCACTAGGCATTCGTTAAACACTGCGCGTATTTGCCGCACTATCTCCTCCCACTCACTAAAGTCATCCTCGGGTAAGCTCTGTTGAATCGTCTGCAACTCATCCTCTGAAAGCAGGTAACATGTACTAAAACATTGATACTCCCAGTCACCTGTATTGAATTTAAGTTCTTGGATGGCCTCAGGGCTTTGGTATGACTCAGCCCATTCCCCAGACTGGTAATAGGCCAATCGCTGCTGAAAATCTGCCTCTGTATTAAAACAAAGATTTAATTCTGCGTATTCGGCATGGGTGTCAAAAGCAAAGGCATAAAAGGTTTTATCAGGATGAGCTAATAAAAATTGCTCAACCTCAACCGTTGTAAACCGCAATGTCTCAGCTTTGATTCGAGCAATAAGAGCATTATCTAATGGCATAAAGATGTTCCATTTACACAATATTTTTTGTGTCTCAGTGCATCACTTAAATTAAACCGACGTTACTAAACTCAATGCTTTAGTCATTTTTTACTGACGTCAAGCATTGAGATTAAGCTGAATTAAAGGATTTGTACGCTCCATTTCTCATTGCCATAGCGACGATTTTTATAGCTATCGATACGCCATTCATCGGCTTTTTTAAGAGCAATAAACAAATACTCATCTTCGAAGTTAGTGTTGGTTTTAATATAGATTTCGGCTCTGCTTTTATTTTTTAAAGTAATTTGCACTTCAAGAGGATGATCGCAACCATTAAATTTTGAAGGAAACCCGAAGGAATTACGCACTTTTCCGCCGTAAACACGGGGCTTATCGGTGCAAAAATCGTCAAATAACGGCGCTATTTGCTCATTCAGTAAAGCAAACCAATCGGTTTGCTTCGCATAATGGAATTCAGCCACTGGCAATTCCTGCCGTAGCTTATCTTCTTCGGCAGTTCTTTCGGTATAGAGGGTATTTTCGATACTGTTCCAGCGTGTACAAAAAGATAACACCCTCTCTGTTAAATATGCTTTTAATTCAATCTCATCCATTTAAATCATTGACTCCTTTCTTTATAAGTCTGTCGGTCAAACCCGCCAAGAGTTTATACCATATCGGGACAGACAAATGACTCTTTACCACGATTAAATGACGTATTAAAACCAACCCTTTACGCTCAACGAGCTTGCACCACTGCAAACTCGGCAGCAAGCCATAACACCAAGATTTACAATGCTATAGATTTAATCCCCACACATCAAAGGCATCACGACTTAATTGTTCCCTAAAATCTGGGTGAGCGATGGCGATCAGCGCTTGTGCCCGTTCGCGCAGTGAACGGCCGCGTAGATTGGCGGCGCCGTATTCGGTCACAATGTAATGCACATGGGCCCGAGTGGTGACAACCCCTGCGCCAGGTGATAACACGCTTGCAATGCGAGAAAGCGTTCCGCCCGCAGCCGTGCTGGGCAGCGCAATAACAGAACGACCACCTTCAGATAACCCTGCTCCGCGGATGAAATCCATCTGGCCGCCAACACCTGAATAGATTTTAGTGCCAATCGAATCGGCGCACACTTGGCCTGAAAGGTCGACCTGCAACGCCGAGTTAATCGCCATCACATTGGGATTTTTACGGATAATGGCCGTGTCGTTAACTTGTTCTATGTCCATAAAGATGACCGCAGGATTATCATCAACATAGTCGTATAATTTCTGGCTACCCAAAGCAAATCCTGTGACGAGTTTCCCCGGATAAAAACGCTTCTTGCTGTTGTTAATCACGCCCTTTTCAACCAGTTGTAATATACCGTCAGAAAATAGCTCTGTGTGGACGCCTAAGTCTTTATGTTCGGTTAAACAAGACAGCACGGCATCGGGGATCGCTCCTATACCCATTTGTAAACAATCGCCATTACGCACCAATTGGGCAACATTTTTACCGATCGCCAAACTCACCGCATCCCCCGTCGCGAAGGAATGAATGGGCAACGCCGCGCTCTGCTCATACACAGCGGCAAAACGGTCGATATGGATAAAGCTGTCGCCATGGGTTCGCGGCATTTGTGGATTAATATGAGCGATGATCTTACCCGCGACTTGGCAAGCTGCGAGCGTTGCTTCAACCGAAATGCCTAAGGAACACATGCCATGCTTATCGGGTGGCGACACTTGGATAATTGCGGTATCAATTTTTTGCTCGCCGGAACGAAATAACTTAGGCACTTCAGACAGGAAAATCGGCACATAATCCGCGTCACCACTTTGCAGTAATGCCCGCGTTGGCAGCCCACCGAAAAAACATCGATGGCGTAAATGCCCCTGTAAACTGGGATGGCTTAAGGATTCGGCGCCTTCAGTATGTAACTGTAACAGGGTGAGATTTTCTTTGGTGAGAGCATGCTGCGCCAACGCATCTAATAAAATGCGCGGAGTGGCGCCCATGGAATGAGTCCACAGCGTCTCGCCGCTTTGAATTAAAGCAACCGCATCGAGCGCGCTATGACAAATGATTGGAGGCATAATGAATTCCCTTCGCTAAGCATGATGGCGGCAATCGCCCTAGCGGCAGTGTAAGGGATATCCTAATTAAGCAACATCGATTTCAATGGCTTAGCGCGACTGTTTACTGATAATTTGCGCTATATCAAAACTCGGCACTTTGCCCTTGATGATGAAACTCAGTACAGGGTTAATCCAAGCGCTTCGAAAATCTCATACTGGCAATCAATAACCCAATACAAGTAAAACCTATCATCCACAGGGCATCAAATTGCAGATCCATCACTTGGGCATCGCGCAGCACTATGGCCCGTGACATGCGCATAAAATGGGTTGCGGGTAAGGCTTCGGCAATCCATTGCGCCGCGATAGGCATGGCTTCGTAGGGGAACATAAATCCCGACAAGAGAATCGATGGCAGGAGGATAAATACCGTCATCTGCATCGATTGCAACTGGGTTTTCGCTATGGTCGAAATCACTAATCCTAAGGTTAAACTGGCGCAAATGAACAACATAGCAGCAAGGGCGATAGAATCAAGCCCGCCGCGAATGGGCACATCGAACAACAGATGCCCTGCGCTCAAGATAATGGTCACTTGCACAAAGCCAACCATCACATAGGGCACGATTTTACCCAGCATCAATTCCAGCGGCCGTACTGGCGTAGTGATCAAAAACTCCATATTGCCCTGCTCGCGCTCACGCACTATGGCGGCGGAAGTAAACATCACCATGGTCATAGTCAAAATCACGCCCAACAGACCGGGCACTATGTTGACCACAGAACGTTGTTCTGGGTTGAAATATTGCACCACTTCAAAACTCGGCATCGCCGTTTTTAGTGCTCTTCCTGCGACTTCATCCAGTGGCATTTGCCTTAGGCTACGAATAGTTGAAGCGATAACCGTATCTGAACCATCCACCAGCCATTGGCCAGCGGGTTGTGCGATATAGGACTGGGTTAAATATTGCTGACCCACAAAGCTTGGGTGACGCACTAAACGCTCATCGAGATCGGCGGGCAAATACAGCACGGCTTTGACTTCGCCGCGAGTGATCGCCGCCTCAGCCTCGGCGGCACTTAAATAACGCTGTTTAAAATCTACGACCTGCGTTGCTTCCACCGCCTTAACCAGTGCGCGACTGTAGGCAGAATCACTCAAATTGACTAACCCAGCAGGCAGATGGCGAGCATCGGTATTGATCGCATAACCAAACAACATCAGTTGCACTAACGGGATCATGACTATCATGCCAAAGGTCATGCGATCCCGCGACAACTGCCGCAGCTCTTTGACCACAATCGCAAAAATCCTACGCCACATGGTCAGTCTCTCCCTTGGAAACCCCAGCCAAGCGCTCGCCAGTACAAGTGACAAACACATCTTCTAAGCTAGCGCGCACTTCTTCCATCGTCCGGCTGGCAACCCTAGGTTTAAGCCAAGCGAGCGGATTTTCAATATCGCTGCGCACTAACACCCGCAAACGACTGCCGATTTGCGCCGCCGACAATACCGCAGACTCGCTGATCAGTGATTGTTTTAAAGTGCGTAAGTCGTCCCCTGATATCTCAACCACCCGAGCCCCCATAGCCGCCATCAGTTGCTGGGGTGAACCGTCGGCGCGTTTTATCCCCCGCTCTAAAATCGCCAGACCATGGCAACGCTCGGCCTCATCCATATAGTGAGTCGAGACCAGTATCGTGGTGCCTTGGGCACAGAGATCGAATAAGCGCTCCCAAAACTCGCGTCGATTTTCAGGATCGACCGCCGATGTCGGCTCATCGAGAAACAGCAATTCAGGGTGATGTAAGGTCGCCGCCGCTAAGGCTAAACGCTGTTTCTGGCCGCCACTCATGGAACCCGCCATTTGTTTCTCGCGGCCGACTAAATCGTATAGCGTGACTAACTCGGCTATTCGCAGCTTTGATGCTCGGCGGTTAAGCCCATAAATTTGCGCGACAAACTCTAAGTTTTCCCGCACCGAAAGATTGTCGTACAGGGAGAATTTTTGCGTCATATAGCCAATGCGGCGACGCAGTTTTTCCTCGGCGCCGGGTAAGGTTTCACCCAAAACACGAATATTCCCCGATGTGGGACTCAGCAACCCAGTCAACATACGAATTGAAGTCGATTTTCCGCAGCCATTGGGGCCGAGAAATCCATAAATGGTTCCCTTGGGAATGGCGAGGTCGAGGTTTTCCACCGCATTAACACCACCAAAGGCGCGGGTCATCCCTTGGGTCTCGATAGCAAAATCAACGCTTTTCATGGCTGCTCCACTTTTTGCTGCACTCCTTGCAGCACATCGAGTTGCAGCACATCGAGTTCAACTTCTAATGCCATGCCGGTAGGTAGATCCTGATCTGTGGCAGAGATAGTAATATCGGTCAAATACATCAGCCGCGCTCGATCACGTTCATTTAGCGCATAAAATGGCGTGTAAGCAGGTTGACTGCGAATATTTCGCACAGTGCCAGCAATCGGTATCTCGCGGCCATCCACAAGAATATTGACGCCATCGCCCGCCTTCACTCTGTCTAACCAAGTCGCGGGCAAGTAAACCCGTACATAGGGATCCTCGCTCGCCAGTAAACCAATCAACTGAGTGCCTGCGGCAATGCGATCGCCGACTCGCCAAGGCAACGTATCGACAACGGCATCACGCGCCGCTACTAAGCTCAAGTCTGCTAAGGCTTTTTGTTCGATGGCTACACTGGCGCGAGCTGCAGCCACCGCCGCTTTGGCCTGCTCTAGCTGCTCACTACGGGTGCCATTTTCTAGTAGTCGCAGGCTTTGCTGCGCCTCAGCTTGCTTAGCGAAACTGGTATCCCGCGCCGCACGGGCCGTATCTAAATCCGCTTGGCTAAGTACTTTAGTGGCAAATAAACGGTTTGTTCGTTCAAAGGCTCGCTGAGCCTCTTTCACGCTGGCATTTGCCCCGTCGAGCACGGCCTTGGCGCGTTCTATATCCTCTAAACGCGCACCTGTGACCGCCTCAGAAAGTTTAGCTTTAGCCTGTTCAAGCTCGGCTTGGCGCAGGGCAAGGCGCGCATTGGCTGAGGTTGTATCGAGCTGAATTAACACCTCACCCGCCTTAACCTGTTGACCTTCAACCACATTCACTTGAGTAATCAACTCACCTACGGGCGCGGTAAGTGTCAGCCTGTCCCGCTCGACAGTGCCAAGCACTCTGGGCGGCGCTTCGGTGCAGCCGACTAATAGCAAGATCACACAACCCACACTCACGTGCGTAAGAATTTTAAAATTCACACTCATTACGACTTCCTCGGTTCACGCAGTACACCTTGGGTAAAAACCTGCATATTGTGCAGCGCTAGACGCTGTAAACCATCAGCATCGGCACTAAAAAAGCCGAACTGACGCATTAACACCGGGGGCGCAATAAGCGGAAAAACCATCAGACTCACGAAACTGAGGCGTACTAAATCGGGATCTAATCCCTCCTTCAATAGCCCCGCATTGACTAATGTGGATTCGAGCCATTGCCGCGAGAGGGATAAAATTTGCTCAAAAACAGACAACATAATGCGATAGGGTTCTGAGCCATCGCCTTCCTGTAACACCCGTATAATCAACCGTGGCAATCCCAGGTTAGGTGCCATAACACGATAATATGTCTGCATAAGTTCACCCAAGTTATTAGGGGCATCCGCAGCGGATATTTCGCGAAAACGCGCTAATACGGGCTCAAGGGTTTCCCGCACCATTTGTTCGAACAGGCCCGCTTTTGAACCAAAATAATAACGAATAAGCGCGGCATCAACCTCGGCTTCGCGGGCAATTTCACGGGTAGAAACGCTGGGATAACTGCGATGACTGAAGAGATTTAGGGCTGCGATAATTAAGCGTTGGCGGGCATCGGAATCCCCTTTCGGACGACCAGGAGTCTGCGGCTGTGATTCAGTTTGGGCGGTAAATGGCACAACCCCCTTTGGGCGACCGGGAATAAGCGACATGGCAAGCTCCAGCAAAATTCATCTATTGATGAATATACTGAAAAGCCGCGTAAAAAGGCAGCAGTTAAATTCCTCATTTTCATTGATATTGAGGAATTTAACCCACGGACTGCATGGTTAAAATTTAAGTACCGTTCAATCGAAAAATTAAGCGGCCTTCTATTAAAGATTTATACAGTCAAAGCTTATGCGCCTTTCACTATCGCACTCAAACGGGTAATGAATTGCTGTACGGCTTCAACTGTGTCAAAACTAAAGGCAAGGCCATAGTGGGTTTCGGTCAAACTCTTATGTAAACGTTTGGGGAAACGTGTCATCTCGGCATTGTGGAAATAGTCGTATTTGGCATGCACGCCTGCAATAGTGGCAAGTTCGCCGGAAAAGACTTCGAATGCAGGGCGAATAATCAAGTTTGGTGATTTACCGTCGAGGTGTAAATAGAAAGCCTCTTTGGTTTCTGGGAGCATGTATTCTGTAATGTTTTTTATGGTGAAGTTAGTGCGACATTGCAGTCCACTTAAGCAACTCACCATCTTATTATGTTCTATCGCCAAACTTATTCTCCCGTGTTTGTTGTCTATTTAGATTAAACCTGCCCATATCGCGCTACTTTTTCTACTCCCAGTCAATCCATGACTCAGATGACTGATTAAGATAAGAAGAATATCATCTCGGCAATGTTGGTTCTTATCCCGTTTATCCCACTTTACCTCAGCTCAGCCTAATCGGTTTAGTCTTTAAATGCACTAAAGTGATACCCATATCCCAGAGTAAATGGGCGAGTTTGAATTATTTATCACAAAAAACCTTTATATACAGAACGATAAACCTATTAACTCAAACGCTAAGCTGGTGTCACAGAAAATTCTTTTGTGTAAGCAAATCGCTATTTCAAACACGATAAAACACAACTTAGTTTATTAGGCATTACTTATCATCAGGTTATCAGCCTTTAGTTTGACATTAAAACGAACCGTTCAAAATGCGACCCTGCGATTGCATTTTATAATGATTGTTTTACTTGCCAGCTTAAAATGTTGCGTCTAGGTTAATAAGCTTGAGTTAAGTCCTGTTGATAATAGCTAAGTTACGGCAATCACATTTGATGCCAACCTAAACTAGCGCATTCACGCTATCCCGTCGTATTCAGGCCTTAAGTCATGTTTTACCCAAAATGAGTAACCCGCGCTTGAGCGCCTATAAACCGAGCCATGCCAGCCGATTTCAAGCTTATTTACGGCAAATCCTGCATTAACTGACTTGCCCTGAACTGTCGCAACGGACTGGCGGCCACAATCAACAAGACCAACAACACGAGATATAGCCATGAAGATCAAAAAAGCCCTCATGCTCTTGGGTCTGTTCGCTGTCAGCCCAGTCACGTTAGCCGCAACCGGAGTCGCCTTTATCCATGGTACGGGTCACCAGACCAATGCCTTAGCCGATTACTGGACGCCCGAATTTGTTAACTCAGTGCGCCAAGGCATCCCAGTGCCAAACAATTACACAGTGATCAACTGCGACTTTGACCAATATATGTGGGAAGAAAGCGCCGCTGGTTGTCTGGCGACGCAGCTCAATAGCTTTATCCAAGCCAAAAATATCGACGACTTAATTCTGCTGACCCACTCCAATGGTGGCAACGTAGTGCGGTGGATTTTATCTAATCCAACGTGGGACAGCCGTTATCCTGCAGTGATCAACGCCACCTCAAAGGTTATCGCCATCGCACCTTCCAGTGCTGGTACGCCGCTGGCCGATGCGGTGAACCAAGGTAATGTGTTCGAAACCAGCTTAGGCTGGCTCTTAGGCTATGGCAGCAATGCGGTGAAACAACAGCAAGTCGGTTGGATGGCAAACTACAACAACGCTTGGCTTAATGGCACAGCGGGTCGCCCATCGCTGGGTAAACCCTTCGAAGTCGTGGTGGGCTCAGATGTTGATTCCGCTATTTGGGACAGCGACAGTTACTGCGCGGGTTATCAATACCAAGTCGCGCTCGAAACCACCCAAAACTGGCTCGATAGCTGCTCCGACGGCTTCTTAAATTGCAGCTCACAAAAGGCGGCTGGCACTGTCTGGTTTACTGATAAACAAAAGACCCGTGGCCAAGAGCCCTTAAGCCATCAGCAGAGCCGTCGTACGTGTTTCAACTTAGACACGCTGATCCGCAACCACATTTAAGGAGCACTAAGATGCACACACTCAGCAAACTTGCCAGTGTCTTGGCGCTAAGCGGACTGCTCGCAGCCTGCCAAGATGAAGCCACACCCATAGATCCCAAAACCAATGCCAGCCCAATGTACGCCAAAGGGTTAACCTTAGCCGCGCCGAGCGATACCGATCTCGTCGATAGCAATATTGCCAGCCCAACACTCACGCCCATCAACACCAGTACGGATTACATTAGCTTTATCACCCCGCTGTACGGTGAGTATCAAGCGAGTATGCTTAAGCTGGAGCAAGCCAGCCAAAGTGACGAGTATTGGGTCAATGTAACAGGCGCACAGCTTAATGCGGGCGTGGGCCTCACCATGAGCCAAGCGTCTAGCTTAGTGCGCATTGCACCTCGGGGCGATACCCGCTCTGGCGCCTTGATGCACGCCGAGGTCATTGCCCCTGAGCGCGTACAAATTCAGCGCGTTACCCCTAATCAGTCACCCCAAGGCAAAGCAGCCAACAGCAGTGGGATAAACACCAATGAGTCACTGGTCAAATCAATGGTCAACGCCGATGCTTTGGCTAGCGCAGGGTTAACCGATGATTCCAGTGCATTGCAAATGTCGGCGAAGGCCACACCGGGCGAATATCGCCTGCAGGTAAGCCAGCCGTTAACACCGAGCGCCAGCTACTTAGTCAATGTGAAGGAAAAAGGCTCGCCCTATCAACTGAGCGTCAAAGCCCCCATAGCCATCGCGGCGGATGCGCAAACCCTTGGGCTTGAACTCGCACTCAGCCAAAGTGATAACACCTTTGTGCCACAGGCAAAACTCAAACAAGCCGATGGCAATATGCAACCGCTGACGATGGTAAAACAAGGGGAGACATGGCAAGCGGTGATCCCCGCGGGCGTCGCACTTTCGAGCAGCAATGCAGGTTTCAGTGAAATTGAAATCACAGTGCAAACCCAAGTCGATGGCCGACCTGTGCAGCGCACGGTTAAATCTGTCTTTAAGTCCTATGTCAATTCGGCGAGCATCAAGCCCGAAGTGCTCACGGTTTGGGATAAAGGCCTGCCTAACCAAATCAACTTTGAGTTAACTGTCGCCGAGGCGGGACGTTTTGGCTTAAGTGGCACGTTAACCGGCACCAATGCCGAAGGTCAAAAGGTGGCGATTCTACGCACCCAAGCGGCCAATTGGCTGACCCCAGAGTCGCCGAAGTTAAAGCTGATGTTAGATCCTAAGCTTATCCAAGCCTCGGGTTTACAGCCGCCCTTCGAACTCAATGAGTTAGAACTGCAAGATCAAGGTCAAATGGCCAGATTAAGCTATCAAGCCAAGGCACTAACCTTAACGCGCTAATCCAAAGGGACGAATGTTAAGAAGCTAACGTTAAGATACTCAGCTTAAGGTGCTGATAAGTCAGGCTTGTTAGCCTTAAGTTCCTCTCTAATACAAAGTGCCCAATCACGGGCACTTTTTTATTGTTGTGATTTACACCTAAAAGCCATCACCTTATTTAACATCTAGCGTAAAGCACAAACTGTTGACAGAAAAATGACAAGCTAAAGACTATTCACCACACATCACCCTGATAAAATTTACATTGATTATCAAGGGTTATTCCTTTTAAATAACAATCATCAACGGCATAATGTCAACGTCTTGACGTCAGACCTTTGAATGACAAGCATACGGTTCTTTATAACAATACGTATAACAATAAGAGTGACTCACGGCGCAAGTTTTTACCGTGCCATGGTCAATACTCAATAAATGGACATCGTTATGAGTGACAGCACATTTTTCTTTGGTGAATGGCAAATCAATCCCAACGCCAATAGCCTGCTCCTTGGCAAACAAGTCAAACAACTTGAGCCCAAGGCGATGGATGTGCTGCTGTTTCTCTGTCAACGGGCGGGCGAAGTCGTCAGCAGTGATGAAATAGTCAGCCACTGCTGGCCAGGTGTAGATACTGGCGACAATCCACTACACAAGATTATCAATCAGTTACGTCGAGCATTAGGCGATAGCGCCACCGATCCCACCTATATAGAAACCATACGCAAACGCGGCTATCGCACCTTAGCCGAAGTGCGTTTTCCTATCGGACACCAAGCCACCGCCAGCCCACAGAGTTGGCAAGGCGGCTCTCCCTTTCCGGGGCTGCAAGCCTATAGCGCTAACTATGCCGAGGTGTTTTTTGGCCGCAGTGAACAAATCAGCACTTTGCTTAACCGGATAAGCCAACAAATCCTGTTTGGCCGTGCTTTCTGCCTGATCTTAGGTCCAAGTGGCAGCGGTAAATCTTCCCTGATTAATGCGGGTGTTGTGCCCAATTTAATGAAGGGCGACGGCTATAACGGCATTGGTGTCGCGTCATTCAGCAGCTTAGATTTTGCCGATGTGAGTAAAGGGCAACTACTCACCGATCTTGCCAGTGCTATGCTCGACTGGGAAATCAACGACACCCCAGTATTCGAAGGCATGAGTGCTGAGACTCTGGCGATTCAACTCATCGAAGATATCCAAAGCGTAATCGACCAGTGCACCCAAGCGCTCAAGGCTAAACCCTTTTCTAATCCGTTTTTTGCCTTGTTTATCGACCGATTAGAAGTGTTGCTCTCATCACCGCTATTTAGCGATACCGAACGAACTCAGTTCATAGAATTATTGGAACAACTCGCCACCTCAAAAGCCGTGATTATCATCAGTGCCTGTCGCAACGATTTTTATCCTTTATTGGTCAATTACCCAAGCTTAATGGCGGGTAAAGCCCGCGGCGCCCACTTTGACTTAGCACCGCCAACACGCACTGAGCTATTACAAATGATCCGCCTGCCCGCAGTGGCTGCCAACTTAAGCTGGGAAGTTGACAGCGACACCGCAATGCCGCTCGATGAAATGCTCTGCAGCGATGCCGCCAGTAACCCAGATGCGTTGCCCATGTTGCAATACACGCTGCAGGCCTTGTATTTGCAACGCAGCGCCGACGATAAGTTATTAGTCTCGGTTTATCATGCCCTTGGCGGTATTGAAGGGGCGATTGGCAAAAATGCCGAGCAGGCGATTTCCCATTTAAGCGATGCCGAAAAAGCCAGCCTACCACGGATTTTATCCCTGCTAGTGACCCTACGCGAAGATGAAAAGTCCATCACCAGCCGCACCGCTCGCTGGTCGCAACTGCAAAGCACGGCCGAAACCGCCCTAGTGCAAGCCATGGTCGATAGCCGCTTATTCGTGTCGCATCTGCAAAATGGTGAACCCTGTTTTAGCATCGCCCACGAAGCCCTGCTGCGCCGTTGGCCACGGGCGACGGCTTGGATTAGCGAACATAGTGACAGTTTGAGTATTAAGAGTCGCCTACAACATTTATCTAAACGTTGGCTCAGCGAAGCCAAACACAGCGCTTATCTGCTCGCCGAAGGCAAGCCGTTAAAAGAGGCCCAAAGCCTCAGCCAAAATCCGTTATTCGATTTAGACGCTCCCGAAACCGCCTTTATCGCAGCCTCCAGCAAACGCGCCAATATGCTGCGCTGGACGAGGCGCCTAACCGTCGCCCTGCTGTGCGTCCTCACCTTAACCTCCATCATTATGAGCGTGCGCAGCATAGAGGCCGAAAAACTTGCCCTGCAAAAACGCCTCGCCGCCGAAGATTTGCTCGGCTTTATGGTGGGTGACTTCGCCGACAAGATGCGCGGCATCGGCCGTATGGACTTACTCGACGGGATCAGCAATAAAGCACTGGAATATTTCAGTGATTTTTCCAATAAAGAAGATGATACGCACTTAAGTTTTGATGCCCGTTTCCAACATGGCCAAACCTTAGAGGCCATGGGTGAAGTGGCCTATTCGCGCAATAAAATCGATGAAGCTCGCAGCGCATTACTCGCGGCACAGGAAAAAATGCTGCCACTGCTCGAATTGCAGCCGGAAAACTTAGCCCTACTGAAAACCTTAGGTGCCAATGCCTTTTGGTTAGGCCAGCTTAAGTATGATGTGAGTGATTGGTCGGCATCACGCCCTTTTTGGGAGCAATATTTACAATACAGTCAAGCCATGTATGCCATTGCGCCAGAGGATAAAGATGCGCTGATGGAGCTGTCCTATGCCCATAACTCACTCGGTTCCATATCAATGAACCAGCAGGAGTTTGCTAAAGCAAAGCAAGATTTTGAAGAATCATTACGGCTTAAATTGCTCGCCTTGGCAAAAGCGCCAGAGGATAGCCAATTAATTGCTGACGTGGCCAATGCACGCTCTTGGCTAGCGAGCGCTGCTGTATCACAAGGGGATATAAATACCGCTATCCAAATCCATGAAGAAATACAGAAAGCCTTGGTAACTAAAAATCTTGAAAAACAGCCTTATTTACTCGATAGACTTACAGGAAGTTATCAAAACATCACCACACTTTTAAGTTATCAAGGCCGCCGAAAAGAAGCTTTGAACAAAGCCTCTTTGGGGCTTGCTACTATTGAGAATGCATTTAAACAAGACCCTGAAAATGAACGTTGGAAAAGGTTAAAATATTATTCATATTCACAAGTAATTGAGTTCGTCACTAGTGAAAGCCAATATTTAGCACTTGAAAAATCAACGAACATGAATTTTGATGATAAATCTTCACTAATCAAGTCCTCAACATACAAAGATATCTCTGCAAAAATCTATTTGTCCAAGGCAAAACTCATGCTAAACATTGGAGAATTAAAAGAGAGTTTAAAATTCGCAAAATTAGCAACCGAATCATATCGAGAACTAGCAAATGATTTCAATCAAGAAATAACCTATATAGCAAACCTTGCAATAAGTGAATTACTACAAGCTAATATCTATAAAAAACTGGGCGAGCCATTTTACATTGAGTTATGTAAAAGTGTTAGAAACAAAATAACGCCTTTTACTGAAAAAAACAAAGACCCAATATTTACGATTTCCTATGCAAAATCGCTCGATTGTTTAGGAGTACTTGATACACATAAAGAGCTTATTCTTTTTTTAGAAAAAAACGATATTAGAAATATTCGATTCTAACCACACAAGGAACATAAAGATGACTGCACCACAAGGCTTAGCTCAATTTGTAAAAGTGAATGTCACCCTAGAAAATGGTGAACCTGTATTTATTTATACGGATGCCAATGGCCAACAGTGTCAAGGTGACGTCAATGTCACTCAAGCTGGCACAATAACTTACCTGCTGAATGACCAAACCGGTAAAGGGCTAAAATTTGTGGGTGTGGGTTTTGTTACCCCATTCGATAAAATTATCGATGCGGTCACCATCAGCAGCGATGGTATGTTAGTACAGCTAGTAGACCTCGATAGAACACCAGGGACTACTAAGTTCCAATTTGTACTGAGCAATACAACTAATACCTTACTGGTGTTAAGTCCAGATCCAGAAGTTATCAACCATCCTAAAAACTAGGGTCTGTGGATTGGATTTTTCTCATGATTTCTCTCAGGACAGCCATATCTTTTCTAGATAAACGCCTCCTGAAATGAGCTCAAAATGCTCTGCTGCTACGGCAGAGCATTTCTCACAACACATCCGCTTATCCGTTTTCCCATAACAGCACTGTCTTTGGTTGCTAGTGACGCTGAATCCCGTAAAATACAGGCTAAGGCTAACGAATAAAACAGCACAAAAAACAATTCCATTACGCTATTTAGTTTTAAAAATGACAACATTGTTATATATTTACTCCCCTTTTCTGCTTATCAAAAAACGCTACAATCACATTAAAGAACCCAAGTAATAATTAAAAGGAATTATCGTGAAAAAAACACTACTTTTGCTTGCTCTGACGGCATCGTTATCCACCCAAGCCGCCACTCAACAAGACATTGACTTGGCACTGGCTAAAATAAAAAACAGCGCTGACTTACAAGTGGTATTAAATACCCCTTCAGCGCTCGACGCACTCGGTGACAACTTACCTCAGTTCATCAATAGCATGACCGTTGACCAACAGGTGAGTTTCGACAAAGAGATATTAATAAATAACCTCACCGCAACTGAAATTTATAATATTCTCGCCCTGTTTGGTCAGCAAACTACGATAGCGCAATACCAAGGTGCGGCCATAGTTACTGATACCGATAGACTGCTATTCAATACAACGGCACTACCGGTTTGTAATGCAGCCAATCCTATTGAATTATCTGTCACGCTCGATACTCAAAAACAAGCGCATTTCGGTTACGCACAATCGGGCATTGAATGTGATGGCAATGTGGAATTAACTGAAAATACCACGGTAACATATCAGTTAGTCAATCAACCCAACTCACCAAAAGGGCTACGTTTAACTGGGGCTGGATTTACCAATCCCTTCGATGGCCATATTGACACTGTGAGCGTCAGCTCTGATGGGCAAACTATCCAATTGCAAAACAATATTCAAAATACTGGCGTCAGCAAATACCAGTTTATTTTTGCTACGGATGAAAATGATTTGCTGCTGGTAAGTCCAGATCCTGAAATTATTAATAGAGAAGATTAATTTTTTAGGGATCAAATCGGGGACAGTAGCTTTTGCTAATGTGTCCCCTTTTTCTGCTTATCAAAAAACTTTTACAATCTACTTTCAAAGTAAAAGCGGGGACAGCCATGTCTTTTTGTGCTTTATCCCCTCTTATACTAGCCTTTACATTATCTTGATTGCGTCTGTTTGGAGCGGATGATTACCTCGGCCAGAAGAATGCTTATGGATGCTTGGCTCAGCTCTGCTAAAGATTTTCGCCGCCAGTACAGTGGCATCAGTGGTCGTTGGGATGCGATGTGCGCTTTCAAACTTCAGCAAGGTGGTAAATGGTGTAGAGGAAAATAGAAAAGCGGGGACAGCCATGTCTTTTTGTGCTTTGTTCCCTCTTATACTAGCCTTTACATTATCTTGATTGCGTCTGTTTGGAGCGGATGATGACCTCGGCCAGAAGAATGCTTATCGATGCTAATACAACTCCCTTCTATCATGTGATAAATCGCTGTGTCAGAAGGGCTTTTCTGTGCGGTGAAGATAAACTCACAGGCCGCAGTTATGAACATAGACGTGGCTGGATTGTCGATAAAATCAAAGCATTATCTGCTATCTTTTGTATCGACATTTGCGCCTATGCGGTGATGAGCAATCACTATCATTTAGTGCTTAAGATTGACGTGGAGAAGGCTAAATCGTTAACGCAAAGAGACATTATCAGTCGCTGGTGTCAAATCACCAAAGGCCATGCCATTGCCACTAAATATATGAATGGTGATGCCTTAATCGACGGTGAACGCATGTTACTCGATGCCTTAATTGCCGAGTGGCAAGAGCGATTAAGCAGTATCTCTTGGTTTATGCGATGCCTAAATGAAGAGATTGCCCGTAACGCAAATCGAGAAGATGAGTGCAAAGGTGCCTTCTGGGAAGGCCGTTTTAAATCCCAAGCACTGTTAGATGAGCAAGCATTACTGGCGTGTATGATGTACGTTGATTTGAATCCTATTCGAGCTGGCATTGCCGATTCTTTGCAATCCTCTGATTTTACATCAATTCAAAAACGTCTAAATGCACTTTCCCCTAACAGCATCACACCACTGATAACCAAAACCCCAGTAGATAACTCTCAGCCAACACCAGATAAATCCCTCGCAAAATTTGATGGTGCAACGCACCTTCATCGACAAACGGGCATCCCCTTTCATTTTGCCGATTATCTGGAACTTATCGATTGGACGGGTCGCGCGATTCGCCATGATAAAAAAGGATTTATCGATAACCAGCGACCTAAACTGCTTAATGAGTTAGGGATTGCATCCGATGCATGGTTACTTTCAGCCAAAGAGTTTCGCCGACAGTTCAGTGGCATAAGCGGTCGATGGGATGCGATGTGTGCATTTAAACACAAGCAAGGTGGCAAATGGTGTCGAGGGAAATCCCATAGCCAAGCACTACATCCGGAGCAAATTAATGGACTTACATTGCGTTAAATTGCCCTAACAACAAATATTCGACTCAGTCGTAATGCTTAAGACTTGTGGCTATTTAGCCCAAATTTTGTGAGATGTAAGCAAGCGCCCAACTAACTATCCTACCTAATCGCTGACAAAACGACTCAGAAGGTAAAATTTAAAACATTTAAAATCAACAAATTACACCAGAAGGTAAGCAGAAGGTATCTTTTCTTTGCGAAGAATAAAGTCATCATCAGAAAAGCGCTTAGCGCAGATGACATTAGGTTCACGGAGAATGATAACAATGACAAGCTCACCTAAACTGACACGTTCACAACATCCATTATCACTTGTGGGTGAAGGCAATGGTTCACAGTGCACTGCGCAGCAAGGCTTGGTCGAGCCCGCATTGCCGTTAACCTTCTTCGAACATGCCTCGATTGAAACGATTCAACAGTTTATTCAGCATCTGACTGAACCGGTGATTATCGTCAATGCCCAAGGTTACATTTACTTTAGCAATAGCAAAGGTGCTGACTTACTAACATGCCCGCAGGCCAGTTTGAAGGGACAAGATTGGCGCAACTTTTTGACTGAACACCATCAAGCTCGCTACGACAATCTGCTGAGCAATGATATTAAATTAGGCAAAAATTGCGGTATCCCAGTGCAGCACTCCGCCGAAGAAATCACCCTCATTACCGCCTCAGGCAAAGCAAAAGATGTTGAGCTTTCCATTTCCTACATTCCCAGCCATGAACCTCTGTTTGTGATGATGATGCACGATTTGACGCAGCACAAAGCGGAAAATCAAAAACTACGTAAATTGGCCGCCACAGATTCACTGACAGGACTGGCGAACCGCCGATATTTTGATGAAATGCTGCATCACTATTGGGAAGAATGCACCGCTAAGTTGCGCCCTCTTAGCGTGGTGATTATCGATGTGGATTACTTCAAAGTGTTCAACGACCAATTCGGCCATATCCAAGGGGACGAATGCCTACGTAAGATTGCCAAAGTGATTGCTGACATAGTACCGATAGAAATTGGACTAGCAGCGCGTTACGGCGGCGAAGAATTCGCGCTAATTCTGCCAAGCCACAATGCCAAAATGGCACTGACGATTGCCCAAAAAGTGCAGCAAGGGATTAATGACCTGCGCTTTACCGAGCAAGGGCTGCGCGATTATGTCTCTGTGAGCGCGAGCCAAGGGATTGCGAGCGAAATCAATGGCCAGTTCCGTACCTCACTCGCCATGCTGTGCGCCGCCGATACCGCATTGTATCGCGCCAAAGCCGATGGCCGTGACAGGATCAATACATCGCTTTAATACCTATTAATTGGCGACTTGTTTGCCAGCAACTGATTGACCCAAAACTGATTGACCCAAAACTGATTGACCCAAAACATAGTTACCCGCGGCTTAGTTATCCGCAATTGATTAACAACGGGATGAATGACCTCAGTAGCGCTTTAGCGCATTGAGGAAAACACGCAAAGCACACGAAAGGACGCATGAATATGGACAAGCTTGAGGCATCAAGAAATATACGGGCAGTGATTGAAAAAAGCTTACCCGTGAGCACGTCACCCCTTGCCATATTCACTTACCAGTGTTGGTTGAAAACCAGCGTAGGTGGGCGTGTGTTCCATTATAAAACCGATAGAGAAGATACCTATTTTGCGGTGGATATTAATTCACTTGGGCATATTGAATGCGTGATTAATACCACCTTACTGCGGGTTGAGGCAATATCAACCTTAGGTGGACTCAACGACGGTCAGTGGCACTTATTGTCTATCTGCCATGAATATCATGAAATAAGTTGTTATGTGGATGGTGAAATTACCCATACACAACTCAATAATCTGTCACTGGTTGCCGACAATGAGTTTTTAATTGAAAACGTGTCTTTACCGAATCATCGCGATACACATTTCGATGGTGAAATATTTGGCATCACCTTGCTTAATCGATTATTAACCCGAACTGAAATCGTTGACTATTACCGTAATCCAGCGCAACAAAGATCGATTAGCGAAAATAACCTTTACATTTACCAGCACCAAGATGCACATAATATTCGTGGTGAAAACTTTATCCCACTTAAAAGGCAAAAAGTGCTGCTGGTCATATTTAATGATACTGAACATCAATTCATAAAAACCACTGCGGATAGCAACACCTATAATCAACAATTACCTAAAATTATTACGCCCCACGAACGCCGAGCCTATATTATTGAATGTAACTATAACACTTGGCCTAATTTTAGTTATTTAGTGAATTACACGGCGAGTAATCAAGCGGATATTACACTCAATATTGAAGTGTTTAAATCGCTGACAGCCTATCGTTCCAATATTAAAGTCACCGTTGCAAATGAACTCGAACGGGATTGTTTGATTATTCAATCGACCGAAGAAGAATTAAGTGCTGAAGTGCGTATTAGTGAAAACTTAGTGATCACTCAAGCCAAAAACTTTGTTAATTTCATCAATGAAGTTCGCGCACACATTCCGGCCGATAATATTATTACCGGTGGCCATTATTATAGTGAGCAGCAACTCTCGGTCAGCACAGGTAAGCAAATGATTGCCTATCAACAGGCTTGCCAACTGTTCAACCGCAGGTTACAAAAAAAACCACTGGCGATCATCAAATGCACGTCTACTGAAGAAGTTAAAATCGCCTATAAAGCGGCTATTGATTATAACTTGCCAATCAGCGTGCGCTCGGGTGGGAATGATCACGAAGGTGAAAGCACTGAAACGAATACTGTAGTGTTAGATCTGTTGAAGATGGATAGTCTCACTTTAGATCCCATCACAGGTATTGCGGCCATTGGACCAGGCAATCGCTTTATCAATCTCACCACTGCCCTTGCGAAAAAAGGCGTGATGATCCCCCATGGCACCAGTGGCAACGTTGCCTTAGCGGGATTTATTATGGGCGGCGGCTCAGGACCTTGGACCCGCAAATACGGCATGTGCTGCGAATCCCTATTACAGGCAGAAATTGTCCTCGGCATTGGTGAAACCCAAGTCGTCTCGGTTGCCAATAAACCAGAGTTACTCTGGGCGCTCAAGGGTGGCGGCGGATTAAGTTACGGCATAGTGACCCGCTTTTTTGTGCAAACCTTTCCACTACCGCCTTGCCTTATCAAGTTTGAATTAGAATGGAATTGCTACGATAAACAAACCCATGAACTTATTGAACACACCCCAACCAAAGACATTTTACAGCGCTGGGAAGCCATCATAAATGCCGACAGTACTGGCTGTTTGATTGGTACTAATCTCAAGATTAATGCCAAACATTTACCCGTAGAACAACACAAAACACAACACATAGACACTGAGTCGATTACGCATAACTGCTTGATGTATGGTTTTTGGGAGGGCAATTCCGCCAGCCTAAACCACTTTATCCAGACACAATTTAATGAATTTGGCCTAGTCCCCAATGATATTCGCATCGAGGGTATGGGCGGACTCACCAAAGCCTACGGTGAAAACTTAATGGCCAATTGGGAAAGGGAATCTTTTCATCATCTGCAAGCTGACTTACAAGGCATAAACCGCTCACCGACGCCACCCGATTTGGATGAGCCCGCGCCCCATAAAGTCACCTCGCGCTTAGTGAATCAAACGGGGCTCAGGGACGGTTATAAGCCACTGCTTGAAAGCTTAACTTCTCGCTATGTGCTTGAAGGTAATCGCCAATTGGGACTATTTACCTATGTCACCCTTGGCGCCATTGCGGGTGATTATTATCGCACTATGGGCGAAGAGCAAAAGAGCCGCAGCGCCTTCCCCTACAAGGACAGACAATACACGATTCAATATCAAACTTGGTGGAATAACGCGCTGCAAGAGAAACAACAA
Organism: Shewanella sp. SM74; assembly: GCF_025653725.1. Taxonomy (NCBI): domain Bacteria; kingdom Pseudomonadati; phylum Pseudomonadota; class Gammaproteobacteria; order Alteromonadales; family Shewanellaceae; genus Shewanella; species Shewanella sp. SM74. The sequence continues at coordinate 25,042 of NZ_JAKKRZ010000005.1, read as the reverse complement.
TTGCAGGATAGCCAAGTGTTTACCCGCATCAATCGTGCACTCGATTGGATTGATGCCAGCCGAAACTATGACATCCCCAACACCTCGGGCGCTTTTATCAGTTTCAAGGATAAGGCCATCCCTACAGATGTGTACTTCGACCATAACTACGCCGCGTTAAAACGGATTAAGGCGGCCTACAGCCAAGATAGCTTTAACCATTTCCGCTCACGTAAAAGCATTATCTAAGTTAATACATCGGCATAGCCTAGGGTGAGTTTTTAAGGCAAAATCGACGCCGTCCACAGGACGGTGTCGCCCCTTAACTCTCTGTTCACTCTGTTGTAGGTTATCTATGCCAAGCTCAACTTTAGCTATCATTTTTGCCCTATTGGCGGCCATTCTTATGGGCACAATCGGTGTATTAGCGCGCTTTGCCGCCCTGCCCGCCGAACACATTACCTTCTACCGCTTACTGCTCGGTGCCCTATTTCTATTGGCTTATATGCTGCTTACAGGTAAAGGCCATCAGATTCGCCATAGACCCAGTAAACGTACCTTAGTGAATGGCATTATGCTCGCGGGTTTTATGGCGTTTTACATTGAAGCCATTCAGTACACCCAAATGGCCAATGTGATCATGATTATTTACTTAGCCCCTGTGGTGTCGGCTATTTTCGCCCATTATTTCTTTGCCGAGAAACTCACCCGCTTAAGCATGGCAAGCGTGGTCGTCGCGCTGGTGGGCTTTATGTTAATGATCCCCACAGGGCCACAGCAAGCGAGCAATCACACTGAATTATTAGGTTATTTTTATGCCCTACTCGCCTTATTAACCTACTGCGGTTTTATGTTAATCAACCGAAAACCTAGCCTGAGTTCGCCCTACCAGAGCACTTTAGTGCAGCTTAGTGTCGGCGCTTTGTGCCTACTGCCCTTAGTGATAAATGCACCGCTGACGCCAAGTTTGCCGCAAATGGGTTGGTTAATTGCGATTGGATTCTTCCCCGGATTTTTAGCAATATTACTGGCGGTAAAAGCCCTGCGCCAATTGCCTGCAGTCACCTTTGGCACCCTCGCCTATGTGGAACCGGTTATCGTAGTGACGCTGGCATGGTGGATATTTGGTGAAAGCTTGAGCCCAATGCAATTAAGCGGTGTCGGCTTAATTCTTCTGGCCGGCATTAGCCAAGGCTTTATCAGTCAGCGCAACGCATTGATTACGAGCGGCTAACCAACAATACTTTGCCAAGTTGCTGAAATAATGTGAAGAAAATAGTGTAAGCTCGACAGAGGATTGATTGAACATTGCACCGAAGACGTGCGACTAAGACTTAAGATCAGGAGGTCAAATTGAGAAAGCTACTGTTAGTCATCTGTATATTTTTGCTCAGCGGTTGCTTAGGCATGCCTAAACTTGTTCAACCCGTGAATGATTTTGAGCTGAATAAATACTTAGGTAAATGGTACGAGATTGCACGATTAGATCATTCATTTGAAAGTGGCTTAAGCCAAGTTAGCGCAGAATACAGCCTGAAAGAGGATGGTGGTGTTAGGGTCATTAACCGTGGATTTTCAGCGGCTAAAAATGAATGGAAAGAAGCCGAAGGAAAAGCCTATTTTGTGAATGGGGACTCCGAAGGCTATTTGAAAGTCTCCTTCTTTGGGCCATTTTATGGATCGTATGTGGTCTTCGAATTAGATCATGAAAACTATCAATACGCTTTTATATCGGGACCCGACACGGGTTATTTGTGGCTATTGGCTAAAACCCCGACTGTGCCACCCGAGGTGTTGCAAAAGTTTGTTGAAATGTCTAAAGCCCGCGGCTTTGATACCGACAATTTGATTTATGTGCAGCAAGAGTCAGCGCCCTAACGAGTGCCACCAATGCACTAAAATCGAGTGCGCGAAAGCTAATCGCTAGATAAAAAGACAGCCAATGGATACAAAAACGCCGCAATACATTGCGGCGTTTTTATTGATGCTGCATTTAGCTACATTGGATTTACATATGCAGCTAAATAACAAATAGCGTTAGACTTCGATGCCTTTGCTGGCAAGGAACTCATCATAAGTGCCTCTGAAATCATTCACACCTGAGTGAGTGACTTCGAGGATACGGTTTGCCAGAGACGATACGAATGCACGGTCATGACTCACGAAAATCAAGGTCCCTTCGTACATTTCCAGCGCGTTGTTCAGTGATTCAATCGATTCCATATCCATGTGGTTGGTCGGTTCGTCGAGCACTAAAATGTTGGCTTTTTGCATGATGAGCTTGCCGAATAACATACGACCTTTCTCACCACCAGACAGCACTTTGACTGACTTTTTAATGTCGTCAGAGCCAAATAACATACGGCCTAAGATGCCACGTACCGATTGGTCGTCATCTTCTGGCTTGCGCCATTGGCTCATCCACTCGAACAGCGTCATTTCGTTAGCGAAATCAGACTCATGGTCCTGCGCATAGTAACCAATGTTAGCGTTTTCAGACCATTGGATAGTACCTGCATCCTGCGGGATATCATGGATAAGAGTACGCAACAGGGTTGTTTTACCGACGCCGTTTTCACCCAATACCGCAATGCGCTCGCCCACTTCAACAATTAAGTTTAAGTCTTTGAATAACGGGGTGTCGTAGCCTTTAGTTAGGTTTTCAATCACTAAGGCATTACGGAACAATTTCTTCTCTTGCTCGAAACGAATGAAGGGGTTCACACGGCTAGAGGCTTTTACTTCATCTAACTTAATCTTGTCGATTTGACGGGCACGTGATGTGGCTTGTTTCGCTTTAGAAGCGTTAGCCGAGAAGCGTGCTACGAAGGTTTGCAGTTCAGAGATCTGGGCTTTTTTCTTCGCATTATCAGACAATAAACGCTCGCGAGCTTGAGTCGCTGCTTGCATGTATTCGTCGTAGTTACCTGGATAAACGCGCAGTTCGCCGTAGTCTAAGTCAGCCATGTGCGTACAGACTGAGTTTAAGAAATATCTATCATGCGAAATGATAACCATAGTACTGCTACGTTGGTTCAACATGTCTTGTAACCAACGGATTGTGTCGATGTCCAAGTTGTTGGTAGGTTCGTCAAGCAGCAGCACGTCTGGATCAGAGAACAGGGCTTGCGCTAACAATACACGCAGTTTTAAACCCGGTGCGATTTCAGACATCAAACCAAAATGGCTTTCAATACCGATACCTACACCTAACAGTAATTCGCCTGCACGGGATTCGGCGGTATAACCGTCCATCTCAGCAAAATCCATCTCTAGGTTGGCGACGGTAATGCCATCTTCTTCACTCATTTCGGGTAAAGAATAAATACGGTCACGTTCTTGCTTTACCTTCCACAGTTCGCGGTGGCCCATGATCACGGTATCGATCAGGTTGAATTCTTCATAACCGAACTGGTTCTGGCTTAATTTACCCAGACGCTCATTCACATCTAACGAGACGTTACCGCTGCTAGGGTCTAGATCACCACACAGGATCTTCATGAAGGTCGATTTACCACAGCCATTCGCGCCGATAAGACCGTAACGGTTACCACCGCCAAATTTAACTGAGATGTTTTCAAACAGTGGCTTAGCGCCGAACTGCATGGTGATATTTGCTGTTGTGATCAAAATGAACTTCCAAATCGAGTAATGTTGGCCGAGCCCGCTGGCGCCGCTTTAAATAAGCATAAACCAAATAACGCTATGCCGAAGGGGTAAAAATAAACGTGGCACTATAGCAGTTTGGGCTAAATTATCAACTACCAAGGCGGATCAAAAGCCAGAGGGAATGCCGAAATCGCCGCACTATGCCTGTATGAGAAGCGTAATTGATTTTACCCTATTGGCTTAGCTTTCAATGTATTCGCGCCAAATGACAATCTGATGACCCTTAGCGTCGTAAAGCTTGCCGACGCTAAAGGCTTATGCAGTAAGTGCTAATGTGGACATAGCCCTAAGCTAACTCAAGATACCCGTTTCAACATTTTAAGTTAGCTTAGGTATCGACAGCTTATAACTTCTGTCGTCTTAAGCGGTTGGCGTTCGTGACGACAGTCAGTGAAGACAAAGCCATGGCTGCACCCGCAATCACAGGGCTTAATAACATGCCCGTAAGTGGATAAAGCACGCCCGCCGCAACCGGAATACCCAAACTGTTATACACAAAGGCGCCGAACAGATTCTGCTTAATATTGGTAATCGTCGCCCGCGACAATGCCAATAAGTTAGCAATCACTATCAATTGCTGCGACAGCAAGGTGATGTCCGCACTTTCAATCGCCACCTCAGTGCCCGATCCCATCGCGATCCCCACATCCGCGCTCATCAGAGCTGGCGCATCATTAATACCATCCCCTACCATAGCCACCACATGCCCTTGCTTTTGTAAATCCAGCACATGCTGTTGTTTTTGCTCGGGTAGTACACCAGCAATCACTTCGGTGATGCCCACTTGGTCGGCCACCGCCTGCGCCGTTTGTGGGTTATCCCCCGTTAACAGCACCACGCGAATGCCCCTTTGCAGCATGGCCGCAATGGCTTCTTTTGCATCGGGTTTAATCGGATCTGCCAGCGCGATAGTGGCCACTAACTTGCCCGCTTTAGCGACATAAATCGGGGTTTTACCTTGATTTGCAAAACTTAATGTCGCCTTAGGATCTAAGGCACTGCCATCGGAATTGACAATCTCCAATGCCGTCATCAAGGCGAGATTACCAATCGCCAGCGATACGTCATCGACCTTGCCCTCAATCCCCTTACCTTGATGGTTCGTAAATGCCTGTGTGTCGGGCAATTGCGTCAGTGATTCCTTGGCATAACTGACAATCGCCCCCGCTAACGGATGCTCAGAGTGCTGCTCAAGACTCGCAATTTCGCCCAGCAAGGTTTCTTTATCGGCATCACTCAGCGTTTGCACTAATACAAAGTCAGTGACTTGCGGCTTGCCTAAAGTGACAGTGCCGGTTTTATCCAGTACCACACAATCGACTTTACTGGCGGTTTGCAACGCTTCGCCATTTTTAACTAACACGCCCATTTGGGCGGCGCGGCCCACAGCCACCATGATAGACATAGGTGTCGCCAGCCCCAACGCACAGGGACAAGCTATGATAAGCACACTCGTCAGCACCACTAACGCATGGCTTAAGGCGGGCACTGGACCTGCAAAATACCAAATAGCCGCCGCCAGTAGCGCTATCGCCACCACAGTCGGGACAAATACCGCGGAGATCTTATCGGCCAATCGACCTATGGGTAATTTTGACGTTTGTGCCTGTTGCACCAGTGCAATGATTTTGGCGAGCTTAGTATCTTGTTGCCCCGCCGTCACTCGGTAAACTAGGCTGCCATTGCCGTTGACTGTGCCCGCGCTCAGACTATCTCCCCGATTTTTAAGGACTGGAATAGGCTCACCTGTGAGCATGGCTTCATCGAGTAGGGATTGTCCTGTTTCGACCTCACCATCAAGGGCAACTCGGTCACCGGGGCGCAAACGCAGCTTATCGCCCAGTTTCAACTGACTTATCTCAACCTTTTCATCCCCCTTATCCGTAATACGAATCGCAGTAGTGGATTGCAACCCGAGCAGTCGCTGCACCGCTTCGCTGGTTTTGCCCCGCGCTTTGAGTTCGAGTCCATGACCTAAGTTAATCAAACCTAAGATCATCACACTCGCCTCAAAGTACACATGGCGGGTATCCATAGGGAATGCGCTCGGCATAATGACTACCAACATGGAATAGGCCCACGCGGTACTGGTGCCCAGCACAATCAACGTATCCATGTTGGTGGTTTTGGCTTTGAGCGCCCGCCACATACCTTGATAAAAATGGCCGCCTGTGGTGATGAGTAAAGCCAAAGTGACCAGTCCCATGATACCCCAACCTAGCTGCAAATTTGGGCTGTTGATCATCATTTCACCGCCCAGTAATCCCCACAGCATCATGGGAACACCCACAACGAGCGCGGCTATAGCTTGGCGCATCCGCAGTCGATACTCGGCGGCATCTTCAAGGCGTTTTTCTTCGGCGGCGACTTTAGCATCAATAACGACCTGCGCCGGATAACCCGCATTTGCCATCACAGCCAAGGCGGTATCAGCGCTCATCTTGCCTTCTACCGTCACTTGCTTATCGGCGAGATTCACACGCGCTTCAACGCCCGCTTGGGCGGTAAACGCCTTTTCAATTTTTGCGACGCAGCCAGCGCAATTCATATTGGCGACATAGAGTCTGGTCATAGACATGGGAGATCCCTCACTTGATGTTTCACACTATAGGTCTAAGATAAAGTCTCCCATCACTGGAGAGTCAAGGATGAATTTGCTCAATGTGATCACATCGACAATTAATTGCTGGGCGAAATGGGTGATACCATTCAGTTGGAAAAATAGAGGTCAAAATGAAGATAGGTGAAGTGGCGAAACAAACGGGCTTAAGTGTTAAGAGTATCCGTTATTATCATGATATTGGCTTAGTGTGCGGCGAGCGCAATGGGGCGGGTTATCGAGTTTATCGCCATCAAGATATTGAAGCACTTAAGTTTGTGCATCAATGTCGCGACTTAGGTTTTAGCCTAGAGGATTGCAAATCCTTGCTTGGTCTTAAGGGCAATGAAAGCCGTAATGCCGAGGACGTTAAGCAGCTTACCCAAACGCACCTTGCCTATGTCGAGCAACAAATCAATAATTTACAGCAACTTAGATCGCAATTGCAGCACATGGTGACCCAATGCCAAGGCGGCGATCAGCCCCACTGTGCCATTATCGACAGCCTAAGTCACGAGACTCATGGCAGCCATGAAAACCACAAGAGCCAGCAAAATGCTGGCTCTGAGTGTTGCAGTAAAAGCCAATCGCAATAATGATGGCCAAGTTCAATAACGGTAAATACTGCGTTATTGGCTTCTCACTATGGTTGGCTTTAGCGCCGCGGCGTTATCCAGTACCAGTGTTGCAAGCTTACCCGCAGGGGTAAAGTTAAACACTTGCCCATAAAATGCCAGCTCAGTTTCTAATCCTGCGGCCTTGTGCTCAGGTTTCCAACCGCCGTGGGGTTCATCCTGATAAGCGATATAAGCCGTGGGTACGCCTCTCACTTTCAATGCCTCATAAATCTGCCGCGACTGCTGTGGTGGTACGATTTGGTCACGTAATCCTTGAAAAATTAATAAAGGCTCATTCAATCCTTCAAGGTGATGCAGGGGCGACAGCTCCCTATAACGGGCTTGATTTTCACCATAGGGGCCGATAAGCAGATCTAAGTAGCCAGTCTCGAATTTATGGGTACTCTTGGCGAGCTGTTCAAAGTCACTGATCCCCGCATAGCTCACCCCCGCTTGAAATACATCATAAAATGCCAAGGACGACATCACAGTTAACCCACCAGCGCTAACACCTCGAATCGCCAGCTTTTGTCCATCAACCCAACCTTTATCAACTAAATACCGGGCCGCATTGACCGCATCTTCCACATCAACTTGGCCCCATTTTCCGTAGATACTTTGACGGTAAGCACGGCCAAAACCACTGCTGCCACGGAAATTAACATCGAGAACCGCAAAACCTCGGCTGGTCCAAAATTGAATATCACTGCGATAAGCCAGACTCGCCCGCGCCGTAGGACCGCCGTGTAACATTACAATCAAGGGCGGACGGGTATCATTAGGCGCAGTATAGTTGGGGTTAACCGGACCATAAAAATAACCGTAAGCTTGCTGGTTAGCACCAGTTTTAAAAGTAATATTTTTAGCACGGGAGATATAATTGGGATTAAGTTTTGGTAAGTTAGGGGTATACACCAACTCAGTACCACGACCGATCACTTTATAAATGCCCTTCTCTGGCGTCGCCTTAGCGCCGACAAAATAAACAGCATCTTCCCCTCGGATCACTTGGGTGATTTCACCAAAGTCGACGGCCAAAGATTCGGTCAGGCCTGAATCTAGATGCAATCGAATTAAAACGGCCTGACTACCAAGCATATAACTGGCAATAATCGTTTTTTCGGATTCAAAGGCATAGTTATGATTGCCTAAATACCAATCAGCCACCGCAAACTCGGCCTTTTTCTTTAGCACTGGGTCTAAGGTATTTTGTGCCGTGACTCTATAGATATTCCACCAGTTACTGATATCCGATACGACATACAATTGTCCATCAGGACTAAATAACGGCTGCGACACCGAAGAGTCCGCGGGCGTGTTTACCTTACGAATATTGTGTAATTGCCCTTTACGGTCCAGATCCCCAAGCCAGAGCACGCTATTATCCCATGGCATATAGGGATGTTCCCACGTGATCCACGCCAGTTGGCTGTTATCGGGCGAGATGGCTGGCGAAGAAATAAAGTCATGGCCCGAAACAAAGGTATCGCCTTCACCGGCAAAATTAAGATTAATGGTAACAAGACTCGCCTTAGGCTCACCCGCTTGACGATGATCTTCGCGCACACAGATAATCCTCGACCCTTTGGGGTAAGCAATACAATCTGCATGGCGAGTACCATTTGGCGTTAAAGGCAAAGGGGGTTGATTAGGGGCAAAACGATAAAACAGTTGGTCCTGTGCCTTAGTGGCAAACAGACTCTGACCAATCCCCAAAAAGGCGGCACCACCGTATTCATGAACGGCGGATTTTACATTAAACGCAGGCGGCACTATGTCGGTAATTTTTCCACGTTGGTCGAGGCGTTTGATCCCGACTTGGCCTTGTTTTTCACCATCAGATTCAGAGAAATAAATAGCACCATCAACGCTTTGCAACTCAGCCACATTATCGGCCTGCTCAAAAACTTCAGTCGCCGATAGCGGAGACTGCCAACTACCATAGGGCGCAACTATGCGCGCGCCATTATCACTAAGATGCGGCGTCTCTTTGTTCGAGCGCTCGCAAGCACCTAAACAAAATAAGCCCCCCAGCATCCATAAATATCCATGTAGCTTCATTGTTTCTCCCCAATGTTTGCCAACTGCACAAACCGAAACAAAATATGAACTTGCAGAAATGAGTTATGTGTAAATTAGTTATTTTTTAAATTTTTTTAAGAACCAATTTACCACTTGCACTTGTTGTACTTGCGTTAAACCAAAATAAATACACACCCAAGGTGAGATAAGAAAAAACCATGGGATCACGGCCACAGAGCGGCCACTAAAGAGCAGAAAAAAGAAACCGCAATAAATCACAACCAACCCTAAGATACCCACGATCAACATCATGCGCTTAGTGATTTTCTCAAGCCAGTGGGCTTTTTCCTGCCAAGACATCCGGATTTCAAGCTCCATTACATGTGATCAACATGTTTGTAAAGTTATGTAAAAAAACGGGAGAGCGATTGTTGAAGGTTAACAACTAAATGTCAACTCCAACAGTGAAATCTAAATAAATCCGAAAGCTAGAGCATAATACCAAATATATTATTGACATGGTCTAATTGGTCAGGAATGTACTCTTTCATTTTCATTGCATTTATGGTTCAACGATATTTCTGCATTAGCTAAATCAGAGAAAAGGCTCGTAGACCATGCGTTATCTTACTTTGTTGTACTTTACTGAAGCGATATTCGTGCACAACTACTATCACTAATGTGAGTCGCACAAGTGACAATAAGCGTGTAGCTTTGTTTCCTAAATCGATTGAACTAAAACACTGGCTGCTGATCGGCATAATCCATTTTATTCCCTATCAATCGTGCCAAACCCTAACTACAAAATTACTCACTGGAAACGCTACAACCACGCTTTGATAAACCTTGGTTCGCTTACCTTCTGGATTGATGAAGAAGCTATCGCAATGTGGAAAGCGAAAACTGAACGTTGCAAGAAAGACCGTCCCCGCTTGTTTAGTGACTTAACCATTACCAACGCATTGATGGTTAAACGTGTTTTCTCTATGCTACTGCGAGCCCTGCAAGGCATTATCAATTCAGTGTTTAAACTAGGCGACATCTCAACTATCTTACCCTCATTACACCTGCGTCGGTAAGCGAGCAAAAAGCGTCAATGTACTTTCATAACCAAGACCAGAGGCACCATTGAGCACTTAGCTATCGACTCGACGGGCTTGAAAGTCTATGGCAAAGACGAGTGGAAAGTTAAAAAGCATGACACGTATGGGAAGCGCCAGGTGTGGCGTAAACTGCATATCACAGTGGATATGCATAGTTACGAAATTATTGCCGCAGAACTCAGTTTATCAAATCTGACTGACGCAGAAGTGATACTTAATTTACTCAAACAAACTTACCGGAAAATCAGCAATATCTCTGGCGATAGTGCCTATGATTCACGAGAGTGCCATGAAGTAATCCGTCGCAAACGGACATTTACCCTCATCCTGCCACGTGATGGCGGAGTAAGGGTATTTACGCAATTAAACCGTGAGCTTTCAGAAACTTTATGGTTCAAATAAAAAGTGGAAGAAGCGCTATGGTTACCATCGCGGCTTCATCTCGGAAACCGCCATGTATCGAATCAAGCAGCTACTCGGTGGACGATTGACATGAGAACTTACAATGCCTAACAAGTAGGTGAAACTTACGTCATGATCAAAGCGTTGAACAAGCTAACAGGGCTAGGTATGCCTGAAACTGAATATGTTGTTTGATATTTGTTCATGTTAGAGGTCTTTGTTTGCCGACCTAATAAGAAAACAAAGCCTCCACTCGTTACAATCCCATAAAAGCAAAAGGTCGCGACTTAGCTCTTAGCTATCGTGCGACCTTCGTTATTTACGGATTCGACTGTCGTCGTTTAAGCGACGCGTATACCTTGACCAAAATCGACATCAGCCGCTAATTTTTCTGCTTGGAAATAACAGCCCTGCTCATTACAAAATTGTAATTGCTGTGACGATGTCACGATAAAGAATTCACCGAAAAAATTGCCGCCAACATCTTCCAGCTTATGGCCCTCAGGAGTTTGCGTCATATAAACTTCATCTAAACTATGGCAGCCATCACTAAACCAAGTTTCTAAAAAATATTTATCGTCTTCTTTATAGAGGGTAATTTTGTCACCCAATAAAGGACGCCCATCTAACCAACGACCTATAATTTCACGATTTTGCATATCTGTCTCCCGCCAATGAAGGCGACGGCGTTTTTCAATCCCAGACATCCTGATATCCTTATGCAATACCCAATCACCTAAAGTGAATGTCAGTTGTGGTAGTACATTAAGCATAGAACCCATTTAACTCTTTACTCCCCACAGCAGCAAATTACTTCAAATCGCCCGTCAAATGTAACTTTTTGGTTAATTTAAATTTGCTAAATGTTTAAAATATAAAAGATAAATACCTTTGACTAATTAATCGGCAGTGTAGCTCAATCTAAAAATAAAAACGCGATCTTTATCACTATTTACTTATCGCTAAAGTAAAGGCAGCTAAAAGACTTATCTAGCGAGCTGAATAAAAACACCGCGCTGTATAGACGTCGATAAAATGAGAACGGCAGCCAAACAGACCAACTGGCAATGTCAGCAAAAGTCCAATAAATCCCCTCTATATTACTAACTGCCCTCATAACATCCTTGCTAACCGTTATGCGTCAAGTTGAAGAGTTTGTATGGCACTTAGTCACAAGCGCCAATATATTTTCCATTGCCAACGAGTTTCGACTTGATTTTCATTGACTCTTCAGAGGTTGTCACTTCAAGCTTAGAAGTGAACGTTTTCCCATTGAAACGCATTTCACCCACTGCTTTAGATGCACCATCAGGGCTAGTGCATGATGTTTCAAACACCATCTTGTTAGCACTGATCCAATTGCTGTTGGTTTGGCATTCTTCGCCTTCATTTTCTTCAGGCTCTAAATCAAGTGCAGAGGCGATGTCATTTATGCATTCAGTTTCCGTGTAATCATGCCTTTTGGCCATGCTCCGCATCATTTTCTCCATTTCAGGAGGTGCGTCTATTTCTACTATTTCTGATTTCCAAGTGGTTTCCCATAAACCCGGTTTGAAGTCATAGTTTTCAGCGTGAAGATGAGTTGATGCCACTATGAGTCCAGTTAACATCACTTTAGTAATTAGGTGGGTCATTTATTATTCCTTTAATTAATGAAAAACAAGTAAGGTTTTAGTGCCTAGCGCCCAAATTTAGCACGCAAAGTCGTGCTGCGGGTTGAGGTCGCAGCCAGCAATTTTGCTGGCTTTAACATTTGTTTTTAGGGGCGACAACCATCTTAATCGTCCGACCCACTATAAACATCTAAACTTAAAACAATTCTACGTTGACCAAGTGCCAGCATGATTTCAGGTGACAAGCTCAAACCATCATTCCAGTTGCCCATAAACAAGCCGCAGAACATGTCAACTTTGTAGCTTTGGTAAAGCTTTTCCCATATCGCTAAGTCACTTGTTAGCTGGGATAAAATTGCTCCAATCTGCGCGTTTAGGTCTTCTGGCTCTCTCTTTTTAGCCTGAAAATGCCAGCTACCCGTTTTGGCAATCCGCACTTTTCCACTGGTTTTGCTGACATCTTCATCACCTTTCTTTTTACTTTTAGTTGCTGTACCACCAAGTAAATTTGATACGTCTTCAGGTATCAAATCATCCCCGAAGATCCGAAGAGTGGCTTGTGAATATTCAAATGCACCCATAAAAGTCCCTAATGCTGAGCTAAAAAGCGCCAATGCAGCGTAGCGTTGGCGTCCATAGCAAAATAAAAACGCACACACTTAACTATTTGTATTAACTAGAAGTTATCAGCTTTCTACCGCTTTTCATATACAAGAATCCATCAGAAAGACACGCATGCGCGTTTTCCAGACCAATTATCCTAAAACGGTAACCTGTAAGTGTTTAATTTTAAATATTTTTAGATTTAGATGTTTGAGATAACACGCACGTGTATTGACAGAAAGCACTCACAAACAAGCAATTTAGATACAATTGTATCTCTTCCAGTTTCTACGACTCTTGTTGAAGAGTTAAGCACAAGGGGGCTGTAGCGTTATTTCTACAAATCTAGAACTCAATCCTTTGGTATGAATATGCTCCATATATTGCCCACTTTCGTTTTTTAGTTTGGTTTGATCATATTGATGAACTCGCAACAAAAATAACTCAAGAAATTGTTTTTTTTAAAATCTTTACATAACCCCATAACGTGCGCATTTCATATATCAAATGGACTTATAGGAGCTTGTTACATCTTTTATTGCCAATTTTAATAGGGTTTCTGATATAACCCATAGGTGAATTACCGCACAAATAAGACCAAGTGATATTTCAATATCCCTACAAAACAAAAATAAAGCAGGAAGCGCTATGCATAACATTCATCGTCGTCACTTTCTTAAAGCAGCGGGTGCAGCTACCGCCGGACTCGTCACAGCCAATATTGCCCTCAACGCCTACGCCAGTAGTGTCGCCCCTAAACCGCAAGCGGGTAAATCCGTTATCGGACTCATAGCACCCAAGATGGACGTGGTTCGAGTTGGCTTTATCGGTGTTGGCGAGCGTGGCTTTAGCCATGTCGAGCAATTCTGTCATTTAGAAGGCGTTGAACTTAAAGCTATTTGTGATACTCACCTAGCGGTGCTGGACAGAGCCGTGGATCATATCGTTAAACAGAATCGGCCAAAACCGGCAGTCTATACTGGTAATGACCTGAGCTATCGCGATCTCTTAAGCCGCGATGATATTGATATTGTGATCATTTCTACTCCATGGGAATGGCACGCACCTATGGCGATAGAGACGATGGAAAGCGGTAAACATGCCTTTGTCGAAGTACCGTTAGCACTCACAGTAGAGGAATGCTGGCAAATTGTAGATACCGCCGAACGCACTCAGAAAAACTGCATGATGATGGAAAACGTCAACTACGGCCGTGAAGAACTTATGGTTCTCAACATGGTACGCCAAGGTGTGTTTGGTGAGTTGCTCCACGGTGAAGCCGCTTATATCCACGAGCTACGCTGGCAGATGAAGGAAATCGACCATAAGACGGGCTCATGGCGAACTTATTGGCATACCAAGCGCAACGGTAACTTGTACCCGACCCACGGTTTAGGGCCAGTTTCCCAGTATATGAACATCAACCGCGGTGATAGATTTGATTATCTAACCTCGATGAGTTCCCCAGCCCTTGGCCGTGCGATCTATGCTAAACGTGAATTCCCCGCCGATCATGAGCGTAATCAGCTCAAGTACATCAATGGCGATATCAATACCAGCCTGATTAAAACAGTTAAGGGCCGGACCATCATGGTGCAGCATGACACGACGAGCCCAAGACCTTACAGTCGCCACAATTTAATCCAAGGGACAAATGGCGTGTTTGCGGGTTTCCCGAATCGTATCGCCGTCGAAAATGGTGGCTTTGGTCAAAGTTACCACGAGTGGGATATGGACATGCAAAAGTGGTATGACAAATATGATCACCCTCTGTGGCAACGCATAGGCAAAGAAGCTGAGATTAACGGCGGCCACGGCGGCATGGATTTTGTGATGTTATGGCGCATGATTTATTGCCTGCGCAATGGCGAGGCCTTAGATCAGGATGTGTACGATGCAGCGTCTTGGTCGGTGGTGAATATCTTAAGTGAACATTCAGTCAATGACCGCAGTAACTCAGTCACCTTCCCAGATTTTACCCGCGGCGCGTGGCAAACGGCCAAACCCTTAGGGATTGTAGGCGCATAAGTAGCAGCTTTCGCCAAACTCACAACTTTGCCCTGCCCACCATAAGGATAAGTGCCTCGGCCTTATCCTTTTTCTTAAATGAAGCCTAGAGATGCCCGCACCATCAATAGCAAGCAATTAGGGACAAGCAATTAGGGGCAAAAAACTCATGATAAGAAACCAACTATAAACGCTAATAGTAGCCAATTTCTTTGATTTTCAAAGAAAAATCACCACTCTGCTGGGCACCAATCACTAACCCTAGACTACAGACTTGGCTTAAATCTATTGCCACTCGGGAAATCGATTTACCCCGACATTGGGGCAAGAAGTCACTGAAGGGAATTTCTATCCGCTGCCAATTCAAGACTCTAGCGCCACTCACACCAAACGTTTGATGGCTTGGCGCGGGCATAGGCGCTTGATAAACCGTGCTTTGGGGTGTGTCGACATCCTTTAAATTCACTTTATAATCTTTAGGTCGGTCGCCATCGAGTTCGACATAGATCCCAGTAAATCCACTGACATCTATAGGGCTAAACTCACAACGCACTGAAGCAAACCCGCCGCCATTTGCCAGCGACACATGGCCGCTAAACTCACCATAGCCTAAAGGTGACACCGTCATCTTACTGCGAGACAAACCGCCCATCACAGTGTCATTTATTCCATACCAGGGCTTTGCGGCATCTAGCACTCTAAAATCAAAAAAGATCATAACGACTCCCATAAAAAAAGCAGCCACCTAAGTGACTGCTTCCATAATACTTTTCAATACGAATAACAGCACTCGTTAACTCAGTTTAGCTTTATTCTCAGCGGCTTCACAAGCAGCAGCGGTAAAGATAACGTCAGTTGAGCTGTTCAATGCGGTTTCGGCAGCATCTTGAACCACACCAATAATAAAGCCGACAGCGACTACTTGCATGGCGACATCATTAGAAATACCAAACAAGCTACAAGCCAGTGGGATCAACAGTAATGAACCACCCGCCACACCCGAGGCGCCGCAAGCCGAAATAGCGGCTACAACGCTCAATAACAATGCGGTGAGTAAATCGACTTGAATGCCCAAGGTATGCGCCGCAGCTAAGGTCAATACCGTAATAGTGATCGCCGCGCCGCCCATATTAATGGTGGCACCTAAGGGAATAGAGACTGAGTAAGTGTCTTCATGCAGATTTAATTTTTCACACAGCGCCATATTCACCGGAATATTCGCCGCACTCGAGCGGGTGAAAAATGCTGTAACGCCACTTTCACGCAAACAACGAAATACCAACGGATAGGGATTGCGTTTAATCTTCACGTAAACAATTAAAGGATTAACGATTAAGGCAATAATGGCCATCGCACCTAATAACACTGCCAATAACTGCGCATAACCCGCAATTGCGGCAAAACCGGTTTCAGCAAACGTCGCAGCAACTAAACCAAAGATACCAATAGGTGCTAAACGAATAATGAAATGCACCATTTGCGAAATGCCGTGGCTCATGTCGGCAAATACTTGCTTAGTCGAATCGCTAGCATGATGTAAGGCTAAACCTAAACCCACACCCCAAGCAAGAATACCAATATAGTTGCCCGTCATTAACGCATTCACTGGATTATCAACCAATTTAAATAATAAGGTATTGATCACTTCACCAATACCTTGTGGAGGACTTGTGCCTTCCACACCAGCAACCAAAACTAAAGTCGTGGGGAAAATAGAGCTTAAAATCACAGCAGTTAACGCAGCGGCAAAGGTCCCCAATAAATACAGGATCACAATTGGGCGCATATTGGTTTGCGTATTTTTCTTTTGATTGGCAATCGACGATGCTACTAAGATAAATACCAGTATTGGAGCAATCGCTTTTAGTGCTCCAACGAATAAACTGCCTAAGAAGGCGATATCTTTTGCGCTATCGGGTGAAAAACTCGCTAACACCACACCAGCGATAATCCCTAATAAGATTTGTAATACGAGACTGCCATTAGCCAACTTAGCTAATAATGATGATTCTTGTTTCATGGTTTAACCTGTCGTTATTATATTTCGGTTGAGATCCCCAACGCGCACCTTCGGAAATGAGGCCAATAAGGTTTTTATAGGATGTGACTAGACTTGTCTAGTTTTGCGGGGAAATAAGCTAACTAAATTACCCTTGTCCCGCAAAAAGCATACAAAAAACTAACAAGCGCCTTATTGGCGCTGCTTCATGGCTAAATCGGCACCACGCAACATAGCATCAATCAACTCGTGGGCATCGAACTTAGTCAGCGCTTCATTTGCCCCCACTTGGTGGGCCTGACTCACGCTTATTTCGCTGGATAAAGACGTGTGTAAAATGATGTATGCCTTGGCAGTCAGTGGATTATCACGCACCTCAAACGCCAGTTCATAACCATCTAGTCCCGGCATCTCGATATCACTCACCAGAATATCTATGGGGTGATGCTCTAGTGCCGCTTGTTCCATCATGACTAAGGCTTCTTTACCGTCGGCGGTCACTCGATAAGGGATGTTGATCATATCAAGGGCGTCGGATAACTGTTTACGTGCCACCTTAGAATCATCCACTAACAGGATATTCATGGGTTTGAGTTTCTCACGCTGCACATCGGTCAAGATTGCCCGATTTGCCTGTGGGTTATTCGGGAAAATTTTCGACAGCAATAACTCAACATCGAGTAATTGTACTAACTGGTCCTCAAAACGAGTCACGCCAGTCAAGTAGGCATTCTTACCCAAATTAGCAGAAGGCGCCTCAATATCGCGCCAATTACATTCAATAATCTTATCGATACCACGCACTAAAAAGCCAATGATCATCCGCTGACAGTCAGTGATGATGATGTAGCATTTTTCCCGCTCTTCAGGAGCTATCGGCCGATAACCAATCGCAGCCGCCATATCTATGATAGGAATCGTATGGCCACGAATAGTTGAAGCGCCAAGAATCGTCGGATGAGATTGGGGAATTTTGCTTAGCTGTGTGTACGGCACCAGCTCACGCACTTTCAACGTGCCTAAGGCAAACACTTGAGTCTGTGATAACCGAAACAGTAGTAATCCCTGTGACTGACTTGCCTTACTTTTCATAATTAGATAAATAACTCACTAAAAACAACCTTCGGATAGCTTAACCTTAACACAGTAAAATTTTGATGACTAAGGTCAAACGAATGAAACTATTATTACCTATTTATTAATAGGTTCGATGCCAATCGCCGACAAGTGCTTAGTCTTGTAATGCGTACAAGACATCAAAGGCGAATTGATCCCAACCTTCGGCAGTAAAAGCGATATCGCGAATATTACGAACTTGGCTCACCGCATGTAGTGGCGCTGCACCATTGACCATCAAGTAATAGGCCATGATAAGACTGGTGCGATCCTTGCCAGAGCGACAATGGATCACTACAGGCAGCTCATCGGCTTCACATTGCTGAATAAAGGCGAGTGCCTTGGGCAACTGAGCGACACAAATCGCCACATCCCCATCTTGGGGCGGCACATTGCGCGAAAAGGGAATACATTCGTAACGTAAATCAAGCTGCTTAAACGCACTCGGCTCGCAGCCCTCGCCCCCATTGACCGACAGAATGGCACCAATACCGGCCTCTTTGAGCGCTTGTAAATCCCAAGGATCTTTATTAGGGCCACTGCGCCCTGCGACTTTACCTTCAACTAACCAGAATAAGTGTTGCATAAACCTTACCTACGACAAGTGAGATGACAAGGAACGCCAGAGATAAGCTAAGAATAGCTTGTTTCCAACGACTTAAGATTTTTTACCCCAAAATTCAGCATTGGCAGGCGGTAACTGTTTACGTTTTTTTTTACCCATACCTTCAGGCTTGGCGACAGGTTTAGCTTGTTCTAACAGTTCGGCTGGCATTTCATCATCGGCTTCAAAACCGACAATTTGCTCACGCACTAACTTAAGTTTGTTCTTTTTCTCTATCACGCCAAAGTGGTGATAATCCTCATGGGAAATCAAGGTCACGGCTAAGCCTGCTTCACCGGCGCGGCCACTACGGCCAATACGATGCATATAATCTGCAGGGCTCCTTGGTAAATCAAAGTTGATCACCACAGGCAGTTTATCGATATCGATACCACGGGCGGCAATATCGGTCGCAATTAACACACTGATCTCGCCATTTTTAAAGCCATCGAGCACCCGCATACGCGCACCTTGGGCTTTATCGCCATGGAATACTTCGGCAGTGATCCCACGTTTAGACAGCTTTTGCGCTAAGTGATTACAGGTATTTTTGGCACTCACGAAGATCAACGCCTGTGACCACTGATGTTCTTTAATCAGATGCGCCAATAATGCGGTTTTCATCGGACGATTAACCGTGATCACCCGCTGATGAATCGTGCTTTCTTGCTCACTTTGCAATTGATATTCAAGTGGATTATTAAGCAGTTTTGCCGTTAACTCACGGACCTCTTCAGGGAATGTCGCTGAGAATAATAAGGTTTGTTTCTTGACGGGCAAAGCGTCGAGCACTTGAGCTAATTCTTCAGTAAAACCAAGGCTTAACATGCGGTCAGCTTCATCGAGCACTAAGGCGCTGACACGATTGAGTTTGATGGCATTACTGGACAACAGATCTAACAAACGACCCGGCGTTGCTACGAGGACGTCGGCGCCAGAGCGTAGACTCTGCATTTGCGCATTCACCGACACACCGCCAAACGCAGCGACAATTTTTAGCTTGCCATTAAGATGTGAGGCATAGGATAAAAAGCTGTCGGCGACTTGTTGTGCTAATTCACGGGTTGGGACTAAGACCAAACAACGAACATAAACGCCGGTCTTATCATCAGTTTTTGCTTCAACAAGTTGTTGCAACAGCGGCACGGCAAAGGCTGCCGTTTTACCCGAGCCCGTATTAGCACCGGCTAACACATCGCGCCCCGCAAGCACAGCGGGGATCGTCGCCGCCTGTACTGGTGTGGGCGAAACATACGCTAATTCGGTTAATCGATTTAGCAAGGGTGCAATAATGCCGAGTTGGGCAAAGCTTGCCGCAGAGGAAGAAGCCTGAGTCATAGAAAGTTTAACTGCTCACCAATATCTTAATAGGCGGCTATTCTAGCTTAAATATCGAGGCAATGCTTGGCAGTTTCCAGCGTTAATAACTGCTGTTTCATCGCAAGCCCATAGGCGTAACCCGTTAACTTGCCATTTTTGCCTATCACTCTATGGCAAGGCACGATAATCGCAATGGGATTGGCGCCATTAGCCGCGCCCACGGCGCGCACCGCCTTAGGCCGACCAATTTGCTCGGCAATCTGCCCATAGCTGCAGCTCTGACCATAATCTACATTGAGCAAAGCTTGCCAAACTTCACGCTGAAATTCAGTGCCTTTAGGTGCGAGCTTTACATTAAATTCAATTAGTTCACCTGCAAAATAACGCGCGAGCTGCACTTGAGTTTCACTAATATGTGCCTTAGCTTGATTGAGGGCATCCTCACTCACCTTAGCAAGCGCAATCTCAGTGCGATCCGAGCCGACAACCGTTAAATGACTCAGCCCATAGGCATTGGCATTTAACTGCAATATTCCGGCAGGACTCATAAAAGTATCTACGGCACAAGGCTGATACGCAGCAATACTCGGCGCTTGGCTCAATTGACGAATCGCATGTTTCATAATTTATCTCTCTATTTATGTCTTCAACTTAGATCGTTTTAGTCGCTATTGATGCCAAAGCTGAAAAGTTAAATAACTGCCCCAAGGCGCGATTTCTTGACTCAGTTGCTGGCACAGCTGCGGGTAGTTGACTGCACCCGCAGCGGCTTCTTCTAGCCTATGGGTCTTGCCATACAAAGCAAGTAAATGCTTTTTAACAATCAAATCGGTATGCAAAAACACATTGGGATCGCCCAAACCACGGAGCTTAGCATACGCGATTGTCCAAGGACCTATGCCCTTAACGCTGAGCCAATCATCGACACTCGCCTCAGGATGATCACAGATAAACGCCGCGAGCGCATTGAGGGCTAACTTACGAGCGCCGGGCATTTTTAGCTCTGTTAGACTCGCCTCACGAATGACCTCGGGTGTAGGAAATAAACGATACTCGCAACCATTGAGACTAAAGCGTTCGCCATAGGCTTCAACTAATTGATTAAGTAGCTTAGTCGCCTGCACTACCGTCACTTGCTGGCCTAAAATCGCACGGCAGGCCGCCTCAAATAAGGAGCCTGCACCGGGAATGCGTAATCCCGAAAACGGTGTTAATCCTAAACTTGGTAGCGCACTTAAGCCTTGTTCAATCTGCAGCATATCCGCATCGAGATCTAAAATGCGTCGCACTTCAGTGACCAGCAATTGCAGCTCATCGACAGGAGAGTCTTCGGTCAACATTATCGCGAGTTTGAAGCGATTTAGCTTAGGCTCATGGATAATGTGCACTGTGCCGCGCATCTTACCTAGGGCAAAACAGCGACCATATTCGAGCCCATTATCGCCAGCTTTGGCTTTAGCGGCAACGTGGGTATCATCAGTAACCTGAGCAGCATCGCTCACTTGTGGATGACTCGTCTGCAGCGCGAACCATTCCATCCCTGTTACCGCACGTAATCGATAAAACGCCAGCTGTGATGCCCAATCCAATGGCGGCCGATAATACTGATACAAGGTTAATCCATAGTGCGGCACAAATTCACCCATAGTATCAATCTCACCTAATCCTGTTGATGGCTCACTCATGGACTCCTTTGCCGCTTTGGTTAATGCACTCTTTCTTAACTGCGTCGGCGTCAATTGCAAGGTTTGCTTAAACGCCTCATTGAAACGGCGAATACTGTTGAAACCCGCCGCCATCGCGACTTGAGTGATAGGTAATTGGGTTTGGTGCAATAATTGTTTAGCAAACAGTAACTGCCGATATAAGGCATATTGTTTTGGCGAAGTGCCAAAGCCTTCGGTAAAGAGCTTATTGAGATAACGACTGCTGATCCCTAATCTGTCAGCCAATTGTGTTACTGTCGAGGCTGGCTCTCCCGATGATTTTCCAGCTAAGGCGCCCGCTTCGATTAAACTAATGGCCCTCGCTAATGTTGTGCCAGTCCCCTTCCAAGGATTCGATCCCGGCGCACTGTCGGGCCGACAACGTAAACACGGGCGTAATCCTGCCTGTGCAGCTTTCACGGCCGAATCAAAATAACGCACATTTTGCTCTTTTGGCGCGACGGCGGGACACACAGTTCGGCAATAAATGCCTGTCGTTAATACGCCCACAAAAAACTTACCATCAAAACGCGGATCGCGGCTCATCCTCGCCTCACGGCAAATGGACGCAGAAAGTAGCCCCGCACTGGACTCCAGTGAATGCACCGAATCTATTTCATCACGCTTAATCGCACTCTTAGACACTCTATCTGCACTCATTTTTCATCACGCCCGACAATATTCGCTCACAATTAATTTCTTGTTCATTACTTTACGTAAAACTAGCATGTAGCACTAGCGGAAAACGGAACTCAATCATTTCAATGCTTTTAGGGCATGAAATCCTATATGCTAGAGCCGACTATTTTTTATCTCACCATAGAGTTAATTCATGTTTAAACGATTTGAATCCTGGGTTGAAGCCCTACCCGATGATGAACCCACTAAACCACCCACAGGGGTTTATGCTTTTTGTCGCCACTACACTAAGGGCTACGAACTGCCGCTGATCTTAATGTCAGTGCTGACCGCCATGCTGGCCATGCTTGAAGTGTCACTGTTCGGGTTCATGGGCCAATTAGTTGATTGGCTTGTGAAAAAAAATCCCGAAACCTTATTCCAAGACGAAGGCACGACCTTAATGCTGATGGGAGGTATGGTGATAATTGTGATGCCAATATTGGTATTACTGCATGCGCTTATCATGCATCAAACCTTGCTCGGCAATTATCCTATGTCGATCCGCTGGCTTGCACACCGTTATTTGCTAAAACAAAGTGTATCGTTTTATCAAGATGATTTTGCTGGCAGAATCGCCACGAAAGTGATGCAAACATCCTTAGCCGTGCGCGAAACTGTGATGAAATTGCTCGATGTGTTGGTATACATTTTAGTGTATTTCACCTCTATGCTAGTGATGATCGCCAGCGCTGATCTGCGCTTAGTCATACCTATGCTCGTCTGGCTTGCACTGTATGTTGGTCTGCAATGGTACTTTGTGCCTAGACTAAAAAGTGTCTCTACCGAGCAAGCCGATGCGCGCTCAACCATGACAGGCCGTATCGTCGACAGCTATACCAACATCACCACAGTGAAGCTATTCGCCCACACACAGAAAGAAGCCGAATACGCCAAATCCAGTATGCGGATATTTTTAGACACGGTTTATCGCCAAATGCGCTTAGTGACGGGCATCAGCGTCAGTGTGCAAATCATCAACTATCTGTTGGCCTTTAGTATTGCAGCAGTATCGATAGCCCTATGGACCGATAGCGCAATCACGGTCGGCGCCATCGCCATTGCGGTCAGTTTAGCACTACGCTTAAACGGCATGTCACAGTGGATAATGTGGGAAATCAGTTCGTTATTCGAAAATATCGGCACGGTTACCGATGGAATGAACACCTTATCGAAAACAACGATCATCCAAGATGAGCCAAACGCCAAGGCGCTGGTCGTCAATCATGGCAAGATTGATTTCAACCAAGTGTGTTTCCATTACGGTGAGCAGACTGGCGTGATTGAAGATCTGAATTTGAATATTAAAGCAGGTGAAAAAGTTGGCTTAGTGGGGCGTTCTGGCGCGGGTAAATCGACCCTAGTGAATCTACTAATGCGATTCTACGATGTTGAAAAAGGTCAGATTAATATCGATGATCAAGACATCAAGATGGTTATGCAAGATTCACTGCGTTCGCAAATTGGCATGGTAACTCAAGATACCTCCCTCTTGCACCGCACCATTCGCGAGAATATTCTTTACGGCAATCCCAGTGCCAGTGAAGAGCAACTTGATCGCGCGATTAAACAAGCTCAAGCCTATGACTTTATTCAGGAACTCAGTGATCCTAACGGTAATCATGGCTTAGATGCCCAAGTGGGTGAACGCGGCGTAAAACTCTCTGGTGGCCAAAGACAGCGTATCGCCATCGCGCGGGTTTTATTGAAAAATGCGCCCATTTTACTGCTTGATGAAGCCACATCTGCACTAGATTCCGAAGTCGAAGCTGCAATTCAAGAAAGTTTGTATGAATTAATGCAAGGCAAGACAGTGATCGCGATTGCCCATCGACTTTCTACTATTGCCGCGATGGACAGGTTAATTGTATTAGATCAAGGCCGAGTCGTTGAGCAAGGCACGCACCATGAACTCATCGCCGCAGGCGGGATTTATGCTCAATTATGGGCCCACCAAACCGGTGGATTCTTAGGTGTAGACTAAACCAAAGGTGAGATGACGAAAGGCGACACTCAGCAGTGAGTGTCGCCTTTTTTATCTCAAATAAGTTTCCACCTAATTCTGCCCTCTTCCCACAAAGCTTCACTCTTACACTCGCCCGCATATTCACCGCAACGATACGCTATTCAGCTATTACAATGGCGACCGTGAGAACGGCTCACTTCAAACTTCACTCGTTGAACGATTGGAAGCATGAGATAAATCGCGATTAACGATTCAACTTATCAGCATTCAAAGTAGCAGCATTCAAAGTGCCAACACACTGAACAATCCGAAAGGTGAGTTTTAGCTATGGATTAGCGCAAGGTTAAGCAGGAAAACGCTTCGATAATCTTTATCACACGATTGAACAGAATGACTTCACCACACTAAGTAAGCCTCTCGAAGCATTATTTATCTTAATGTGGATGGTTTGAATTGTTGGGTAAATTCGGCAAATAACTCGGGGCGTATGACTCGTAAATGAATCGGGGAGATCTCAATTTAATACTCAAAATTTAGACACAAAAAAACCACCTTGAGGTGGTTTATTGTCTTTAACCAAAGTTTCGATAAACCTTGATTAAAATTGGTATCCCCTAGGGGATTCGAACCCCTGTTACCGCCGTGAAAGGGCGGTGTCCTAGGCCTCTAGACGAAGGGGACCCGRACTTATGATTTAACTCGTAACCGAGYTTTGTAACACATTCACTTCAGTAGGCTAGGAAGTAAATGCTTTGTTCTTACCAAACAACACGTTAGTTATCTGCTAGGAACCAAAATGTGGTATCCCCTAGGGGATTCGAACCCCTGTTACCGCCGTGAAAGGGCGGTGTCCTAGGCCTCTAGACGAAGGGGACCCGGACTTATGATTTAACTCGTAACCGAGCTTTGTAACACATTCACTTCAGTAGGCTAGGAAGCAAATGCCTTGTTCTTACCAAACAACWCGTTAGTTATTTGCTAGGAACCACTCTCTATAAAATATAGATGGTATCCCCTAGGGGATTCGAACCCCTGTTAC
>NZ_JAKKRZ010000040.1:0-24766 GCF_025653725.1 Shewanella sp. SM74 | reverse complement strand
GTCCACAGTTCTACTTCCGTACAACTGACGTAACCGGTACTATCGAACTGCCAGAAGGCGTAGAGATGGTAATGCCTGGCGACAACATCAAAATGGTAGTGACTCTGATTTGCCCAATCGCGATGGACGAAGGTTTACGCTTCGCAATTCGTGAAGGTGGTCGTACAGTTGGTGCTGGTGTAGTAGCTAAAATCATCGCTTAATTGCGATAGAAATTAGTTTGAAAAGGAAGCTTCGGCTTCCTTTTTTATTTGAGGGCTGGTTTTATTCACAAATTTGTGTAAAATGCTCGCCACTCTGAAGTTAAATAGTTATTTGATGACTATTTACACAGCGGGCTTGATATCCAAATTTAGATAGGTATAATGGCCCCCTCGTCGACCTAGGTTGACGAATTAAATGATTAGTCGCTTAAGTTAATCATTATCATAGCGGCTCCGATTGGGAGTCGAACGGTTAAATCATCTCGCTCTGCTTTTCTATTTAGAAGAAGCTAGAGGGTGATTTTTTATATGTCCATTTTAGGAGCTCTGGTCAATGCAGAACCAAAGAATCCGTATCCGCTTAAAGGGATTTGATCATCGCTTAATTGATCAGTCTACAGCGGAAATCGTTGAAACTGCTAAGCGTACAGGCGCGCAGGTTCGTGGTCCAATTCCACTACCTACTCGCAAAGAGCGTTATACCATTTTGATCTCTCCGCACGTTAATAAAGATGCTCGTGACCAGTACGAATTACGTACGCACAAGCGCCTGGTTGACATCGTAGAGCCAACTGAAAAGACTGTTGACGCGTTAATGCGTTTAGATCTTGCGGCTGGTGTCGACGTACAGATTAGCTTGGGTTAATTGAGATCCTAGTAAGAAGAGGTTTGAGAGATGGCTATCGGTCTTATTGGTCGTAAAGTTGGTATGACTCGCATCTTCACTGAAGATGGTGTTTCAATACCAGTTACTGTAATTGAAGTTGCAGGCAACCGTGTTACTCAAGTGAAAACTTTAGAAACTGACGGCTACCGTGCACTTCAAGTTACAACTGGCACCAAAAAAGCCAATCGCATCACTAAACCAGAAGCAGGTCACTTTGCCAAGAGCGGCGTTGAAGCCGGTCGTGGTTTGTGGGAAATGCGTTTGGTAGACGGTGAAGGCGAGGGCATTGAAGTTGGTGCTGAGCTAAATGTTGATATTTTCGCAGACGTAGCGAAAGTTGATGTTACTGGTCAATCAAAAGGTAAAGGCTTCCAAGGCGGCGTTAAGCGTTGGAACTTCCGTACTCAAGATATGACTCACGGTAACTCTTTGTCGCACCGCTCGAATGGTTCTATCGGTCAGAACCAAACGCCTGGTCGCGTATTCAAAGGCAAAAAAATGTCAGGCCATATGGGTGCCGAGCGTGTTACTACTCAAAATCTAGTTGTTGTTCGTGTAGATGTTGAGCGTAACCTGCTACTAGTCCGTGGCGCTGTTCCTGGCGCTACCAATGGCGACTTGATTATCAAGCCTGCCGTTAAAGCTTAAGGTCTGAGGAGATAGTAATGGAATTGGTATTGAAAGACGCGCAAAGCGCTCTTGAAGTTTCCGAAACTACCTTCGGCCGTGACTTTAACGAGGCACTGGTTCATCAGGTAGTTGTAGCATACGCTGCAAACGCGCGTCAGGGCACTCGTGCTCAAAAGACTCGTGCGGAAGTAACTGGCTCAGGCAAAAAGCCTTGGCGCCAAAAAGGAACTGGCCGTGCTCGTGCTGGTTCTGTTAAAGGCCCAATCTGGCGTGGCGGTGGCGTAACATTCGCTGCTAAAACCCAAGATCACAGCCAAAAAGTTAACAAAAAGATGTACCGCGGCGCGCTGAGAAGCATTCTGTCTGAATTGGTACGTCAAGAGCGTTTGGTTATTGTTGAATCTTTCGGTGTTGAAGCTCCTAAAACTAAAGAGCTGAAAGCTAAATTGAAAGCAATGAACCTTGAAGACGTTCTGATTGTGACTGCAGAAGTTGATGAGAACTTATTCTTAGCAGCTCGTAACCTGTACAAGGTTGACGTTCGTGATGTAGCGGGTCTAGACCCAGTGAGTCTGATCGCCTTCAACACTGTGCTTGTGACTGCTGACGCAGTGAAGCAAATCGAGGAGATGCTAGCATGATGATCCGCGAAGAACGTTTGCTAAAAGTTATTCTCGCTCCACATATCTCTGAAAAGAGCACTGTGAACGCTGAGAAGCACAACACTGTTGTTTTCCGCGTAGCTATCGATGCAACTAAAGCTGAAATTAAAGCTGCTGTTGCTAAGCTATTTGAAGTTGAAGTTGATTCAGTTCGCACTTTAGTGAGCAAAGGCAAAACTAAACGCACTGGTGGCCGTACTGGCCGTCGTAGCGATTGGAAAAAAGCCTATGTGACTCTAGCTGCTGGTGCTGACATCGATTTCGTCGGCGGCGCTGAGTAAGCAAAGGAGAATTATCATGGCAGTTATTAAGTGTAAGCCAACCTCTCCAGGTCGTCGCCACGTAGTTAAAGTGG
The DNA here is from genome assembly GCF_025653725.1 of Shewanella sp. SM74. NCBI lineage: Bacteria > Pseudomonadati > Pseudomonadota > Gammaproteobacteria > Alteromonadales > Shewanellaceae > Shewanella > Shewanella sp. SM74. The sequence goes on along the minus strand of NZ_JAKKRZ010000040.1, from coordinate 22,249 downwards.
TGAACACTGACCTGCACAAGGGTAAACCTTTTGCTGGCTTGTTGGCGAAAAAATCTAAAAGTGGTGGCCGTAACAATACTGGCCGTATCACTGTCCGTCACGTAGGTGGTGGTCATAAGCAGCATTATCGTCTAATCGACTTCAAACGCGATAAAGATGGTATCCCTGCAAAGATTGAGCGTCTGGAATACGATCCAAACCGTACTGCTAACATCGCGTTAGTATTGTATGCGGATGGTGAGCGTCGTTATATTCTTGCTGCCAAAGGCATGCAAGCTGGCGATAAGATCCAGTCTGGTGTTGCTGCCGAGATCAAAACCGGTAACGCTATGCCACTGCGCAACATCCCAGTAGGTTCTGTAGTTCACGCAGTTGAAATGAAGCCTGGTAAAGGTGCTCAGATCGCTCGTTCTGCAGGTGCTTATGTACAAGTTGTTGCTCGTGATGGCGCATATGCCACTCTACGTCTTCGCTCTGGCGAAATGCGTAAAGTGCCAGTTGATTGCCGCGCGACATTTGGTGAAGTTGGTAATGCCGAACACATGCTACGCCAGTTAGGTAAAGCAGGTGCTAAGCGCTGGAGAGGCATACGTCCTACAGTGCGTGGTGTTGCAATGAACCCAGTAGACCATCCACACGGTGGTGGTGAAGGCCGTACTTCTGGTGGTCGTCACCCAGTGACTCCATGGGGTGTGCCAACTAAGGGTTATAAAACTCGTAGTAACAAGCGCACTGACAAGTACATCGTACGTCGTCGTAATAAATAGTAAGAGGATTCGCCATGCCACGTTCTCTCAAGAAAGGTCCCTTCATTGACCTGCACTTGCTGAAGAAGGTAGAGAAAGCGATGGAAGCCGGTGACAAAAAGCCTATTAAGACTTGGTCACGTCGCTCTATGATCATTCCAAATATGATTGGTTTGACCATCGCTGTCCATAATGGTCGTCAGCACGTTCCTGTGTTCGTAACTGACGAAATGATCGGCCACAAACTTGGTGAATTTTCACCAACTCGCACTTATCGCGGCCATGCTGCAGATAAGAAAGCGAAGAAGCGTTAATACGGGAGGAATAAGATGGAAGTTTTAGCTAAACATCGTTTTGCCCGTACGTCTGCGCAGAAGGCCCGTCTGGTTGCTGATCAAATTCGTGGATTGCCTGTTGCTAAGGCACTCGAGATTTTGACTTTCAGCCCCAAGAAAGCCGCCGTACTGGTTAAAAAAGTACTTGACTCAGCTATCGCAAACGCCGAACACAACGAAGGCGCGGATATTGATGAGCTTAAAGTCGGAGCCGTCTTCGTAGATGAAGGCCCAACTATGAAGCGTATCATGCCACGTGCTAAAGGCCGCGCTGATCGTATCATGAAGCGTACCAGCCACATTACTGTGGTTGTATCAGATCGCTAGGAGAGAGCAATGGGACAGAAAGTACATCCTAATGGTATCCGTCTGGGTATCACCAAGCCTTGGATCTCTACCTGGTACGCAGATAAATCAGATTACGCAAGTAACCTGAACAGCGACTGGGAAGTGCGTAAGTTTCTTGTAGAGAAATTACAAGCTGCTTCAGTATCTAAGATTGTTATCGAGCGTCCAGCGAAAAGCATCCGCGTTACCATTCACACTGCCCGTCCAGGTGTTGTGATCGGTAAGAAAGGTGAAGACGTTGAAGTATTGCGTGCTGCAGTGTCAAAACTTGCTGGCACTCCTGCTCAAATTAACATCGCTGAGATCCGTAAACCTGAGCTAGATGCCAAGTTAGTTGCTGACTCTATTGCACAGCAATTAGAGCGTCGCGTAATGTTCCGTCGTGCTATGAAGCGCGCAGTTCAAAACGCAATGCGTATTGGTGCTCAAGGTATCAAAGTACAAGTTAGTGGCCGTTTAGGCGGAGCTGAGATTGCGCGCGATGAGTGGTATCGTGAAGGTCGTGTACCTTTACATACTTTGCGTGCTGATATCGACTATTCTACATCTGAAAGTCACACCCAATACGGTGTGATTGGCGTTAAAGTTTGGATCTTCAAAGGTGAAGTTCTAGACGGAATGCTGCCACAGATTGAAGAGCCGAAACAGCAGCAACCTAAGCGCAAGCCTCGTGGTAAATAGGAGAGCCGGCAATGCTGCAACCTAAACGTATGAAGTTTCGCAAGATGTTCAAAGGCCGCAACCGCGGTCTAGCGAACGGTACCGAAGTTAGCTTTGGTACTTTTGGTCTGAAAGCAGTCGGCCGTGGCCGTTTAACTGCACGTCAGATCGAATCTGCACGTCGTGCCATGACACGTCACATTAAGCGTCAGGGACAAATTTGGATTCGAGTTTTCCCGGACAAGCCGATTACCTCTAAGCCTCTTGAAGTGCGTATGGGTAAAGGTAAAGGTAACGTTGAATACTGGGTATGTCAGATTCAACCTGGTAAGGTTCTTTATGAGATGAATGGTGTTTCTGAAGTGATCGCTCGTGAAGCGTTTGCTTTGGCTGCTGCCAAGCTTCCAATTAAGACTACCTTCGTAACTAAGACGGTGATGTAATGAAAGCGAGCGAACTGAGAGAAAAGAGCGTTGAAGAACTGAACGCTGAACTACTTGGTCTGCTGCGTGAGCAGTTCAACCTGCGTATGCAACACGCCACTGGTCAGTTGACTCAGACTAATCAACTGAAATTGGTGCGCCGTAACATTGCGCGCGTTAAGACCATTATTACTTCTAAGGCGGGTGCATAATGTCTGATAAAATCCGTACTTTGCAGGGTCGTGTAACTAGCAACAAAATGGACAAGTCCATTACTGTTGCTATCGAACGCCAAGTGAAACACCCAATTTATGGGAAATACATTAAGCGTACGACAAAGATCCATGCACATGACGAAACGAATCAGTGCAATGAAGGCGATTTAGTAGCGATTCGCGAATGTCGTCCTTTGTCTAAGACTAAGTCTTGGACCCTGGTTGAAGTAGTATCAAAGGCCTAAGTTAATTAGGTATTTAGGTAAACGGCTCCAGAATGTGGGGCCGTTTGTTTTTTAATACTATACATTCCACTTTTATGGTGTTATATTTGCGCGCCATTTTTGACTAAATTAATAGCAAAAATGAGTGTTTTTATTGTCCCATAGTGGGAATTGTGTAGTAACGATAGCGGAGCACTTAAAATGATCCAAATGCAATCGACTCTTGACGTTGCTTGTAACAGCGGCGCACGCAGAGTTCAGTGTATTAAGGTCTTGGGTGGCTCTCATCGTCGTTATGCCGGTATCGGCGACATCATCAAAGTTTCTGTTAAAGAAGCGATTCCTCGCGCTAAAGCGAAGAAAGGCGATGTGTATAACGCGGTGGTAGTCCGTACTAAGAAAGGCGTACGTCGTCCAGACGGTTCTGTCATTCGCTTCGATCGGAATGCAGCTGTTCTTTTGAACAACAACCTGCAGCCGATTGGTACTCGTATCTTTGGACCAGTGACACGTGAATTGCGTAATGAGCAATTTATGAAAATTGTCTCGCTGGCACCAGAAGTACTGTAAGGAGCTTCAAAATGGCAGCTAAAATACGTCGTGAAGACGAAGTGATTGTATTAGCAGGTAAAGACAAGGGTAAACGTGCAAAAGTTTCTCAAGTCCTTCCTACTGGTAAATTGATTGTTGAAGGCATCAATCTTGTCAAAAAACACCAAAAGCCAAACCCACAATTGGGCGTAGCTGGCGGTATTGTTGAGAAAGAAGCACCGATACAAGCATCAAATGTAGCGATTTTCAACTCTGCCACTGGCAAAGCTGATCGCGTTGGTTTCCGCTTTGAAGACGGCAAAAAAGTTCGTTTCTTCAAATCGAACAGTGAACTCGTTAAGTAATTGGAGTAAACGATGGCGAAACTGCATGATAAATACCAAGAGACTGTTGTCGCTGAACTTGCTAAAAAGTTCGGTTATACCAGTGTCATGCAAGTCCCTCGGATTGAGAAAATCACCCTGAACATGGGTGTTGGCGAAGCTGTTGCAGACAAGAAAATCATGGACCATGCTGTCCGTGATATGACTGCAATCGCTGGTCAAAAGCCAGTTGTGACTGTAGCTCGTAAGTCAGTTGCTGGTTTTAAAATCCGTGAAGGCTACCCTATTGGCTGTAAAGTGACCCTACGCGGTGAGCGTATGTGGGAATTCTTAGAGCGTTTAGTCGATATCGCAATCCCACGTATTCGTGACTTCCGTGGCTTAAGCGCTAAAGCGTTTGACGGCCGTGGTAACTACGCAATGGGCGTGCGTGAGCAGATCATCTTCCCAGAAATCGATTACGATAAAATCGATAAGATTCGTGGTATGGATATTGTTATCACTACTACTGCGAAGAATGATGAAGAAGGTCGTGCTTTGTTAGACGCTTTTAACTTCCCATTCAAGAAATAAGGGTAGCGTAATGGCAAAAACATCAATGAAAGCACGTGAAGCTAAACGTGCACAGCTCGTGGCCAAGTACGCTGAAAAGCGTGCGGCTCTTAAGACTATCATTGCAAGTCCAGCTTCTTCTGACGAAGATCGTTGGGATGCGGTTCTTAAGCTGCAAGCTCTACCACGTGATTCCAGCGCTGCGCGTCAACGCAATCGTTGTAATCAAACTGGTCGCCCTCATGGCTTCTTACGTAAATTCGGCTTAAGCCGTATCAAATTACGTGAAGCAACCATGCGTGGTGAAGTTCCTGGCCTGCGTAAGGCCAGCTGGTAAGCACTTGTCACGGAGTAAGCTAATATGAGCATGCAAGATCCTATTGCGGATATGTTAACCCGTATTCGTAACGGCCAAGCTGCTAACCACGTATCAGTGAAGATGCCTTCAGCTAAGTTGAAAGTCGCAATTGCGAAACTACTTAAAGATGAAGGTTATATTGCTGATTACGCCGTAGCAGATGAAGCCAAGCCTGAACTGGAAGTTACTTTAAAGTATTTCCAAGGCCAACCAGTCGTTGAGACTATCCAGCGTGTAAGTCGCCCTGGTCTTCGTATTTACAAAGGTAAAAACGAACTTCCAAAGGTGATGGGCGGTCTGGGTGTCGCAATTGTGTCCACTTCTAAAGGCTTGATGACTGATCGTGCCGCCCGCCTTGCAGGCATGGGTGGCGAGGTTATCTGCTACGTAGCTTAAGGAGCTAGGAATGTCTCGTGTAGCAAAAGCACCAGTATCTATTCCAGCTGGCGTAGAGGTGACCTTGAACGAACAGACCCTTACCGTCAAAGGCGGAAAAGGTAGTCTGACTCGAGTGATCAACAATGCGGTCAATGTTGTTATTGAAGCCGGCGTAGTTAAGTTCCTCCCTGTTGAAGGCGTTGTTAACGCTTGGGCACAGGCTGGTACAACTCGTGCATTAGTAAACAACATGGTTGTTGGTGTATCTCAAGGTTTTGAGCGTAAGTTAAAGTTAGTTGGCGTTGGTTACCGTGCGAAACTCGTCGGTGCTGATATTGACCTTACTTTAGGTTTCTCTCATCCGTTAGTACACAAACTGCCCGCAGGCGTTACTGCAGAGTGCCCTAGCCAAACTGACATCGTCCTACGTGGCGTTGATAAACAGTTAATTGGCCAAGTCGCTGCTGAGATTCGCGGATACCGTCCACCAGAGCCATACAAAGGCAAAGGTGTTCGCTATGACGACGAAGTAGTACGCCGTAAAGAGGCTAAGAAGAAGTAGGTAACGCGATATGGATAAGAAAACATCTCGCTTACGTCGCGCTACTCGCGCTCGTAAGAAGATCCAAGAGCTGGGCGTGAACCGTCTGGTTGTACATCGTACACCGCGTCACATTTATGCTCAGGTGATCAATCCTGAAGCTCAGGTGTTGGCAGCTGCTTCAACCGTAGAAAAAGCGGTTAAAGAGCTACTGAAGAGTACCGGTAACGTAGACGCAGCGAAAGCAGTAGGTAAATTTGTTGCTGAGCGCGCGATCGAAAAAGGCGTAACTTCAGTTGCGTTCGATCGTTCTGGTTTCAAGTATCACGGTCGTGTAGCTGCTTTAGCAGATGCAGCTCGTGAAGCTGGCCTGAAGTTCTAAGGGGTTATAAAATGGCTAAATTAGAAGCTCAGCAAAAAGACGATCTGCAAGAGAAATTAATTGCAGTTAATCGTGTTTCTAAAGTAGTTAAGGGCGGTCGTATCTTTAGCTTCACAGCACTGACAGTAGTGGGTGACGGTAACGGTAAGATTGGCTATGGCTATGGCAAAGCACGTGAAGTTCCAGCCGCGATTCAAAAAGCGATGGAAAAAGCTCGTCGTAACATTGTGACCGTTGAGTTGAATGCAGGTACTCTGCATCACCCAGTTAAAGGTCGTCATACTGGTTCTCTTGTGTACATGCAACCTGCATCACAAGGTACTGGTATTATTGCCGGTGGCGCAATGCGTGCCGTATTGGAAGTAGCAGGCGTGCATAACGTTCTGTCAAAAGCATACGGTTCTACTAACCCGATCAACATCGTTCGCGCGACTGTCGATGCTTTGGTGCACATGAAGTCACCTTCGCAAATCGCAGCTAAGCGTGGCCTGAATGTTGACGAAATTCGGGGGTAATGCACCATGGCAACTAAAACTGTAAAAGTTACTCAAACTAAAAGCGGTATCGGTCGTTTACCGAAGCACCGTGCAACCCTAACGGGTCTTGGTTTGCGTCGCATTGGTCACACTGTTGAATTAGAAGATACTCCTTCTGTTCGCGGTATGATCAACAAGGTCTACTACATGGTTAAGGTGGAGGATTAATAGATGCGTTTAAATACTCTATCTCCAGCTGCAGGCTCTAAGCATGCACCAAAGCGTGTAGGCCGTGGTATGGGCTCAGGTCTAGGTAAAACAGCGGGTCGTGGTCATAAAGGCCAAAAGTCTCGTTCTGGTGGCGGTGTACGCCCAGGATTCGAAGGTGGTCAAATGCCACTGAAAATCCGTTTACCTAAATTTGGTTTTACCTCGCGTCGCGCTATGGTAACAGCTGAAGTTCGTGTACTCGAACTGGCAAAAGTTAACGGTGATGTTATCGACTTAAACGCTCTGAAAGATGCGAACGTAATAACTCGCAACATCCAGTTTGCGAAAATTGTTCTTTCAGGTACCATTGAGCGCCCTGTGACTGTTAAAGGTCTGAAGGTAACCAAAGGTGCACGTGCAGCTATTGAAGCTGCCGGCGGTAAGATCGAGGAATAATACGTCGATGGCAAAACCAGGACTTGATTTAAAAAGCGCGAAAGGTGGACTTTCAGAATTGAAAGCTCGCCTCCTGTTCGTGATTGGTGCGATTATCGTCTTTAGAGCCGGTTCGTTTGTGCCAATTCCTGGTATTGACGCAGCTGTATTAGCAGAGCTGTTTGCTCAGCAAAGTGGAACCATCCTTGGCATGTTTAACATGTTCTCGGGTGGTGCCCTTGAGCGTGCCTCTATCTTTGCATTAGGTATTATGCCGTACATTTCGGCATCGATTATCATGCAACTGTTGACTGTCGTACATCCTGCACTCGCTGAATTGAAAAAAGAAGGCGAATCAGGACGTAAGAAAATCAGTCAATATACCAGATGGGGTACCTTAGTGCTGGGTACATTCCAGTCGGTCGGTATTGCAACCGGGTTACCAAACTTAGTGCCAGGCCTTGTGGTCAACATTGGATTTGGATTCTACTTTGTTGCGGTTGTAAGCTTAGTGACAGGAACTATGTTCCTTATGTGGCTAGGTGAGCAAATTACCGAACGTGGTATAGGTAATGGTATCTCGATTTTGATTTTCGCAGGTATTGTTGCTGGATTACCTTCCGCTATCGGCCAAACGGCTGAGCAGGCGCGTCAAGGTGACTTGAATGTGTTAGTATTGTTGTTGCTCGCGGTAATTGTGTTTGCAGTGACTTATTTTGTAGTGTTTGTGGAACGTGGTCAGCGTCGTATCGTCGTTAACTATGCTAAGCGTCAGCAAGGCCGTAAGGTGTTCGCTGCGCAAAGTACCCATCTACCGCTGAAAATAAACATGGCAGGTGTTATTCCGCCAATTTTTGCGTCAAGCATCATTTTGTTTCCTGGAACACTGGCTCAGTGGTTCGGTCAAAATGAGTCCATGTCATGGTTAAGTGATTTTTCACTGGCTGTGTCACCTGGACAACCGCTTTACTCATTATTATATGCAACAGCGATTATCTTTTTCTGTTTCTTCTATACTGCGTTGGTGTTTAACCCACGTGAAACAGCAGATAACTTGAAGAAGAGTGGTGCATTCATCCCTGGGATCCGTCCTGGAGAACAGACTTCGCGTTACATTGATAAAGTTATGACCCGTTTGACATTGGCAGGCGCGTTATACATAACCTTTATCTGCTTAATTCCGGAGTTCATGTTAATTGCGTGGAAAGTACAGTTCTATTTCGGCGGTACTTCACTACTAATTATGGTAGTCGTAATCATGGACTTCATGGCTCAGGTTCAGACGCATATGATGTCTCATCAGTATGAGTCTGTGATGAAGAAAGCTAACCTAGTTAACAAAGCGAATTTAGATCGCTTTGGTCGCTAAGTAGCTTTACGGAGTGATGAAATGAAAGTTCGAGCTTCCGTGAAGAAGATCTGCCGTAACTGCAAGATCGTCAAGCGTAGTGGCGTTGTACGCGTTATCTGTGTTGAACCAAAACACAAACAGCGTCAAGGCTAAAAAGTAATTTGTTCAGCCCATGAATTGGGCTGAACAAAATTTTGTTTGCAAATCTGTCGACTGTCGAGTATCCTTTCGGGCTTTTCGCAGTTGGCCTTTAACTTTAAGGAGTGCATAGTGGCCCGTATCGCTGGCATTAACATTCCTGATCAAAAGCATACAGTCATCGCATTGACTGCAATTTTCGGCATCGGCCGTACTCGCGCTAGAGCAATCTGCGCGGCTACAGCAATCGCTGAAACTGCTAAGATCAAGGAATTGAGCGAAGCTCAAATAGACACACTACGCGAAGAAGTCGCCAAATACCTAGTAGAAGGTGACTTACGTCGTGAGATTTCAATGAACATCAAGCGTCTTATGGATCTTGGTTGTTATCGTGGTCTCCGCCATCGCCGTAGCCTGCCTCTCCGTGGGCAACGTACTAAGACCAATGCGCGTACGCGTAAAGGTCCACGTAAACCTATTAGAAAGTAACGGGAAGGTAAAGCAATGGCTAAAGTTCCGTCACGTTCTCCGCGTAAGCGCGTACGTAAACAGGTTGCAGATGGCATGGCTCATATCCATGCTTCTTTCAACAACACTATTGTCACCATTACAGATCGTCAAGGTAATGCGTTGTCATGGGCTACTTCAGGTGGTTCAGGTTTCCGTGGTTCACGTAAATCTACTCCATTTGCTGCACAGGTGGCTGCTGAGCGTGCAGGTGCTGCTGCTCAAGACTACGGTTTAAAAAACCTTGAAGTGTTTGTGAAGGGTCCAGGTCCAGGTCGTGAGTCAGCCATTCGTGCGCTGAACGCTGTTGGTTATAAAATTACCAACATTACCGATGTGACGCCGATCCCTCATAATGGTTGTCGTCCTCCTAAAAAGCGTCGTGTATAACGCCGTTTCATTAGGATAGTTGGAGAAAGATCATGGCAAGATACTTGGGTCCCAAGCTCAAGCTCAGCCGCCGAGAAGGTACAGACCTTTTCTTAAAAAGCGGTGTGAGAGCAATCGATTCAAAGTGTAAACTGGAAACTGCACCTGGACAACATGGCGCTCGTAAGCCACGTTTGTCAGAGTACGGTACTCAGTTACGCGAAAAACAAAAAGTTCGTCGTATTTACGGTGTGTTAGAAAAACAATTCCGTAACTATTACAAAGATGCTGCACGTACTAAAGGCAACACAGGTGAAAACCTGCTTCAGCTTTTAGAAACCCGTCTTGATAACGTTGTTTATCGTATGGGCTTCGGTGCAACTCGTGCAGAATCACGTCAGCTAGTAAGCCATAAATCTATTATGGTTAACGGTCGTGTTGTTAACATTCCATCATTCAAAGTGTCTGCGAATGATGTTGTGAGCATCCGCGAGAAGTCACGTACTCAAGCTCGTATTAAAGCGGCTTTAGAAGTGGCAGCTCAACGCGAGAAGCCTACATGGGTTGAAGTCGACAACGCGAAAATGGAAGGTGCTTTCAAGCGCGTTCCAGAACGTAGCGATTTGTCTGCGGAAATTAACGAACAGCTGATCGTCGAGCTTTACTCTAAGTAAGGCTAACAAACAAGAGAGGACACAATGCAGGGTTCTGTTACAGAATTTCTTAAACCGCGTCTCGTTGATATCGAGCAGGTTAACTCAACACGTGCCAAGGTTACATTGGAACCACTTGAGCGTGGTTTCGGCCACACTTTAGGTAACGCGTTGCGTCGCATCCTATTGTCGTCTATGCCCGGCTGCGCGGTTACCGAAGTCGAGATTGACGGTGTACTGCACGAATACAGCAGTAAGGAAGGCGTTCAAGAAGATATCCTTGAGATCTTGTTAAACCTGAAAGGGTTAGCAGTGACCATCGAGGGTAAAGACGAGGCTATGCTTACGTTGAGCAAGTCCGGCGCAGGCCCTGTCATCGCAGCAGATATCACGCATGATGGTGATGTCACTATCGTGAATCCTGATCATATTATCTGTCATCTGACAGGTAACAATGATATCAGCATGCGTATTCGCGTTGAGCGTGGTCGTGGTTATGTACCAGCATCTGCTCGTGCACAAACCGAAGACGATGATCGCCCAATCGGCCGCTTGCTGGTTGATGCTTCTTTCTCGCCAGTTGCACGTATTGCCTACAATGTAGAAGCAGCGCGTGTAGAACAGCGTACTGACTTAGATAAACTCGTTATCGATATGACCACAAACGGTACTATCGATCCTGAGGAAGCTATCCGTCGTTCTGCAACTATTCTGGCTGAACAGCTAGATGCGTTTGTAGAGTTACGTGACGTGACTGAGCCAGAGCTGAAAGAAGAGAAACCGGAATTCGATCCGATTCTGCTGCGTCCTGTCGACGATTTAGAGCTAACTGTACGTTCGGCTAACTGCTTGAAAGCCGAAGCGATTCATTACATCGGAGATCTGGTACAGCGCACTGAAGTTGAGTTGCTGAAAACCCCGAACTTAGGTAAGAAATCTCTTACTGAAATTAAGGATGTTTTAGCTTCTCGCGGACTGTCGTTAGGTATGCGTTTGGAAAACTGGCCTCCAGCTAGTTTAGCAGACGACCTATAAGTCTCAGGTTTGTACAGATTTAGGTTATAAGGATTAGGTCATGCGCCATCGTAAGAGTGGTCGTCAACTAAACCGTAACAGCAGTCATCGCCAAGCCATGTTTCGCAACATGGCCGGTTCACTAGTTCGTCATGAGATCATCAAGACAACTGTGGCTAAAGCGAAAGAACTGCGTCGCGTAGTTGAGCCTCTGATAACACTTGCTAAGAGTGACAGCGTTGCAAACCGTCGTTTAGCGTTTGCACGTACTCGCGACGCTGAAGTCGTTGGTAAGTTATTTACTGAGTTGGGTCCACGTTACCAGGAACGTCCTGGTGGCTATACCCGTATCCTTAAGTGCGGTTTACGTGCTGGTGATAAAGCCCCTATGGCTTACATCGAGCTAGTTGGTCGCCCAGAAGCTGCTCAAGCTGTTGATGTTGAAGCTGCTGAGTAATTAAGGTTACACTTTTAAAAAGCCGGGCATTAGCCCGGCTTTTTTATGCCTTTTTTACTATTTTACCCAAAGTGTGGTTTTCTCGATTTCTTTTGGGAGGACGATATTCCATTTAGCTAAGCCTTTCTGGCTAAACATGTATTTTCCAAGATCATCTGTTACTGGGAAAATATTTTCGGGTTTCTCGCCGCCGAGTATTTTTGTCGCCATATTCGCTGCAATCTTGCCATGATGATAGCCATCGAGAACATAGCCACCAATATTGCCTTCAGCAGAGACACTAAATCCCCAAAACCCAAAATTCGGTACCGGAGTATGTTCAGATATCCATTTTAGGAGCTGATCTGCATCTACTGAGCGATTATCTGCGTCTCTAACTGTGTGGTATAGCGCCACGACTATAGCGTTATAACCTTGTTCTTTCGCGGTCAATACATTCCGCTGCCAATCCGTTAGCTGTGACAATTGCACTAAATTAACTTCGATATCGCCTAACATGCTTGAGTGTTGTTTACTGATGTATTCAGCCGCTGAGTCAGAGGTGACTCCTTGGTCGAATAGAACTAAGATTTTTCTATGCACAGTTTGCGGTAGTAAACGTTGAATGAGCAGTAGTGAACGTCGTAGTAGTGGTCTCTCAATGACGCCTGTGAAGCGTTTGTGTTCATTGAGATGATATTCTCTAGGATTCATGTTCACCCCTAAATAGACTACTGGGATTAGGCTGTCATTTAGGCGCTGGTGTAAGAGATTAACCGCATTATCATCGGCGAGAATAACCAATTGAGGTGCTTGTTGTTGAATGTATTTCCATGCTAAGTCAGCTCGTTCAGTAAATTGCTCTTGGGGTAAGCGTTTGGTATCCATCTCGAAATAACTAACATCGTGGTGAGGGCTGAGCGTGTCATAAATCGCTTGATAGTATTCTTTGTCCCATTGATAGCTATGATGGTAGCTTTCGATAACAACAACTTTAGCAGCATTGGCTTCCTGAGAGAGGCCTATCAAGCAGATAATTAGGAAGCTTAGAATGTGTTGCAAACTAGAGTTTAGTTGTCTCATTTGAATCATATGCAATCTTAGGTATTGGCGCTGCCTAGAGTATAGTCCACCTTTAATTGTGCATATTGAGATAATAAAAAAGCCTCACTAGTTATTAAGCTAGGAGGCTTAGTTTGTACGCTATTGCTGATCCATCAATAACCTACTTAGTATCTGGTGCCTTTTGCTGGCTATAATCTAACTTTTCGTGCTTTTGGCCCATGGCTTCAGCGACTTCTGGTGGCATGTAGTTTTCATCATGCTTGGCCAGTACTTCAGTTGCTTCTAGTTTGCCATCAGCGCCCAGTACACCCTGAGCAACAATGCCTTGTCCTTCACGGAAAAGATCGGGCAATAGGTCGTCATAAGTGACCAGTACTTCACCGCCGAGGGAGTCATGTACTGCAAATTCGACATGCAAGCTTTTGGGATCTCGCACCATAGAACCTACAGTCACCATTCCGCCGACACGAATACGTTGGCCAATTTCAGGTTTTACGCCAGTGTCTGTCTTGCCGTGGACAATTTCAGACGGAGTATAGAATAAGTTCAAGTTGGAGTTCAGCGCATAGAGCAAAAGCGAAGTAATCGCAGCAACGCCACCGATTAATGCTACAGCTAATGTCAGTCTTTTTTTGCGTCTTGGGTTCACGATTTAGTACTCCTGGTTTCTTTTAGGCGTTCTTCTCTATCCATCTTCTTCGCGATATCAATTAACACCTTACGCTTTTGGCGTGCGCTGGTAATGATGAGCGTAGAGAGGCAGAAGAAGGTCACTCCGTAGGATAGCCATACATAGAATGCATAGCCGCCCATATTAAAAAAATCACTGATTGAATCGAATTGCATCATTTGACCTCCTCCGCTTTAGCTAGTTCACGGACCCAAGGGCGCATGCCATTTCTTGCTAAAATTTCTGCTCTAAAACGAACAATAGTGATGGCACCAATCATAAGACCGAAGCCCAGTATGTTAATTAACAGTGGATAGAGCATTTCCGTCGACATTGTCGATTTCTCGGTAATGCGTATTGTCGACGGTTGATGTAATGAGCTCCACCATTCAACAGAGTATTTGATGATAGGAATATTGATCACACCGACGATCGCTAAGATCCCTGCTGCACGAGCTGCGAGCACTTTATCCTCAAATGAGGCATAGAGCGAGATCACACCTAGATATAGGAATAGTAATACCAGCTCAGAAGTTAAGCGTGCATCCCATACCCACCAAGCACCCCACATAGGTTTACCCCATGCCGCTCCAGTAAAGAGTGCGATAAAGGTGATCACTGCGCCAATGGGAGCAATAGATGCTGCAGCCCAGTCGGCAAGTTTTATCTGCCAAACTAGACCGATAAAGGCCGCTGTTGCCATACCCATATAAGCCGCCATTGACATAGACGCGGCAGGAACATGGATAAAGATAATACGGTAGCTATCACCCTGCTGGTAATCCGTCGGCGCGAAGACGAGTCCCCATGTAGTGCCAACAGCAATCAATAGACCAGCTAAGATCGCAAACCATGGAAATAACGTTCCTGATAATTTATATGCGCGTTCAGGATCCGCGTAAGGGTGTAACCATTTCCACATTTTAGTTAGTACTCACTCGCAGAGATGCACCAATTGCAAAAGGTGCTAAGGTTAACGATCCGACCAGCATAGCGCCTATTATAGCGAGCTGACCATCATAGGGTAAATTCATTCCTGCCGCGTCTATAGCACTCGTTGCAAAAATGAGTACTGGGATATATAAGGGCAAAATAAGTAAGCTGAGTAACACGCCGCCTTTCCTTAGACCGACGGTTAATGCCACACCTATAGCACCTAACAGCGACAATACTGGCGTGCCTAGCGCAAGCGTCGAAATTAACGCACCGTAGCTGTTGCCGTCTAGATTGAGTAATACCGCTAACAGTGGTGCGATAATAATCAGTGGCACACCAGTTAAAATCCAGTGGGCTAACACTTTAGCTAATACGAGAATGGCTAATGGCTGTGGGCTTAATAGCATTTGTTCTAAGCTACCATCACTAAAGTCGGCTTTGAAAAGCCTTTCAAGTGACAACATTGATGCTAATAATGCGGCGACCCAAATTATCCCCGGTGCCACACGTGCTAACATTTGCGGTTCTGGTCCAATCCCCAGCGGAAACAAGGTAACGACCATAATAAAAAATAGCAGTGGGTTAAAAATGTCGCCGCGGTGGCGAATAGCAATTTTAAGATCTCGCTGCAGCAAGGTGAAAAATGCTTGGGTAAAACTGATGCCTCTTTTCATTGAGCCTGACCTTATATGAAGCGATAATCGAGACGAATTTTACGAAGCCTATCATCTGTGATAATGCCCATATCTTGGTGAGTTGTGAGGATCACACAGCCACCATTATCCGCATGCTGAATAAATAACTGCTCCAGTTCTTCGACGCCTTTTTTATCAATGGCAGTAAAAGGTTCGTCAAGGATCCAAATTTTACAGTTGCTATGCCACAATCTTGATAGCGCTGTTCTGCGATGCTGGCCTGCGGATAAATGCCCCGCGAGAGCTTCTTCAAAGCCCGTTAAATTGACTTTGGCTAAAATCTCTGATGTATCAAAGTCATCATAACCACTGATTCTTAAATTGAAATTAAGGTTTTCTTCGGCAGTCAGCTCGCATTTCACGCCAGCTAAATGGCCTAAATACAAGAGGTCTTCATTGTATTCATCGCGGCAACGGTTTATGTCTTCATTAATGTAAAAAGTTTGTCCGGCATAGGGGCGAGAAAGGCCCGCCAATATGCGTAATAAACTGGTCTTGCCTGCGCCGTTAGGGCCTTCAATCTGAACAATGTCACCGGCATTTATATCAAAACTTAACTCATCAAAAAGGATGCGTTCTTCGCGGATACAGGTCAGCTTGCTGGCTGACACTAATGTGGTTTCTTTAGTTATATTTGTCACTGAACCCTCTATCTCAAGCCGGAAGGAAACACAAGTCATTCTAACACAAACGTTATTGGGGGTTTACTCTTGGTTTGCACTAGATGTCAGCAATATGATGTGGTTCCAATAACCGCAATATTTATCGAACTTTTTTACGACTTGCTAATATATTAACGAATTTGTCATCCTTGTCGCCTGATTCATTTTGTGTTGAGATTCTAATCACAAAAAGATGAGATTTCTTGAAGTTTGTAGTAATCTTAGTCGGCTATAATGAGTCTGCCTAAGTAAGGGCGGCGCCGAGCTTTGTACGTATTTGCATTAGGAACATTGAACATGAAAAAACTGTTAGCAATGACTGCTGTCGCTGCTTTGACTATGTCAGTTAACGCTTCAGCTCAAGATGCTGAGGCTATTTATAATAAGGCATGTACAGTATGCCACAGTATGGGTGTTGCTGGTGCTCCAAAAGTACACAACGCTGCAGAATGGGAACCACGCTTAGCTAAGGGTGTTGACGCTCTAGTGAAGAGTGTGAAAACCGGTCTGAATGCTATGCCACCAGGTGGTATGTGTACTGATTGTACTGATGATGATTACAAAGCTGCTATCAAATTTATGTCTACAGCTAAGTAATTCTTCAGATATAAAAAAACCGGCGAAAGCCGGTTTTTTTATATCTGCAATTAACTGCGATTTATTGCACTTGAGTATCAAGTACTAGGTTCGCTGTATCGCCTACGGCGACTTTACTGATCTTGCCTTGAATATCACCCGTTTGCGGTTTGATATTACCTTGTTTAGACAGTACAGCAATCACTTCCACATTGGCTGCATCGCTTAACTTCACATCACCACCCATACCGCTGCTGTCATCTAATGTCACTGTAATCGGGAAAGACTTAGCACTGACTTTGGTTGCGGCTAATGGGACTTTAGGTCCTTCAGTTGCACGGGCAAAGATGAAAATGGTGTCTTCTGGACTGGCTTTAGCCGCAAGTTCTGCAGAGATAGATATAGTGACATTGACCGATTTAGCACTCGCTTTGACTTGCTTATGTGCATCATCATTTGGCATGCCAGCGGTTTCCGACTGCATGCGTAAGTTAGCGGTTTCGATTGCATTCATAAGAGCTGCACGATCAACGTCGGCACGACCGCTATCTAAAATCGTTTGCCAAGAGGTGATGGCTTTCTTGTAGTCAGCAGTAAAGAAAGCATCCATACCCACGAGCAGTAGCGTTGAAGGATCTTGGGCATCCATTGCTAAAGACTCATTGATAAGAGCTTGGATTTGCGGTGTCATTTGTTGACCCGCTTTGTAATACATCGCCGTTGCTTTTGGACCGAGCAATTCTGCATGCTTTCCGACTAATTCGATTACTTTATCGAAAGCTGCAATCGCTTTATCGTATTGGTTTGCCGATACATAAGCATGACCTAAGCTGAACCACAGTTGGCTGTTTTCTGGCTCGGCTTTAACTTGAGCTTCCATCATCTGCACGCGTTGCATCATGATTTGAGCCGTATCCATTCCTGCATGTGGATTCGCAGGTTGTTGAGCACTATCAATATTCTCGAAGGCGCCTAAGTGTTGATAGAGATAGCCTGAGATAACAATCAAACAAACTGACATGATCGACGGCCACAGAATCGTCTTTGGCTTTATTTGGTTGACCAGTGAATCGTCGTTCGCTTGTTTGATGTCTTGGAGTAGACTGATTTCCAGTTCTTTCTTCAATGCATCAAATTCGGCTTGATCGAGTAGCTCTTCACTTAATTCTTTTTCAAGAACGCCTAAGCGCTCATTGAACAATTCAAGGTTCGTTTGTTTACGAACTCCAGCTTCTTCCGTTTTCAGCAATTTTTGCTGTCTGAAGTGCGGGATCCAAATCAGCATCAGGCCGACTAACATAACAAGCGCAATAAAAATCCAAAATGTCGTCATTGTTTCTATATTCACTTTAGTTTGCAGAAAGCGGAGTAACCGCTAGGCTTGGAAGCAAGATTATACGTAAAGATTGTTCATTGAACAGTAATATAAGGTAATCCCAGTGCTGAAAGCTTATAGTTGGGCACTGGTTCACAAATTGATTCTTCTTGTAAATTTTGTATGAAACTTAAGTGTCATTTGTCGGTCACATGCAGAACTGAGCCTCTTCCGTGACTTTCATCGACCTCTAAAATTGAGAATGAGACAAGTAACCCAGTTTTGTACGAAAGAGGCAGACAGGAACAATAGCAAATACTAAAATGAGCAAAATTTCGTGCATTTGCGTGAATAGCATGTTGTGCGTTGAGATAGAGTCTTTCTAAATCAACATATTATTGAAGACTGAGGAAAACCCATGATCCCAGAACTTGGACACTTTGCGTTGATAATAGGGGTGGCTTTTGCCTTCTTATTAATCAGCGTCCCCCTAATAGGTGTTGCCAGAAAAGACCAATACCTTGTTAGGTACGCTTGGCCATTAACGTACGGAATGTTCTTTTTTATTACCTTATCTGTTGTCGTGCTGGCTTATAGTTTTGCCGTCGATGATTTCTCGGTCGCCTATGTGGCACATCATTCAAATTCTCAGTTACCTATCTTCTTTAAGATCTCGGCCGTATGGGGCGGTCATGAAGGGTCACTGTTATTTTGGGTGTTTGCTTTATCAACTTGGGCGGCTGCGGTTGCCTTGTTTAGCAAAGGTTTAGAAGAAGTGTTTACTGCCCGTGTGCTGGCAGTATTGGCTCTTATTGTGATTGGCTTTAGTTTGTTTATGCTACTCACATCTAGCCCATTTGAACGTTTATTCCCGATCCCAGCCGAAGGTCGTGACTTAAATCCAATGCTGCAGGACGTGGGATTAATCTTCCATCCTCCTATGTTGTACTTGGGTTATGTGGGCTTCTCTGTAAGCTTTGCATTTGCGATTGCTGCGCTGATGAGCGGCCGTCTCGATTCTGCATGGGCTCGTTGGACTCGTCCATGGACATTGGCTGCTTGGACCTTCCTTACGGGCGGTATCGCACTAGGATCTTGGTGGGCTTATTATGAATTAGGCTGGGGCGGTTGGTGGTTCTGGGATCCTGTTGAGAACGCCTCTTTTATGCCTTGGTTAGTGGGTACTGCGCTTGTTCACTCTTTAATTGTGACTGAGAAACGCGGCGCCTTCCGTAACTGGACTGTATTACTGTCTATTTTTGCTTTCTCTTTAAGTTTGCTTGGTACCTTTATTGTTCGCTCAGGTGTATTAACCTCAGTGCATTCATTCGCAGCCGATCCAAGCCGCGGTATGTTCATTCTGTTGTTACTTGGTTTAGCGGTTGGCGGTTCATTAACACTGTTTGCTTTACGTGCTAGTGAAATGAGTAGTCCAGCCCGTTTCGAGCTTAAGTCTAAAGAAACTATGCTCTTAGTGTGTAATGTGCTACTGACGGTTGCCGCAGGTACGGTACTATTGGGTACATTATATCCATTGCTCATCGACGCGCTTGGCATGGGTAAAATCTCTGTTGGACCCCCATACTTTAATGCGGTGTTCGTGCCTATCGTATTAGTGCTATTTGGCTTTATGGGTATTGGTCCAATTATTCGCTGGAAAAAATCGAAAGCGGGCGAGCTTAAGCGTCAGCTATTGATCCCAGCAATGATTGCTGCTGCTATCGGTATTGTGACGCCATTTATCGTCGATGGTGTATTCAATATTTGGGTTACCTTTGGTATTGCTGCCGCGGCTTGGATTATTCTGGCTACCGCAAGAGCGGCCTATAACATGGTCAAGTCGAAAGAAGGTGATATCAGCATTAGCCGCATGGGCCGTAGTCAGCTTGGTATGATCTTCGCGCATCTCGGTATTGCTGTTTCTGTGATTGGTGCCACTATGGTGTCAAATTACTCGATTGAGAAAAGTGTTCGTATGGGACCTGGTGTAAGCCAAGAACTCGCCGGTTATACTTTTAAGTATCTCGAGACCAAAAACGTAGTAGGTCCTAACTACACTGCACAGCAGGGACAGATAGAGATCTACAAGGGCGATGAGCTACTGACATTACTAAAACCAGATCGTCGTCAATATAATGTGCGAACTATGGATATGACAGAAGCCGGTATTGACTGGGGTCTATTCCGTGACTTGTACGTGACTATGGGTGACCCTATTACCAGCACTGAATTTGCGGTTCGTTTAAACTATAAGCCGTTCGTGCGTTGGTTATGGTTTGGGGCAATTTTCATGATGATAGGTGGATTCTTCGCTGCATCGGATAAACGTTACCGTGCGAAAGTCACTGCAGCCGTCGCGCCTTTGGCCGAAAAGGCAAAATTGGCAACGGCTCAATAATTGGGGAATGTATGAAGAAGTTGGTTCTGTTTATCCCATTGGTCATATTTCTCGCCATGGGGGTGTTTCTCTATAAAGGGTTATTTCTGAATCCGCAGCAATTGGATTCAGCACTGGAAGGGAAGCCTATTCCGGCTTTCCAACTGGAACGCCTAGAAACACCGGCTGAGATCATAACGAATGAGCAATTAAAAGGTAAGGTATCATTACTTAACGTATGGGCGACGTGGTGTCCATCTTGTAAATATGAGCATCCTTTCTTAGTGATGCTAAAACGTAAAAATCTTCTGCCAATTTACGGGATCAACTATCGTGATGAGCGTGTTCCTGCGTTAGAAGAGTTAAAACGTCAGGGCGATCCCTACAACGTTAATATTTATGATAAAGATGGGCGTTTAGGATTAGATCTTGGCGTTTATGGTGCTCCAGAGAGTTTTATTGTTGATCACAACGGTATTATCCGTTTCCGTTATGCAGGTCCAATTGACCAACGTGTATGGAGTGAAACCCTTTACCCTATGATCCAACAATTACAAGCTGAAGCAGCGAAGGATGGCGCAGCATGAGAACGCTGATAAAAATCATAGGTGGTCTAGTGCTGATGTTCAGCATGACGACCGCCGTCATGGCAACACCAGTTGATACTTACGAATTCAAGTCACCTGAAAATCAAAAGCGTGGTTTGTCTTTGGCCCATGAACTACGTTGTCCACAGTGTCAAAACCAAAATTTGATCGACTCTAATTCACCCGTTGCTCGAGATCTGCGTCTTGAGGTATTCAAGATGGTTGACGAAGGAAAAGGGGATGATGAGATCATCGAGTTTATGACCAGTCGTTATGGTGAGTTTGTTCTCTATAAACCTAAGATGGAAACCAAGACCTACATTCTCTGGTTAGGTCCTATTGGTTTATTACTTCTGGGTCTAGTGATTGGATTTATCTTCATTCGTAAGCAACGTATTGGCGGTAATGTGCCGAACGAAATTAGCGCAGAAGATCAGCGCGAGTTAGATACCTTGCTAAAGCGCAATACAAAATGAAGCATAAAGTCATAACGGCATTCATGTTGTCATCCATTCTTTCGGTATTTGTTGCTGGGGTCACGCATGCGTACCCTGGTATGCAGCAAACGGCTAAACCGATGGAATCAACGGTTGATTTGATCAATGTACTGCCAAAGACTTTTCCTATTGAGCCTGTTGCCTTTAATGATGTTGATGGTAAAGCTATCGACTTCAGCCAATTTAAAGGCAAGATCATTATGGTTAACATGTGGGCGACTTGGTGTCCGCCATGTGTCAGAGAGTTGCCTGCAATCGAAAGGTTAGCAACTAAGTTCAAGACTGAAGATTTTGTCGTACTGCCTATCTCTATTGATGCAGAAGGTAAGCAGCAGGTTCAGCCGTTCTTAAGTTCATTGGGTATGGCGAATTTCAACTCTTACTACGATCAACCACAAAGTCTTGGGAACGTTTTTCCGCTCGACACGATTCCTGCGACCTTTATTCTTGATCAACAGGGTCAATTAATTGCCTTTGTTCGATCCTATGTTGATTGGGATGACGTAAAAGCCGTCTCGCTAATCCAAGGTTTTATCGATAAAGGCAGCAAAAAGCCCAATTAATGGGCACTTTGCATGTAAAATAATCGCCATCGTTTAAAAGATCGCCATGCGATCTTTTTTCATTTAAAAAGCCCTTGCACAAAAAGTTTCACTGCCTATAATGCGCATCCACTGACACGGCAGACAGCGTTAAGCAGCCTGATGTGACAGTTCATCGATGAGTTTACTGATTGATGAGTGTTGAGAAAGTTTGCAAAAACTCCTTGACGCGAAACGGGAAGTGCGTAGAATACGCAGCCCTAGCCAACTGGAAGCGTTCGACGCTCAGTGTGGTACTCAAGTTCTCTTAYGAATATTGAGTTGCTCTTTAACAAGATAAAACAAGAAATCTGTGTGGACACTCACAGGTGTTGAGTTAATCGAAACTGCTTAACCTTCGGGTTGGCAGTCAAAAATTTAAATCAATGTAACAATGAGTGTTCATAGWAATATGTACAGTTTGTTTCTTTAGTTAGAAACAAAAAATCAGAATTCATTGAGCCGCTGAAGTCGCAAGACGGAAGCAACAAAACTTTAATTGAAGAGTTTGATCATGGCTCAGATTGAACGCTGGCGGCAGGCCTAACACATGCAAGTCGAGCGGCAGCACAAGGGAGTTTACTYCTGAGGTGGCGAGCGGCGGACGGGTGAGTAATGCCTAGGGATCTGCCCAGTCGAGGGGGATAACAGTTGGAAACGACT
>NZ_JAKKRZ010000039.1:0-27411 GCF_025653725.1 Shewanella sp. SM74 | reverse complement strand
GAGTAAATTAAAAACTGCGCCGCCTGATAAGAAATATGAAGCCAGGCAAACGCTAGCCAAGCCGTTGCTCGCGCAATTCAAAAGCTGGTTGGATAAATCAAGCGAGAGTGTCACGAAAGAAAGTTTACTGGGAGCGGCTATTACGTATAGCCTGAATCAGTGGCCCAAGCTTGTCCGCTATCTGGATGATGGCTGTCTGAATATCGACAACAATCGTGCGGAGCGCGCCATCAAACCGTTCGTGATTGGCCGCAAGGCGTGGTTGTTCGCCAATACCAAGACGGGAGCACAAGCCAGTGCGGCACTGTACAGCCTGGTCGAGACCTCAAAAATCAACGGACTGGAGCCGTATGATTACCTATGCCGCTTATTAACCGAGCTACCCAAAGCCAACACCCAAGAGAAACTACAGCAACTCCTGCCTTACTGATCACCCGCCACACCGCAAGGTGTGGTTGGCGTTACGCTTACTGTATATTGGTGATTCCACGTATGGCCGCATTCATGACGGTACCTTTCTTACTAATGCTTACTCTCGCTGTTTAATTATGGAGTATTTCGCAACTCTAGGGATCGTCGACATAGCTTACGTAACGCCGGAGGGCGCTCAAGATAATTACTATGACCGTTGGGGGCAATATGACCTAGATTATTTGTCCATTTATGATGGTTTAAAATATATCAGGCTTACAAAGCTCGGAGCCTATGTGCTTGGAGTGGTTGATACCTACATCGATGTATCCGAATCAACGAAAACATCGATCGCATTATTGCCGAAGTATCGTGTTCAGTTTATGCAGCCACCCACTACAAGTGAGCGAGTATTTCTTACTAATTATGCGGATGAAGCTACCGACCAAGTCTGGCAGCTATGCACAAGCAAGATACTCTCACACCTCGAAAATGGTGGTGACTTAGAAGAAATACAATCTTTCCTATCTGAAAGAGATGAACAACCATATTTCCCGACTCAAATTGAGCACCTCTTCAAAACGTTAGAGAGCAATAAGAATGCAGTACGATTAGAGGGGCGTTTTTTACTTTTGAAATGCGATACCGAGTCGATAGCAAAGAACATAGCGTCAGCACCTAAATTACAGAAATTGTGCCAACGCGTAGGAAAAGACCAGTTAATTATCCCAGAGGGCAAAGAATCGTTGTTTAGACAATTAGTTCATGAACTTGCCTATGCTATGCCCATACAGTCATAGTTTTCAATGTAAGGGCAAAGTTTTTTGCCCTGTAAGCGATCATTTTAGAGGTGAATTACTCAATTTCATTCACACCTGATGTTGAAGAACTAGCAGTGGTTTTCTTTTTTCGTTGAAATAGTGTTGGTTCGTCCGCGGTCTTTCGCTACGGGACAAAAGCAACCTAGAAATAAAGGTAAGAATTTACCGACAGTTCCAAATCGAGTAACGTGAATGTATTTTCAGTTTACCCCAAAGTGCAAGTGAGGCAGTGGTCGTATGATATCGATCTCATCTACAAATGTAGCATTAGCAAACATACTTGAAAAAAACAGGCTGTATTCGGTTAGCGTTCTCGGCTCTAACAGCAAGACAATTAAATTGCCTAGTCCGAACTCCGCTTTAAATGTTGAACTAGTTGAAGACTACTTCCACTGGGCTGAGCAAGAGAGTGAAGATGGCTTAGAGGATAATGCATGGAGCTATATATCTCGTTGGGTCGAAACACACCAGAAAGTTATCCAAGTAACTCAGGATGATGGCCTCATTGACGTCTCTGTCATAGACGCGCCACTTGACGCCTACAGCGGTGGAGCCATTTTGTATGCCAATAAAAAAGATGCAATGAATCATTGCTCTGTACACCTTGAATTTGCTTCGGAGTATATATGTGAGATAGAGAGTGTGTTGGCCTGATTTCATACGGTTGCTTACGAACTAAATAGCGGAGCTAAGGGACAAAAGCGAGCTAGAAAAAAACCAGCGCAAGTAGCACTGGTTTGGCAATAGAGCGTTAGTTATTTAGTAAACTGTACGGTAGGGAGGACAATTCTTGGTAGTCTCATGCGTTCGCATTGGGAGCTTAAGTATTCGCGCCAGTATGGCCAAACATGGTAACTAGCATTTTTCAATGAGAACTCATCGATGCATTCTTGTTCTAAATGAGAATTTATTCTATATTCCGCTATAAAATCGCTTTCAATAGCGGCTTTGATATCTGGCTCGCTGGCATCATCAGATGGTACTACCCATCGTGTACCAAGGCGCACGAAGACACGAAGTAGTTCACCGTCACCTTCAACCTGAATAGTTTCACTCTTATGAACGACGTGCATTTGTTGGATGTGTAGATCTTCCATCTCACTATATGATTTAGGATCAAAGTCATCAGCACAAAATGATCTTGAACTTTTCTGGTACACATCTTCAATTACTAGAGTTTCAATGGCTTTCTGTAATTGGTTATTATTTTTAGTAGCCATAATTCGCCTCTAAACCAAACTCATGTTGGGACACAATGTGAGTTCGCTTGATATTTGATTTTTCGTGGAAATTGACAACTGCTACTGTAGTCCACTCGGCATCGATTTTGCGCTTAACGCCAGCATCAGCCATTAGTTTATCAAGAGAAGCTGGTACATCACGAGCGATTCTGATTAATCTATCCATCGCTTCGGATTGCATAACGTCATCAGATTCGTATTTTGAGAATGCTACTGGACCACCGCCAAATATTTTTGCAGCATCTTCTTGACTGAAATTCCAGCCTTTACGAAGTTCTCTCACTTCCATGCCTGTCAAAAGACCTTGAACTTGCTTTTTGAAGGCAATCATTGCACGTTTGTTTACGCGTGCATCGGCTGCTGTAGCTTGTTCACTCCCACAAGCATCGCAGGTTGAGAATTGGCTGACAATTTTACCTTTATGACCCATGTGATCTACATGGATCATTTCCTGCTCAGCGCTCAAGTGGCCTTCTTCGCAGATTGGACAAATTTTAGTTGCCATTTTTTAGCCCTTATTGCGAAACATGACAAGATACAAGTAAAAGAATCTTACCTGTCTTACCAATCGCAAACTTTACATAATAGTTACAGCTCATGTACTTGTAAGCGTACTCCATCCACTCTTCTCTTTGTAGACGGTAGCTATCACAAGCCGCCCAAGGACCTGTTGGTTTCTGTACACACCATTCAGATTTTAAGTATTGCCCTTGTGTTATCGCTTGTTTCAATAATTCGTTAATATCGTCGGTATCTAATGCAAGTTTTTGGATATCTGTTTTGCATTGTCGTGTCCAAGGAATAGCTGTATTACCTTCAGATTCAAGAATCTTAAGGACGCATTCTATTTCATACAATGGACCGTCTATGTTAATACGCCCGGTTGTTGTGCCTTTGGGTGGATCTTGCTTAAAAGCACTAACGTTGCGCTGATTATTTACCATTATGGTAAGTTTTTCCAGTTATTTTTATGATATTTACACTTTCTAGTCTTAGAAATGCGGCGTTTTTAGGTAATCAATCATACATGGCATATCGCAAGAGAAGCAATGACGGCGGGGACGTCTGTTTAAATATGGCAAAATGTAAGTTGTACTACGTCTCACAACTCTCCGAAATCCTCAGTGCATCTTCAATTTCAACACCAAGGTATTCAATCGTGCTTTCTAATTTAGCATGACCCAGAAGTAACTGAATAGCCCTAAGGTTCTTGGTTTTAGCATAGATCAAAGAAACCTTAGTTCTGCGCAGTGAATGAGTGCCGTATTGCGTTTTATCTAGACCAATATCAGTAACCCAACGGTTAACTATAGTGGTGTAGTAATGGTACGAGATAGGTTGCCCTTCACGTCGTGGACTAGGGAATAGATAGTCTGTTGGTGCTAATCCGTTTTGAATTATCCACTGTGACAAGGTTTGTTGTGTCTTGGGCGTGATTTCGAAATGTACTTCCTGCTGCGTTTTCTGTTGTTTAACAATGGTTCTCGACATCACACAACCACTACGGCTAACGTCTTGTACCTTTAGGTTACGCAAGTCACATGCTCTGAGTTTGCTATCGATGGCAAGGTTAAACAGCGCCAACTCAAACAATCGCTCTTCTAACTCAAGTCGAATACGGATACGCCAAATATCCTCCAATTTAAATGCTTTCTTCTGACCTACACGTTTTCCTTTATTCCAAGCTTCCATAATGAGCACCTTACTTCATAAAAATGTTCTTTAAGTAAGGCATAAATCAAAGACAATGCGACATCTAATGATATGATTGAAATAATATTTCTAAACAAGAAAACTTATTATGAAACAAACAGAACAACAGTTTTTGAAAGAGCTTGAATCAAAGCTATGGAATGCCGCTGATAAACTACGTTCAACCTTAGATGCCGCGCAATATAAACACGCTGTGCTTGGGCTTATCTTTGTCAAATATGTATCGGATGCGTTCACTTTACGCCAAGAAGAAATCAAAGCGGATTTGGCTAACCCTGAAAATGAATATTACTTAGATCCAAGCGACTACTCAGCAGAAGAGCTTGCCGAAGAAATTCAAATCGAACTGGAACAACGTGATTACTACACCGAGAAAAACGTGTTCTGGTTGCCGCAAGAATCGCGTTGGCAGTTTTTGCAAGATAACGGCCCATTAGTGATTGGTGGAGCGGATTTACAGATTGGCGACAAAACGAAGAAAATCACCTCAGTCGGTCACTTAATTGATAACGCATTAGAAGGCATTGAGCGTGATAATCCAAAGCTTAAAGGTGTACTGAACAAATCCTATTCTGCGCTACGTATCGACCAAGCCAAACTTAATGAGCTGATTAACCTGATCGCGACCATTCCTTTTGATCATGCCTCGCTCAACAGCAAAGACATCTTAGGCCATGTGTATGAATATATGCTGGGTCAATTTGCGTTAGCAGAAGGCAAAAAAGGCGGTCAGTTCTACACGCCAGCGTCTATCGTCACCTTAATTGTTGAAATGATTGAACCGTTCGAAGGGCGTGTGTATGACCCGGCAATGGGTTCTGGCGGTTTCTTTGTGCAATCGGAAAAATTCATCGAGCGTCATGCCCATGAAAAACAAGTCGATCCGTTAACGCAAAAATCACGTATTTCGATTTACGGTCAAGAATACAACCACACCACATGGCAGTTAGCAGCAATGAACATGGCGATCCGTGGTTTGGACTATGACTTCGGCAAAGAGCCAGCCAGCACTTACACCAATGTTCAGCATCCAGATTTACGTGCTGATTTCATCATGGCAAACCCACCGTTTAACATGAAAGAGTGGAATACCGGCGTTGATGAAAACGATCCGCGCTTTAAATACGGTATGCCACCGGCAGGCAATGCTAACTTTGCTTGGATGCAACACATGCTTCATCACCTTGCACCAGATGGCTCTCAAGCTCTATTACTCGCCAATGGTTCAATGAGTTCAACCACCAATAACGAAGGTGCTATTCGTCAAAAGCTAATTAAAGAAGATTTGATTGAATGTATGGTCGCGCTTCCGGGGCAACTGTTCACCAACACTCAAATCCCAGCCTGCATCTGGTTCTTAACCAAAAACAAAACAGCTCGTAATGACAAAGCAGGCCGAAAACTGCGTGATCGTAAAGGCGAAGTGCTGTTTATTGATGCGCGTAACCTTGGCTATATGAAAGACCGTGTGCTTCGAGATTTCACCCAAGATGATATCCAGAAAGTCGCTGACCTATACCATGCATGGAAAACGGGTGCGGAAGTAAATGGTATCGCTTATGAAGACCAAGCAGGCTTCTGCAAATCCGCAACTTTGGCAGAGATTAAGAAACACGATTTTGTACTCACTCCGGGACGTTACGTTGGCGCGACTGAAGAGCTAGATGACGGCATTCCATTTGGTGAGAAGATGGCAGCACTAACCGCTAAGTTGAGCGAGCAGTTTGCAGAGTCAGCAACGCTTGAAGCCGAGATCAAGAAGAACTTAGTGGGGTTAGGCTATGAGCTGTGATTGGGGCCGTGTACCTCTAAGTTCTTTAGGGAAAATCGTAACGGGTAAAACACCACCATCTAAAGTTATCGATGCTTTTGTCAATGGAAGTGTGCCTTTTGTAACGCCAAGGGATCTAGATGATAGAAAATGGATAAAAACGACAGAAAGGTATCTCAGCAATACAGGATTGGAGTCAGTTAAAGGCAATATAGTTCCAGCACACAGTGTCGCTGTATCGTGCATTGGTTCCGATATGGGGAAAGCTAGGTTGCTTTCAGTTAAATCTGTTACAAATCAGCAGATTAATACTATCTTAGTAAATTCAGAATTACATAATCCTGAATATATCTATTATGTATTGTCGACTAAACAGCAAAGCTTGAAAGATATTGCGGGTGGTTCTGCTACACCTATTTTAAATAAAAGCCACTTCGGTCAGTTTGAAATTGACCTGCCCTCCAAGGGTTATCAAGATGCAGTCGTTGATGTGTTACGAGGCTTGGATAGTAAAATAGAAATCAATACGCAAACCAACCAAACCCTAGAACAAATGGCACAAGCTATTTTCAAATCATGGTTTGTTGATTTTGATCCCGTCAAAGCTAAAATGCGTGGCGAACAACCCGAAGGAATGGATGAAGCCACTGCCTCGCTATTCCCAGAAAAGCTCGTTGAGTCTGAGTTGGGTTTGATACCTGAGGGTTGGGAAGTCGAAACTCTAGATAGTCACACATCGATGATCATCGACCATCGCGGAAAAACACCTAAAAAACTCGGTAGTGATTGGGTTGAAGAGGGCTATCCTGCAATCTCAGCAAAAAATATTAAGTCTAAGAAGATTGTTCGACCAGATACAATCCGATTTCTTGATGAAGCTACGTACAAGAAATGGATGAAAGTGCCTCTTATCAAAGGCGACATCATCATGACATCTGAAGCGCCGATGGGCGAGCTGTATTTCTTTGATGGGTCAAGAGATTTTTGTTTAAGCCAACGATTATATGGGCTTAGAGCAAACCCTGAAGTTTGCAATCCAGTGTTTTTATTTAACTGGCTACAAACAACTCAAGCAAAGGCAGATATGGAAGGTCGAGCTTCAGGCTCTACAGTCTTAGGCATCAAGCAGGCTGAATTGCGCAAGGTTAAGATCTTAACACCACCTAAAAACATTCTAGATAAATATAGCTCTATTGCGAGCAACCTAATTGATATGACAGCAAAGAATAATGCACAAAATATTAGTCTAGAAGAATTGCGCGACACCTTACTTCCTAAATTACTTTCGGGCGAAATCGAGTTAGCTGAGAAACAAGAGAACTAGTTATAAATTGAGTATAAATCCCAATGGTATTTGTATTGCTATTGGGGTTTGCAATGGAATTTAAGAAATGGAAAGTTTACTCGTCAACGTCAGTAAATACGCTTCTAGCCATCAAAAGTCGTCAATTGAAAACTTCATTACAGAAGCCTTCGCTTGGTTACTTCGCAATGATTTCGCTGTGAGAGAGGCAATCATGTCTCTTTTATTCAAGCAAGGGCAAGAGTGTGGTATCGAGATCCCGCATGTAGGCAATTCAGAACGCATTGATACGCAAGTTAACTTTGATGGTAAATATCCGGATATGCTTTGGGATTCTGCCGATAATACTTCTTGTTTGATATTTGAACATAAAGTTTGGTCGGAACTGCATGATGGACAGCTTTACAACTATCGTAAGTATGCTGAAGAAAAGCTCGCAAAATCATTTGCCATCGTGCTTATTACGGGTCACTCAGGACAACATAAACAGAATCCTGATCTTGCCTTGTGTTGGTATCAAGTTGCCGAAGCAATAGAAAAAATTGAGGTAGATAGTGAAAAAGGGCAATGGATTCGTAAAGAGTTCATTCAGCTATTGAGGAGTAATGGACTAGCTGAGTTTTCCCCATTAAACCCATTATCTATAGCCTATTACTATGACTCAAAGAAAATTGATAAACAGCTTTATGACATTGCCAAAATAACACTGAATAAACAGTGGCCCATACAGCAGTTAGACGGTGGCATTTCATACAACAAACCAGCATATCAACGCCACGTTGGAATCAATGAACGTTGTGGTCACTACGATTCTTGGGGGCGCATTGGATTGGAATTCAATAATGTCTCTAAAGAGTATTCTGAAGGTGGGTGGAATCCGGGAATATTCTGTGGCTTTCTAATTGATAGTGAAGACCATGCCACTCATGACTTAATGGAAAATGAACCGATAGCGGCACTCATCATAGACATCGATGAACCTATTCACTCAAAACTAACTGACAGCTCTCTATATAACGAGTTAGTTCGCGAATTAACGTTACCCAATGGGTGGAACTTAAGTAATCGTATTGTGGATAGCAAAAATGAAAATCCGTGGCATCCATTAATTATTTATCGGAATCTTTCTGATTTTATTGGGAACGCAACGACACTAGAGCAACAAGGTGAAGTGTTCTTTGAGCAAATGTCAGAACTTCAGAATGTATTGATTAATAGCCGTACTTTTTTTGTTTTTTGCGAAGAAATGCAAAAATCATATGAGGAGTCCTTATGATCACAGAAGACCAACTAGAACAGCTCTGCCTTGATTGGTTTACTGACCAAGGCTACCTATTCAAAAATGGTTACGACATCGCCCCTGATGGCGATTCCCCTGAGCGTGATGATTACCACCAAGTCGTGTTGAAACAGCGCTTGCTTGAGCGTTTAGAGGTATTAAACCCTGAACTACCACAAGAGAGCTTGGATGTGGTGGTGAATACGGTAAGTACGCCAGACACGCCAGTACTGATTAAAAGCAACCGCGCTTTCCACAAATACCTGATTGAAGGTGTACCTGTTGAGTACACCGTGTATGAAGACGGGGAAACGAAAACCAAGCACACCCACGCACGCTTAATGGATTTTACCAATCCAGATAACAACGAGTTTCTGGTGGTGAATCAGTTCACCATTACAGGAAAAAAAGGCAACCGTCGCCCTGATGTAGTGGTGTTCATTAATGGTTTGCCGATTGCGGTTATCGAGCTGAAAAACCCAGCCGACGAACATGCGGACATTTGGCATGCTTACAACCAACTGCAAACCTACAAAGATGAAATTCCTGATCTGTTTGTTTTCAACGAATCTTTGGTGGTGAGTGATGGTTGGACGGCGCGTGTTGGCTCTCTCACCGCAAACAAAGAACGTTTTTTACCATGGAAAACTGTTTCTGGTGAAGACGATAAACCGCTCTGGGATTATCAGCTTGAAACCATGGTTAAGGGTTTCTTCAAGCCTGATTTACTGCTTGATTACATTCGTTACTTTGTCTTGTTTGAAACTGACAACGACACTGTCATCAAGAAAATTGCTGGTTACCACCAGTTCCATGCCGTGCGAGCGGCAGTCGAAGCCACAGTGCGAGCGAAACAGGCCGATGGCGAACTGCCTTTAGTCGCTGAAAGCATGGGGCAATACCAAGTTCAAGCGACAAAAGGCTTAGATAAAATCAAGCCCGGAAGTGGTAAAGCGGGTGTGGTTTGGCATACGCAAGGCAGTGGTAAAAGTATCTCTATGGTTTGCTACGCAAGCAAACTATTGCAACAGCCTGCGATGAACAACCCAACGATTGTGGTGGTGACAGACCGTAATGATCTTGATGGTCAGCTTTTTAATACCTTTGGTATGGCGCATGAAACGCTTAAACAAGTGCCATCGCAAGCGGACGGGCGTGATAAACTGCGTGAGCTGCTGCTCTCTCGTCAATCTGGCGGCATCATCTTTACCACCATTCAAAAATTTGCCCTACTTGCTGAAGAAACAGAGCACCCAGTGTTATCAACGCGTGCCAACATCGTTGTGGTATCGGATGAAGCGCACCGCAGTCAGTACGGTAACAAATCAAAGTTAGTGGACGTTAAAGACGCTAATGGCAATGTCATCTCACAAAAGTTTGTTTATGGTTACTCCAAATACATGCGTGATGCGCTGCCAAATGCATCGTTCATTGGCTTTACGGGAACACCCATTGCCATGGACGACAAAGACACTCGTGGCGTATTTGGTGAGTACGTTTCTATCTATGATATTCAAGATGCGGTCGATGATGGTGCTACGGTGCCAATCTACTATGAGTCTCGCTTAGCCAAGCTTGATATCAACCAAGCTGAAATCGAGCAGCTTAATGACCAAATCGAAGATGAGATCGGTGAGGATGAAGAGACTGCGAGCCGTGAGAAAATCAAATCTCAATGGGCAACGCTTGAAAAGCTCGTCGGTGCTGAGCCACGTATCCAACAAGTAGCTCAGGACTTAGTGAATCACTTTACCACGCGTACCGAAACGTTTCCCGGCAAAGCCATGATTGTGGCGATGAGTCGTGAAATCTGTGTCGATCTCTACAATGCGATTGTTGCTATCAAGCCAGAGTGGCACAACGATGACCCTGCTAAAGGGGCTATCAAGATAGTCATGACAGGAAGCGCATCTGATAAACCTAAGATGCAGCCGCACATCCATGATAAGAAAACCAAGAAGCTCTTTGAGGCGCGATATAAAGATACTCAAGATGAACTTCAATTGGTGATTGTTCGTGATATGTGGCTAACAGGCTTTGATGCGCCGTGTTGCCATACCATGTATGTCGATAAGCCAATGAAAGGTCACAACCTGATGCAGGCTATCGCACGCGTAAACCGCGTTTTTAAAGACAAACCGGGCGGTCTGGTGGTTGACTATATCGGCATTGCTAATGAGCTTAAAAACGCACTCAAAACCTACACCAATAGCCAAGGTAAAGGGCAACCAACCGTCGATACTGCTGAAGCCTTTTCGGTACTGATGGAAAAGGTTGATATCGTTCGTGGCATGTTTGCGACTCCAGTTGATGGCAAGGTTTTTAACTATCGTCCTGACTTTGAAACTGATGCGCTGCGTTTACTGCCCGGTGCGGTAAACCATCTATCAGGTTTGTCACACACAGATAGCAAAGGCAAAGAAGTACGCGATGGCAAACGTCGATTCCTCGATGTGATGGCTGCGTTAGGTAAAGCGTATTCATTGTGTAATACCATGGATGAAACGCGTGGTTACAAGAACGAAATTGCCTTCTACTCTGCGATTAAAGCCGCGTTTATGAAGCACTCTACCGTTGATAAAAAGCGTACGGATGAAGAGCGCAATACGGCTTTGAAGCAGATCCTCGACAATGCTGTGATCGCTGATGGTGTTGATGATATTTTCTCAATGGTTGGTTTAGATAAGCCTAACATCGGTTTGCTTTCTGAAGAGTTCTTAGAAGACGTTAAGAACATGAAAGAAAAGAACCTTGCTGTTGAGCTGCTTGAGAAGCTGCTGCGTGATGAAGTCAAAGCTCGGATGAAGAACGATGTGGTGCAAGAGAAAAAATACTCAGACCGCATTTTGACGACATTAAACAAGTACCACAACCGTAGCATCGAAACAGCTCAGGTCATTGAAGAGCTAATTCAATGGGCAAAAGAGATGCAAGAAGATGCGGAGATGGTAGATAAGCTCAACCTTTCTGTGGATGAGATGGCGTTCTACCGTGCTTTGGTTGAAAACGAGTCCTCAGTTCGGGAGCTTGGCAACGATGATTTACGCAACTTAGCGATTGAACTTACTCAGCAACTTCGTAAATCTGCAACGGTTGACTGGCAAAAGCGCGAAAGCGTTCGCGCTCGTATGCGTAACCTAGTACGCCGACTGCTGCGTCGATGGAAATATCCACCTGATGCCGCAGAGGAAGCCATCAAGCTTGTGTTAGAACAAGCAGAGGTTCTAGCTGACGGCTGGTATAAGTAATAACAAAGGCAAGGTTTGTACCTTGCCTTTTGAATATCTATGCACTTTTCATTTGATTAAAAATCAACGAGCCGCTCTTTTCGGTCAAAAATAGTAATCAAAATGGAATAAATTAGAGCTAATGATCTAAGTAATTTCTGTCCAAAAATGAGCTAGTGAATCACTCTAGGGGTCAGTTTGGATATAGAGAATTATTGTACGGTAAGCCTGTTTTTTGAACAGGCTTACCTATAGCGATAGAGTGTACTCCCGCGCTATACGCCGTTTTCCGTGGATTTTGTTTAATCGGACAACCTAAATGCGATACAACTAAGGCGATAATTTAAAAGCGATAGACATTGGTACTAAATCAATCCCTTACAGCCTCTTATGGTTGAATAATGCACTAAACGTACAATAATGTCCGATCTCCAAACTGACCCCTTGCTGCTTAGTCTAGTTCACGCGCCAAAAACTCCGTCTCACGTGGATTTGGGCTAACGCGATTTTCCCCCAAAACGATTTTCGAACCCTGCTATTCGAGTCCTTTAGTTCAGCCAAGTGACCAATTTTTTTGATGATAGAAAGCATCTACTATTGCTTTACCAGTACAGAATGATAGAGGTTGAAATACCCTAAAAGATAAGTTTTGATGCATTAAAACCCAAAGATAATTGTACACATCTGAAGGTGTGTCATTGTGGTAATATCCTCAGAACGGAGCATGTTTACCTTATAACATGAACGCTGAATATGATGGCATTCTGGCGGAAAATCCTCTAATCCTGACAAGTCTTTAATGACTCACGCAACTTTAGTATTAATAAGTTTTCATAAATTTTCATAATTATTTGTTTTCAGTTCATATCCTTAATAATGGCTATTCATATCTTTACCATATAGTTACCTCATCGATAAAAACCTGTAAATATAAGGTGATATATGAATAAAAACTTTAAGTTAGTGCGATTAGCAATGCTATATGGTTTGTTATTTCCAACGATCCCCTTCGCTAATGCGGCCGAAGAAGGTGAAGTGTTTGGCGGTAAAATTAATGGGACTTTAACCTTTGCATCTGATTATGTTTTCCGAGGAGAATCAGAAACGCTGGATGCAGATGTTCCTGCAGTGCAAGGGACCTTGGGTTGGGGGAATCATGATGGTTGGTATGGGGGCGTTTTCGCTTCAAATATTAAATTTGCTGATCCAAATCTAGAGATAGTCACGGCACCATTTATTGGTAAAACAGGCGAAATTGCAGATAGTGGGCTCCAATATGATGTGATGGTATTTTCTTACCTCTATCCAGGTGCTTCTTATTCAAATTATACCGAGTTGTGGATTAAGATCGGTAAACAGTTTGGCCATGCAAATCTGCAATTTGAGGTCACTCCTACATTAGATGACTGGTTTGGCGTCGATGGGTGGCATGGCGTAAACTATGCTCTTCATCCTAGTTATGTATTTGATAATGGAATAAAGTTGTCCGCTAGTTTAGGTTACCAGAATTTAGAGGGCGAAGGTGCTGAAGGTTGGGGGCATTGGAATATGGGCGTGAGTAAGTCCTATGCGGGAATCAATTTTGATGTTCGTTATCATGGGAGTACTGTGGAAATGGACCATAAAGTTTATGGTGATCAAACTAAAATATTTGATGATCGTATCGTTGTAGGCGTGAGCAAAAGCTTTTAATTAAGCTTGTTTTTGTCATTAATGAAATGTGGATCTATTCATCCTATTTTTTAGAGGATAGTGGATCCATTTTATTTCAGTATATTATTCTGTACTCGTGTTATTTCTTGCCTAGCACCATCGGTAGAAATTAAAAAACATTAATTAAAATAAGCTCTTATTGATTTTTTGGTGAGAAATATGGTACATACAGAGTTTGCAAGTACGGTTCTTGTTGTTGATGATGAAGCTGTGATACGTGCTCGGCTAAAGGGATATTTTGAGCGAGAAGGTTATCGTGTGATTGAAGCTGCTGATGGCGAACAAATGTGGCAGCAATTCGCAAAGCAACACATTGATTTAGTTATGTTAGATGTTAATTTGCCAGGTACAGATGGCCTGAGTTTAGCTCGCGACCTTAGAAGTCGTTCAGATGTTGGTATTATATTAGTGACGGGGCGCGATGAGACCATTGACAAAATCATTGGCCTTGAAATGGGAGCCGATGATTATGTTACTAAACCTTTTGAATTAAGAGAACTTTTAGTTCGTGTTAAAAATTTGCTTTGGCGGATTTCTCTTGTAAAAAAAGCGCGTCTAGAGGTGTTGGCGGAATTGGAGGAACCCGATAATCAGCTTGTTTTTGATGTATATATTCTTGAATTAAACAGCAGAAAGCTTAAACGTGGTGATGAGGTTATTCGACTTACTAAAGCGGAATTTGAATTGCTGACTGCTTTTGCATTACATCCTCAACAAGTGCTTTCTCGAGAACGTTTAATGCAGCAAACAAGCCATCGTAATGATGATGTTAACGATAGAACTATCGATGTTATTATTCGCCGTTTACGTAATAAGCTCCATGCGGAGTTGTTTGTAACAGTGCATGGTGAAGGTTACTTATTTGCCTCTAAGGTCGAAGATTGATCTGGATTGACTCTATAAATGGGATAGAAATCTGCAGGAGCTAAGCTATTACTAAGTGTTTTTAGTGATATTTCTCCTTGTTTTAAGCCGCGTATTTGTGGCCCTATATCGCCAAAGGGTTTTGCACCTTCAAGTTCTTTTATGACAATATCTATCGCTAACTTGCCTTGCAGGACAACTTGGTCATCATTGCTGAAAACAACTTTATGACGATAAAGACCGCGCAGCGTTGCTGGTGAAAGATAGCTGCTCACGAGTTTGACCTGATTTGTCATTTTTGCCTGCTGTAGAGAACCTATCGCGGCCTCTATAGCGACTGCACTGCCAAGTATATAGTCAGGTACATGATCTTTCAGGAGGTTGTGTAGCTGCTCTCGATACAGGTCTCGATTGTTATCCGTGTGTCGAATGGATGAAACCTTAATGGGACTATTAGCTATCGCATCAATAATGCCTTGCTCGACCCAATCACTCCCTCCAACACTTTCAGGACCAGTTAGTAGTGCAAGTTTGACTGGATTCGGAGCAAGAGAGGTCACTGATTGAGTTATATAGTGCCCTGCAGTCCATCCCATTTGATACCAATTTACGCCAATACGAGTGTTAACTACTGGGCTGTCAAGTCGATTAACTAACGCAATTATGGGTTTGTTTATTTGTCCGTGATATTGATTGAGCAAAGCTGGGTCGACAGTACCAATTAAGATGGCATCAAATGGCTGCTTCAGACAATGTGCTAGTTGCTTTAATTGTTGGTCTTTTTTGTAATAGCTACCCGCTTCAAATAACTCTAAATTGATACCTAAATGTGAGGCCTGTGATATCAAACCATAATCAATGCCTATCCAATAGGCATCTTTTAGATGTGGGACTAACACACAAATCCGCCAAGGTTTTTGGGCTGTAGTTAATGCTTTATATTCAAAAATTCTTGTTTTCTGGATTTGGATATTAAAGGGGAAACGTTGTTCAACTGTCCAACTGGGTTGAGCAGTTGCCAATGGCGGAACTGTCCCTAAACAAGCTATGAGTGTATAAATAAGTTTTCGCATCTAATTGTCTCGAATTGGGTTTTTAATTGCTAAACCAAACGAGTCTGATGGTAACAGTTTGGGGAATGAATGTGGGTGTTTTATCTCTCTCTGGCAAAAGTTTAGTGAGCCGACTTATGTTTACGTTTTGCATTCTCGGACTGCTATTACTGTTGTTGGTTAGCCTTGGTAGTTTATCGCTCTATTGGGTAAAGCTTGCTGATGAGTATTTATATGAGAAGGCTTTACCCGCCTCTGAGGCCGCCCGTCAATTGATGCAGTCTTCTAATGGTTTACTCGATAATGCCCAAGGACTTGAGCGGGTGGAAGAGGAGGCTCAGCGTGCGTATATAGGTCGAAAACTTTCAATTGAAAGCACCAATTTGCTCACTGCAATCGATCGACTGAATTCCCTCAATGTCCACGTTAATGGTACTTTTAAAGATAAAGAGTTAGCTCTATTTGCCGGTGAGATCATTCATGAGTTATCTATGTTGGGTCGTCAAGTCGGTGAACGTTTGGCACTTACTCATCAGTTAAACAAGGCTGGACGTGCTCTTACTGAAGCTGCGAGTAAAAGTAATTTATTACTTGAAGCTGAACTTGCTGTAGTCGATTCAGCTATTTTGGCTAAGTTAAGTTTAGCATATCCGCAAGTGGCGGGTAATACGGCTAGCGCGCAGCTTTTGGATACCATTATTGAACAAGATTTGGATCTGCGTGAGCGTCTAAATCGGGGTTTAGTCTTAATTCATCACATCGCATTGGTAGGACAATTATTACAGTCCCCTGAGCAGCAGTTAGGTTTAAAAAATGTCTTGGCGAGTGTGCCAAGGGAACTCAATCAACTGACTATAATGCCTCTGGAATATTACGTGATGGACCCCAGTAGCGATAATGGTCCGAGAGCAACAAACGAAGCTACAATCGATAGGCAGATTGATTTGATGCCTCTTGAACTACTCAAAGGATTAGTTCGAGATCCCGTGCGAGCGATGGAGCTCGAACATGAGTTGTTAGCGTTAATGAACGTTAATTCTGGTTTGCGATTACAGCAGCAATATGGGCAGATTTTATCTCAGCAAAATAAGCAATTACAGCAGCTTACGGGCAAGTTAAGTTGGTTGAACAAATCCGTTGATAACGCGATGAAAGTTCAGCAAGATCAGGCGAATGATGCTCGTTACGAGTTTTTACAGCAACTGCTTTGGGCGAAATTTGGTTTATGGATGACGGGTATTTTGATGCTTATTATCATGATATTTGTTGTGTATCGAGTGATATATAAGGGGATTACGGTACGTTTGAGTGAAGCAACAATGGCATTATCACAATTAAGCCAAGGTAATACAGAGGTTGTGTTAGATCCACGAGGACATGACGAACTCACCGCCATGGCATCAGCAATTGAGGCTTTTAAGCAAAAGACGGCTCATAATCAGGCTTTATCTTTGGAGTTACAAGCTACCGCTTCAGAGCTATTCGCCCACAAGGCTTCCCTTGAAAGTACCGTGCTTGCTAGAACAATGGAACTTGCGGAGGCCAATAGTCAATTAGATGCCGAGGCAAAAGGGCATTCGGCTGCGCGAGAGATGGCGGAGCAAGCAAGTAAAGCTAAGTCGTTATTTCTCGCCACAATGAGCCATGAAATCCGAACACCATTAAATGGTTTATTGGGCACGTTAACCCTGTTGGGGCATTCACCATTACCGCCAGCACAAAAGCAAATGCTGGCCTTATCTCAGTACAGCGGTACCTTATTGCAAACAGTATTGAATGATATTTTAGATTTTTCCCGTTTAGAACAAGGTAAGTTAACGAATGAACCCAGACCAGTGGCATTGAATGAACTGCTTGATAAAGTGGTTGCGATTATGTTGGCTGGCGCTGGTTTATCTGGACTATCACTATCGTTAGTCAAAGAGAATTTACCCGAGTGGGTCAATTTAGACGGCCCTAAGCTGCGACAAGTTTTGTTTAATCTCCTTGGAAATGCGATTAAGTTTACGCAAAAAGGAGACGTTGAGCTTCGAGTATTCGCCGTTGATCAACAGCTACACTTTGAAATTATGGATACCGGAGTGGGTATTAATGAGTCTGTGATGGGGCAATTATTTGTTGCCTACAGTGCTCAACCTAACCAAGGCAGAACCAGAGGAACAGGGCTTGGATTAGCGATTTGTAAAGAATTAGTCGCATTGATGAATAATGTTGATACTTTAACCCAGTGTATTTGGGTGCAAAGTCAAGTTGCGAAGGGGTCCACATTTGGTTTTAGTTTACCATTAACTCTTTGTCAGCAAGTAGACCGGCCTTCACCAGCGGTATTACCAAAGGTTTTACCTAAATGTATTTTGGTGATTGAGGATAATAAGGTCAATGCAATGATAGCTCAGGGTTTTTTAGCTCATCTTGGGCATCAGTCTATCTTGGCTGAAAGCTGTGCTGAAGCGAGAGCCTTATATCGTCAAGATAATGCTTCGCACTTTGATGGTATCCTGCTTGATATTCAACTTAGTGATGGTTCTGGTTTAGTGCTATTGCCTGAGTTAAAGCTAATTGCCAGTAAAGCGCATTTGGAAATTAGTGTTATGGCATTTACTGCGCAAGTTCAAGATGAAGATATTAAAGCCTATCAAACATCAGGTTTTGATGGAGTATTAGAAAAACCCTTAAATATGGATTCACTAGCACTGTGGGTCGGTGTTGCTTCTGGGGAGCAGCTTCAACCTAAGGTGCCCCCGAGTGAAGAGCAATCTATATCTGATTTGGGGTCGACACTTGGATTCGATATTTCTCATGGCCCTCTATTAAATGAACTGCAGATTAATCAAGACGTAACGTATTTAGGGAGCGCTGCGTTATGGGAAATGTTAGAACTTTTTAAAATGAGTAGTACAGAGCAAATACGTCTTATGGAAGAACAGAACAATGATCCCGGGCCTCTCTTGCATGCACTTAAAGGCAGTAGTGCCAGTTTAGGTTTGGTGACTATGTATCAGTTGTGCAAGCAACTTGAAGATCAAGGAATTGATAAAGAATCATATTTACTGCTTGTTAAAGTATGGCAGGCATCAATGAGTGCATTTGAAGAAAAATTAAATTTCGTATCATAATATGAAGATTTGTGCCGCCTTAGGGAAGGCAGATCTAACTACTGAAGTCAAAACACTGAATATATTCAGTGTTTTGACTTCAGTTTAGCATTTGGACAAAAGAAGACTCGGAGGTATTAGCTGTGAGCCGCGAGTCCTTCGCAGTCGCTGGCAACCCAAGTTTGAGTCAAGTTACAAACTGCGGTGTAGAATTTCCCTGTATCGAGAGCGGTTACTTTATCTGTAAAAGTCGGTAACCAAGTGTTGAGATATTGGCTGATAAAAACGAGCTGGTTTTTATTATTACTGATACATGTTTGATGGGCTGCATAAGCTAAGATCACGGCAATATGGTCTGCAGGTTCAGGAAACTCACTTCGAACCATCAGTTGGCTATGCTGCAAATAGCTTTGCATTTTCTGATGTTGTTCACCAAATAACAACACTTCACTCTGACCGACAATATTGTTATTCAAATATAAACTGGCATATGGGCTAGTGCTATGTTTAGTGCCGACTAAGAATAATCCACAGTAATCTGCTGCAAGTTCTAATAATGCTGTTTCTGTGTTCAACTGATCAATGAAAGACTTCAGAGTTAAAATATCTTCAGTGAAGAGAGGATTAGTTTCTAAATAGCTCAAGAAAGCTTGCGCTTCAGTTGTTGTTAGTTCTTGTAATAGCTGATGGTCTAATTCTTTAGCAAATAGCCTAGAGAGTAATGTATACACCATTGAACGACCTTGATTTACTGGTGTGTTATATTGAGGAGATTTATTCATCTTCGTTATCTCTTTTGAGCTAATTTCGATTGTAAGTTAAAGCACCATGATGACAATCTGGTGCTTTTTTATGCTTAGCAATTAGATTAGCGTTTCAATTGGGCCACTGAAAGCACTGACTTCTGGAATTTTTCCTTGGTACTTCTCAAACTCTACTAAGCAAGTGTAAGCAGAGCATGCTTGGGCTAACTTTGAAGTGCCAAGATCTTGCGTTAAGGTGTTTGGGTCGCCGTAACTGCATAAAGCACCTATTTCATTTCCCCCTTGTTTACTACCATCTTTACCAACGGGACCATACCAAGCACCTTCGTGGATTCGAATTATGCCACGGGGAAAACTATCCGAGACCACTGCTCCAGCTAGTAGTTGACCACGATCATTAAAGACTCGCACAAGATCTCCATCCTTAATCCCACGTTGTTTGGCATCGATTGGGTTTAAATACACTGGTTCACGGCCTTGAACTGTGTAAGTTTCACGATATTGTTGTGATTCACACATTTGTGAATGCAAGCGCTTATCAGGGTGGCAAGACTGCATCCACATTGGATACTTATCTGAGCCGGGTCCACCGTGACTACGTTCAGTCTTCTCCATCCACATTGGATGACCAGGGCAGTCATCATAGTTATACTGGGCAATTTTACGACTGAATATTTCAATCAAACCCGATGGTGTACCTAAAGGGTTCATTTCAGGATCCGTTCTGAAGTCAGCATGGCGTGTCCATGGCTGTCCTTCACCAAAGTGAACATAACCATCTTTCCAGAAAGCCTCAAAATCTGGCATATTAAATTTACCCAAATTATCGGCTTTACAGTCGTTATAGAGCTTTTGGAGCCAATCAAACTCAGACATGCCTCGGGTATATTCGTTTTCTTTACCTAAGAGTTTTGCAAAACGAGTGAAAATTTCAAAATCTGATAAGCTATCAAATAATGGCTCTACCATTTTATGCATTGCTAAAATACCGCGGTTAGCGTAGCTGCCATAAACATCTAAGTCGTTGCGTTCAAAGGTTGTGCAAGCAGGCAAAACAATATCTGAAAAACGGCAGGTGGCAGTCCAGTTCATATCTATAGTGACAACACACTCTAGCTTTTGAAACGCAAGCTTCATTTTATTTCTATCTTGATGATGGCTCCAAGGGTTGTTACCGGAAAATACCATCATTTTAATGTCGGGATATGTTACTTTGGCTCCGTTTGCATCAATAGTTTTGCCTGGCTCCAATATTGCATCGACCCAACGAGCCACTGGAATCGTATTACTTGCCCCTTTAAAATCATTACTATCAAATAGCGGTTTTTGACCTTCATCTAAGTTACGTGGAAAAGCGCCTGGTGCTGCTGCACCCGATGACGGTACACCAATGCTTGAATAGTGGTGTCCATAGCTAATTCCACCACCAGGTAAACCAATTTGACCAATCATAGTCGCTAACACCGCGGCCATCCAATATGGTTGCTCACCGTGTTGTTGACGCTGAATGCACCAGCCCATCATGATCTGAGTGCGGCCTTGGGTCATTACTTTGGCTAAATCTCGGATGATTTCAGGGCTAACTCCCGATATCTGACTCGCCCATTCAGGTGTTTTGGCTAAGCCATCAGACTCCCCTAATAAATAGGGTAAAAATTGCTCAAAACCTAAACTGTAACCTTGGATGAATTCAGCATCGTGCCACTTTTTAGTGACTATTTCGTGAGCAATTCCAAGCATGAGTGCCACATCGGTTTGTGGATTGACATAGAGTTGTTCGCACTCAAGGTATTTTTGAGTTTTGGTCTCAACAGGATCAATGCTTATCACGCGGATCTTACCCTGACGAACTTTTTCTTTCAGTTGGGCAAGATAGGCAAATGACTCATGTGTTTCTGCGTTCCAGCCTACTTGCAGATTTTTATAGGGATCATTTGACCATAAGATGATGGTGTTAGATTGCTCAAGAATTAATGGCCATGAGGTTCCTTGGGCATACACCTCAGTAGAACCTAAAATGTAAGGCAAAATCGTTTGGCCAGCACCAGTTGAGTAATCACCAATTTTTTTGACAAAATTTCCATGCATGCCTACTGCACGCTGCATGTGACTCGTGCTTGAGTGAAGTTGACCCGTAGCACGCCATCCGGTTTGTCCTGCATGAAGACCGGATGGGCCATATTGGGTCTGGATTTCATCGAGGGACTCTTTGAACAGAGTTAAAGCTTTATCCCAAGTAACGCGTACAAATCGAAAATCCCCACGTTGTTTAGTATCACTTTTATGGCCTTTTAATAAAAAGTCTAATCTCACCATAGGGTAACGAATACGGGATGGATTGTAGACAAGCCCCTTAACACCATTCATCATATCTGTTGGATATTGATCTAAATCAAAAGGGATGACTTGGTCAATAACACCGTTTTTACGCTTAATTTTAAATGCACCAAAATGTGACCCCGTTGTTAGCCAGTCATCACTAGCCTTCGAGCCAGAGGTGGCAAATGCATTAAGAGGAGTCAATACAGATCCACTGCTCAGACCAATATATGAGGTGGCCGCTAAACCCTTAAGGAATTCTCTTCTGTTCATGTTGGTATCCTGTTAGTGCGCTGACTTATCGAAAGTTGATGAATGCTCTTGCAAGTATTTCTGCACTAA
The DNA here is from genome assembly GCF_025653725.1 of Shewanella sp. SM74. NCBI lineage: Bacteria > Pseudomonadati > Pseudomonadota > Gammaproteobacteria > Alteromonadales > Shewanellaceae > Shewanella > Shewanella sp. SM74. The sequence goes on along the minus strand of NZ_JAKKRZ010000039.1, from coordinate 5,496 downwards.
TGCTTGAGTATCTTGATCCATATTGACGAACGCAATCATGCCTTGAAACATTCCTGGCCAAGTATTGGCATCAAAGTGAGCTTCTGCGGGTTGGGTATGGCATACACTACAGCTACTTGAATATGTGTTACGGGCATAGTCCCAAAGTGGCTGTAGATCTTTCATTAAGTAGTCAGCGTCAGTCCAAATTTGAGCTTCGACTCTTTGCCATGTCAAGCCTGTCATTGGGTCTTCTTTTTCTTCAAAAATCGCTATAACACCATCTTCAACTGCAGCATCTTTTGAAAGTTGAGCAGAGAGAATGTTAAGTCCGAAATCAAAATAGATAACGCGACCAGCCCCTATTTTTTTTCGCCAACCATTAATGCCAATTTTGATGCGGTTAGCGTTGGTTTCTAACACGGTGACTTGTGTGGCAATGTTTAAGGTGCCAGCTTCAACATCTGTTTTTTCATTAAAATAAAGGGGCTTAGTTAAAGCCGTAAAGTAACTTTCACCCACGACTAAACTGGTTTCCCCTGAGCCGACCTGGGCAATCAGTTCTGGTGCGCGGGACGTGCCCATATCGGGAAGCTTATGGGCGATACCTTTATGGCAATCAATACAACTTTGATCGATTTCGGCAGCACGTTTCATTTGCTTTTGTGCCAATGTAGACATCTCATCCCATTTCATTGAATTGTAGTTATGGCAGTTTTTACACGCTAAGGAATTGTCACGATCGAAGCGTTTCCATTCTCGACTGGCCATTTCTAAACGCTTTGCTTCAAATTTTTCATCTGTGTTTACGGTCTGTAATAGCCAACCCCACATATCATGGGATGCTTCAATCTTACGGCCAATTTTTCGGCTCCAATTATGTGGGACATGGCAGTCAGGGCATGTTGCGCGGACTCCGGAATGATTTGACCAATGTACTGTTTGTTGTAGCTCTTGATATGGTTTGCTTTCCATACTGTGGCAGCTGATACAAAACTCTTCAGTGTTGGTCATTTCAAGCGCAGTATTAAAACCACCCCAAAAAATAATTCCCATTAAAAAAGCTGATAGGCTAATAGAGCCTAAGGTAAGGTATTTGGCTGGTTTGTTCAGAGTGTGCCAAATGTTAATAAACCATTTCATAAGAGCATCCTTTAAAGATTGACTAATGGGTTGCGTGAGGATTAGTGAGCGACCACGCCACCGAATGCTTGGATCATCCAAATGACAAAACCATAAGCGCTAATGCCTGTGGCAGTGATGATTGGAAATAGCAAAAAAATGATGAATCCAAGAGCTTTTAACTCTCTGGATTTTATGTTTTTTGGTGTTTCAGCCAAATCTTTTACTGTCATGACTTACTCTCTAATAAATTATCAATATGAGAGATCATAAGGGAAGGGTGTTAATGGCCGTCATGCAGAAAATGAACAGAATTCGATAAGATGTGAAAGATTATGAATAGGTATTTTAGGCGGCAAGATGGATGATTTATCTTAACGGTGTTGCGGATTAGGTGTTTCAGTGAAATGTTGTAATGATCCCAAGTTTATTAGCCAATTAGGTCATTTATTGATAAACAGGTTTACCTCATCTAATGATTTTTTCATTGCTTTGACACTCATAAATTCTTTTGCAAGCTTCCAACGACGATGACATAACGATCTGAAATAAAGGCGTTAATAAAATAATGCAAGCGTAACTTCGGTGTAGCGTTAATCATAGAATAAATATTCTGATTTTATACTCATAAACATAAGCTTGTAAAATAGGAGAGGTCCAACAATATGGGTCATCTTGATACACTCTCCGCCCTGAATGGCGGAGTATGTTCATGTTACTTTTAGGCTAAATAACCTAAAGTCTGTAAGATCCGCACTACATCCTTATCTATATGTTTATAAAAATTATATAAACCGGTGCAGAGATAATTGAGTCCTGTCTCACCTTGAAGTGTTTTTATTAAACGATTTTTAGGGCATTCTCCCCAACATAGTGCTAAATAATCACACTTTTTGCATTGGCTTGGCAGAGTATTGCATTTGGCCATGCCAAACTGGACTTGCTTATCAGAAAATGCGATATCCCCAAGGTGAGTTTTAGTAATATTGCCAACAAGAAAGTCAGAATAAACAAAGTGATCGCAAGAAAATACGTCGCCATTGTGTTCGAGAGCGAGGGCTTTGCCACAATATTCTGCCTGAGTACAAGTCTGAGCTGGCATTCCAGCGGCTTGAGCAATGGTGGTTTCAAACAAGTTCACATGTATTCGGCCAAAATCGGTACTTAACCATTCGTCCCATACACTTTTTAAGAATTCGCCATAATCATCAGGGTCGACTGACCAATCCGTGACAATAGAAAGCGGATGACCAGGGCGGGCACGCGGTGAGTTTTGTACTGGGGCATTGGCTGCCTCTAGTTTTGTAGGTGCAGTCTTTTTAAATTCGATGGGTTCAACAACAGGCGTAAATTGGACCCGCCAAGTTCCGAGTTGGTCAGCCAGAAAGCGATACACTTCCTTTGGATATCTCACATTTGTTCTATTAACGACACACAGTGCAGCAAAGGAAACATCGTTATCCTTTAGCAGCTTTGCAGCAGCCATTACTGCATCGAAAGTGGGTTTGCCACTGCGGGTTTTTCGGTAAATATTGTGTAGGTCTCGTGGACCATCGATTGATAAGCCTACATGAAATTTATGCTCTTTTAGAAAGCTAACCCATTCTTTATTTAATGCTATGCCATTAGTTTGTAGGTCATTATTAATAGTTTGAGTAAGCGTCCATTTTAGGACGTCCTATTCCCACTTAAGATCGCGCGATAAGCTGTGCACTCATCATTACAGGAGAGTGATATGGCAAAGCGAGCTTACCGCAACGCTGCACAATGGCAGCAATTAATCGACTTATGGCACACATCAGAGCTGAGCATCACTGAGTTTTGCCAAACCCATCAACTGAGCACCATGTCATTTTATAAATGGCGGCAACGTCTATCACCACAAACTGAGCAAGCTAATGTGCACCAGGATACACCGTTTATCGATTTATCCGCGCTTGCACATCACGGTAACACCCGCTGGCATATCGTCTTGTCACTGGGCAATGGCGTTGAACTTACCCTTAGCCAGCAATAATGTTTATCCCTGCTGCCAACCAAAAAATCTGGCTGTGCACCACACCCGTGGATATGCGTAAATCCTTTAACGGTTTAAGTGCCCTGGTGCGCAATAAACTTTGCCATAATCCACAAAGCGGCCAGTACTTTGTGTTTATCAATGCCCGCAAAACCCAGATGAAGGTGTTGTACTTCGAAAGCTCAGGCTATTGTGTCTGGGCTAAGCGCCTCGAGCAAGGCCAGTTTCCGGTGAAACCGCATCCGAGTGGGATCCAATCACTCACCGGTTGCACCCTGCAAATGATCGTTGACGGAATTACCGTACTTCGCCAGAAACAAGCGAAGCGCTATGGGCAGTCAATCGCTTGATAAGTCTGTATAATTGACGCTATGAAAATCAAGCCTTCATCCTCATCCAACGTGGCAGCGGACGCCGAGACACGGGTTAATTTGACCAGTGAAATCGCGCGCCTGCAGAGTTTGTTGCAACAGGCTTCTGCAGAGAATCAGGCCTGGTCAGAAAAGTACGGCAAGCTGGAAACTGAGCATGCGTCATTGCGCGAAACCTTCGCAGGCATTCAGCAACGCTTAGCCTGGTTTGAGAAGCAGTTGTTTGGTCAGAAGTCAGAAAAGCGCGCCTTGGAATTGGGTATGCAGTTAAGCTTACTGGGCGATATGGTGCCAGCACTGGCCCAACCCGAAGGTGAAACCGAATATACCACCTACACCCGCAGAAAAGGCAAACAGCGCCCGGATGATTGCGTTAATGACAGTGGTTTGCGATTTAACGATAACGTACCGGTGAAAGTGATTACGCTGATACCAGACGAGTTAAAAGGGGAAGATGCCGACCAGTATGAAGTGATTGGCGTAAAAAGCACCTTCCGCTTAGCACAGCGCCCAGCGAGCTTCGACGTGCTGCGCTATGACCGGCAAATCATCAAACACAAAGACAGCGACACTATCCTGCCAAGCGCAGCGCCGTTCAATGTGCTGGATAAAAGCGTGGCGGATGTGAGCTTTATCGTCGGCATGTTGGTGGATAAATTCCAATACCACTTGCCGCTGTATCGCCAACACCAGCGCTTAGCCGCAGCGGGCATTACTTTAAGCCGCAGCACACTGGGCACCATCGTGGCACGCGGTATTGATTTACTCTATCCGATTGTGGATGCGATGCTGACCAGCATCTTACAAAGCCAGGTGCTGGCAATGGACGAGACGCCGATTAAAGCAGGCAAAGCAGGCCCGGGCAAAATGAAGCAAAGTTACTTCTGGCCGGTGTATGGTGATAAGGATGAAATTGTTTTTACCTTCTCCACCAGCCGCGGGCGGCAACATATAGAAGAGATATTAAAACATCGCTTTAAAGGGACTTTATTAAGCGATGGCTACAGCGCCTATGCCAGTTATATAAAAGCGAATGAGGGCTTAACCCATGCCCAGTGCTGGGTGCACAGTCGCCGGCAATTTATTGCAGCCGAAAACAGCTGGCCACAACCGGCCAAAGAAGCGATAAGCCTAATCGCCAAGCTGTATGAGATAGAAGAGACTATCCGAAACCAAAAGCTCACGGATGACAAAAAACGCCAATACCGGCTTGCGCACAGTAAACCGGTGGTTGACCGCTTCTTTACGTGGTGTGATGACACCCTGCATAACCTGACGCTGCTGCCAAAAGACCCCCTCTACAAAGCGATTGGCTATGTACAAAGCAAAGAAATGGCACTGCGTGTCTTCTTAGAAGACCCCGATGTGCCGCTGGATACAAACCATCTGGAGCGGGCGCTCAGGCCCATACCCATGGGGAGAAAAAATTGGTTGTTCTGTTGGACAGAAATCGGTGCTGAGCATGTTGGCGTTATCCAAAGCCTGATAGTCACTTGTCGATTGCATGATATCAATGTAAACGATTATCTGACCGATGTACTGCTACGTATCAGCCAACACCCTGCCAGCCTGGTACATGAACTGACGCCACGGTATTGGAAAACCCAGTTCGCCGATAATCCACTGCGTTCAGACCTCTTTGCTTTACCCGCCACTTCGGTAGAATAGCCTCCAGACGGAGGCGATATGCGCATAGAAGACCTAACCTTAGACGAATTACATGACCTGAACGAGCTAATCTGCAAGCGGATAGACTACTTACGTTTGCAAAACGACATCAATGTTCTAAGCCAGCTACGTTTAGGCCAAAAAGTCCACTTCAAGGCCAAAGAAGGCCAAGTGTTCGGCGTGGTTATCAAAATCAACAAGAAATCAGTGATGGTGGTCAGCGATGATAACCGCCAGTGGAAAATCCCACCAGGACTGGTGCAGATCCTGAAAGACATCTAGCCAGGATGCTTGGCCGAAATCTATAAGGCGTCAATACGTCCTAAAATGGACGCTTAC
>NZ_JAKKRZ010000038.1:0-25170 GCF_025653725.1 Shewanella sp. SM74 | reverse complement strand
AGTGCCGTTTTGCAGCTACTTTGCCAGCCTCAAGAGTGACCCCACTGGCATCGAATTTGTAGATTCAACCAGCATCAAAGTGTGTCATAACTTACGTATTCATCGCCATAAAACCTTGGCGGGGGTGGCGTGCAGAGGTAAAGGCACCATGGGTTGGTTCTATGGCTTTAAGCTGCATTTGATTGTGAATCACCAATGCGGAATAGTGGCTGGCAAAGTGAACTCTGCGAATGTACATGACACAAAACCGGTGAATGAGATGGTGCACAGTGTTATGAATAAACGCTATGCAGATAAAGGATATATCAGTAAAGCGCTGTCCAGTGAATTGCTTGAGAAAGGCGTGAAGTTGGTGACGAACGTGCGTAAGAATATGAAAGAAAAAGCGATGTCGTTGTGGGATAGAGCGATGCTGTCGAGACGTTTCATCATAGAAACCATCAACGACCCGTTAAAAAATATCTCTCAAATAGAGCACTCTAGACACCGCAGCGTGCATGGTTTTATGCTCAACATGATTGCGGGACTCATCGCCTATCAATTGAAAGACAATAAGCCACAACTGAACCTCACTAACGTGGAGTTTAATGCTATTGCAGTTATGGCTCGTTAAACCGATCTCAGGTTATTTACATTTTGAGTCTTTATACGCAAAAAACGCTATATTACGCTGCTATTTTACAAGCCTTATTCACATCAAATGCTTGCCCACGGCTCATTACCATAAACACCATCCGGACCATCTTATTGGCCAAGGATATCGTCACTTTGCAAACATGCTGGCGTTCTTTAAGTCGTTGTAAACACTGGCTAAGTGAATCGTCTTTCTTATCGCACAAGTTAACCACGGTTCTTGCACCATGGATAAGTAATCGCCGGAGCGTTTGATTTCCGCGTTTGGTTATCTTGCCGAGCCGATTGGGCGTGCCACTACTATATTGCGAAGGGGCTATCTCTAGTCATGCTGCTAAATAGTCGGCCATTTTTAATATCATTCACATCATTAATGCCGGCTAATAATGTGAATGCGACGATAGGGCCGACACCCGTAATGGTCAGCAGCAATGGATACTGTGGCTTAGGCAAGGGCTAATATTTCCTCTGCTACCTAGTCGATTTATTCATTTAAATACAACTTAAACTCATAGAGTCGTTGAATAAACCCTCTGGCAACTGTGGATAACTCATTTTCAGTATCTTCAAGAATAAGCGGAATAGCTAACATCAACTGGCGGCGAGTCTTTGCGATAATCAGGCCGTATTCTGCAAGGAAACCACGAAGCTGATTGCGGTTAGCCGTGCGGTTTTCCACTAAGCGTTTGCGAATGTGCAGTAGTGATTTAATTTCCTGCTGCTCAAAGGTTTTGGGGCGCAACAAACGGACCTTTGGCCGACAAGCCGTTTCACCAGTCGCGATAGCATCGTTGGCATCATTCTTATTACTGACCAGCATCGCTTTCACCATTCTGGCGGGGATAAGCTTGAAGGTATGGCCGAGCTTTTCGATAGCACGCACCCAGTAATTAGGGCTGTAACAGGCTTCCATCACCACGAACGTAGGCTCGCTTTGCCTGAGAGTATCGAGTAACGCAGGGCGCTTAATTTTACTTTTAAAAGCAAGAGTATTGTTAGGGTTAAAGGCCGCGACTTGGAAGACAGTTTTACTAAATCAATACTGATGAGTTTATAGTTCATATCGGTCACCTCGAGTTAGATTTTGTGCACCTAAATCATGGCACATTGCGATGCCGAGACCAAGGTGACCATCCCAGCACTTAATTTTGAGACAGTATGGTCAATAAATTAAGAGGTCTATGTGAGTCTGAAGAAATCACATAAGGGTTCTCCGTAGGCATTTAAAGATGAAGCCGTCTTGATGGTGCTAGAGTAAGGTTATAGCGTTGCTGATGCGGCAAAGCCTCTTGAAGTTAGCACTAGTCTGCTTTACTACTGTAATGAAAAACACGAAGCCTTGCAGTAAGGCATCACCTTAGAAGAGTCTGAACGTGATGAGTTGAAGCTATTGCGTAGAGAAAACAAAAAATTACGTATGGAGAAAGAAATTCTAAAAAAGGCAAGCGCTTTCTTTGCGAGAGAAATGAAGTAAAAATTCGTTTCATCAAACTGCAGTCTCATCTGTTTCCCATAGCACGGTTATGTCGAGTAATGAATGTAAGTAAATCAGGCTATTACAATTGGCATAAGCGCCCTGCAAAGGTGATCAGCCTCAAAACACTGAAGCTTTATCGCTTTGTTCGACAGCTATTTATGCAAAGTCGAGGTAGCTTCGGGAATCGTTAAATGGTGAAGAAATTGCGCAAGGAAGGCTACCAGGTTGGTCGCTCTCTCGTTCGTAAAATTATGCACCGCCTTCTACTCAAAGCAACCCAGCAGCCCATCAACGCGCTAACAAGGTGACAACAAAACGAAAACACTCAGATGCAGTGGCTGATAACCTGTTAAATATGAACTTTAATCCAGTATTGGCTAATCATGTTTGGGTGGGTGACGTGACTTATTTAAAGACGAGTGAGGGCTGGTATTCCACAGTGACCGAGGCTCGAAATATACCAGTAAGCAATTCAGTAGGTTGCTATCGAGTTATGTTATCCGAGCCAGCATGGGTGATGTTGGCGCGTGTTGGGATAATACCGTCGTTAAGCGTTTCTTTGTTAGCTTGAAACACGAATGGATTTTTAAAGTTGCTCAACCAACAAGGGTGTAGTGGTCAACTAAATTTGGCCACAACTTTAGAATCTAACCAAAATCGTCGCTCTGATTCATTTGGGCTCAATCCTGCATTGTAATGATGTGGCCTGATTTCACAGTAATAACCAATGATGTAATCGGTCACATCTTGTTTAGCTTCGCTAAAACTCTTGTAGCCTTGTGTCGGGAGCCATTCCGTTTTTAAACTTCTGAAAAACCGCTCCATTGGCGCATTATCCCAGCAGTTACCGCGACGGCTCATGCTCTGGGTGATTTGATATTTCCACAGCCGCTGACGGTATTTCAGGCTGGTATAATGACAGCCTTGATCTGAATGAAATATCAGGTTTTTAGGCTTTCCACGAGATTCAAAGGCCATATCTAAGGCCTTCACCGTTAACTCTGTATCCGGTGAAAATGACATCGCCCAACCAATGGCTTTTCTCGAAAATAAATCCAGCACAACCGCTAAATAACACCAACGATTACCCGCCCAAATATACGTCACATCGCCACACCAAACGGTGTTTGGTTCGACAACGGCAAATGGTCGCTTGAGTAAATTAGGGATGGTCACATGCTCATTTTCAGCCTTCTTATAGCGGTGTTTGGGTTGTTGGCAGCTCACTAATCCAAGCTTTTTCATTAACCGAGTCGCCCTATAACGACTTAACGCAAAGCCACGTTCAGAGGCGATTGTTGCGATACTTCTTGCACCAGCAGACTGTTTGCTTTCTGCGTGTATTGCTTTGATTTTACACTCTAAAATCCGCTGTTCAGGTGTCGCTACAAGTTCACGGCTCACCCAATAACGGTAGCTACTCCGGTTCACGTTAAATACATGGCATAACACTGAAATAGGGTATTTGTTGCTCTGATTGAGTTTCTCGATTATCGAGAATTGTTCAGCGAGTCCGACATCAATAGAGCAGTAGCCTTTTTTAAGATTTCTTTCTCGAGATTTATGCGTTCAATTTCGCGTTTAAGTGCCCTGATTTCAATCTGTTCAGGTGTCATGGGTGAGGCTTTAGGTGCAAGCCCTTGGCGCTCGATTTGAAACAGTGTTACCTACTTACTGATCGTCGATTTACCCACGTTCATGGCTTTTGCCGCCGCTTCTTGTGTGTAACCTTGATCAACACTAATTGAGCGGTTTCGAGCTTAATGGCTGCGCTATATTGAGCACGTTTACTTTTATTTATGTTGTCACCTAAATGGGTTATGAAGGGACCATAACATTTCTTATTAGGTGGCCAAATTCACTATGCCACTACATAAAGATAAATCTAGCAAGCTAGAGATAGCCTATTGCAAACTCGGTATCTACACCTAAAGATGAACTGTTACAAAAAACTTGTTCCTAAGGAGCTCTAGAGCTCAGTTACGATTTGCCTCTGAGTAAATTTGCAGTCGATAATACCTTCTAATGATTAGTGATAAGTTATCAAGCCCGTCACCACCGCAAGGTAACTCATAACTCACTATTTAGAACATACCGCTCAAAACTTGAATATCGAGGCGACAGTGTTGCAACCAACTAAGAGTACATTAGCTGATGTAGCCCCTTGGGATTTAACCCGAGATTACCATTCTTTTGCGAATACCGAACAAGTGCAAGTGACCCATGTCTCTTTGGATGTCATGGTGGATTTTGACGCGCAGCGTCTTTTCGCTAAAGCGACGCTGTCCTTGGATTTTCTTGAGTGTGATGTAACAGAGCTTTGGCTTGATAGTCGAGATCTAACCATACTCGCTGTGACTTGTTTTAATGCTACAGAGGGGGTGAATGCATTAACAGAAATGGATGAAGAACCGCTCGACTTTGTGCTTAATGAAGCTGACCCCATACTCGGGCAAAAATTGTGTATCACTTTACCTGCATTTCTTTGCAAGCAGGTTTGTATTCACTATCAAACCTCTCCGTCCGCCCAAGGATTACAGTGGCTAGTGCCTGAGCAAACCGCGGGTAAACAGTTACCTTACCTCTTTAGTCAATCGCAACCGATCAATGCCCGTAGTTGGATCCCATTACAAGATACGCCTAAGGCGCGGATAACTTTTGATGCTAAGGTGCAAGTGCCTAAAGGCATGCGCGCCGTTATGAGCGCGATGAATCATCCCGATACGCCACTTAATGGTGTGTTTCACTTTGAGATGGAACAGCCTATTCCGACCCATTTAATGGCCTTGGCTGTGGGTGATATTGCCTTTCAAGCTATAGGTCCAAGATGCGGCGTGTATACCGAGCCGAGCATGTTAGTGGCCGCCGCAAAAGAGTTTGAAGATACTGAACACATGCTCGACGTTGCCGAGTCATTGTTAGGTCCTTACGTATGGGGCCGCTATGACATGATTATCTTGCCGCCGAGTTTCCCATTCGGTGGAATGGAAAATCCGCGTTTAGCCTTTTTAACGCCCACACTCATTGCTGGTGATAAAAGCTTAGTGTCAACCGTTGCCCATGAGTTAGCGCATTCTTGGACGGGCAATTTGGTCAGTAATGCGACTTGGCGTGATCTCTGGTTAAACGAAGGTTTCACGACCTATTTTACTAACCGTATTGTCGAGGCTGTCTACGGCAAAGAACAGGCAGAATTAGAATGGGTAATAGAGTTTGGTCGCTTAAAAGAAGAAATAGCGTCTTTGCCTAAGGATAAGCAAACTTTACCCGCTAATGTGCAGCAGGACGATCCTAATCTTGCCTTTAATCGTTTTACTTATGATAAGGCTTCGATGTTTGTCCATGATTTAGAGCGCAGGCTAGGGCGAGTAGAGTTTGATAAATTTTTACTCACTTATGTGAATCATTTTGCGTTTAAAGCCATTACCACCGAAGTGTTTGTCGAGTACGCAAAACAAACTTTATTGCAATTACACGCAGATAAAATCACTGAAGCTGAACTATTAACGTGGATTTATGGTGAAGGCTTACCTGAGGGCTATTGCGGGCCAACATCCATGAGTTTAGATAAAGTCGATGATGCGCTGGCATGTTTTTTACAGGGAACAGCAGCGGGCCGATTAAGCGTTAAAGATTGGCGAGTGCACCATTGGCAATATTTTCTGACCCAATTACCTGAAGTCGTTAGTCAAGTTCAATTGATGGATCTGGATGAGACCTTCCAATTAACCCAATCGACTAATGCAGAAATTGCCTGTGATTGGTTTCGAGTCGCTATTCGTAATCATTATGATCCTGTGTTGCCGGCATTAAGTGCCTATTTAGTGCGTATTGGACGCGGTAAATTTGTGCGGCCACTCTATGCTGAGTTACAAATTGCGGGATATCACTCTGAATTAAAAGACATCTATACAAAGGCTCGTGCAGGCTATCATCCTTCGATTCAAGTTCAATTGGACAAATCACTCAGCTTATAGAAATTTAGGTAAAAAAAATGGCAACCTATGGGTTGCCACAAAGAAATCAGTGCGGGATACAAATAGAATTCAATGCGCTAGCGTGTTTTCTATTGTGTCCCAAAAGGGAGATGATGAACGACCAACCAATTCGACTCAATGCGATAAAACAGAAACTGTGTCATTTGAGTGCATGAAACTGCGACTTCACATATTTCATTCTCAAGGTGCATTTAATCTTATCCGTTAATCCTTACCTATACTCAGAGTCGCCATTTTTAATTAAGTTCACTGATATCAGAAAAAAATCCCAAAAAGTTTAAAAAAGATTTGCTGGGGCATTTTCTAGGGAATACTGAGTGCTTACACTTAAGTGTTACATTTGTTTTACATTAAAATCATGGGGATAAAAATTAAACGCGTGCCAGATTTATTAATCTATAAGCTAGCGTTAGCGCTTGTTGAAATTTGAGTAAAAAAAATGGCAACCTAAGGTTGCCACAAGGAAATCAGTGCGGGATACAAATAGAATTCAGTGCGCTAGCGTGTTTTCTATTGTGCCCCAAAAGGGAGATGATGATGAACGACCAACCAATTCGACTCAATGCGATAAAACAGAAACTGTGTCATTTGAGTTCATGAAACTGCGACTTCACATATTTCATTCTCAAGGTGCATTTAATCTTATCCGTTAATCCTTACCTATACTCAGAGTCGCCATTTTTAATTAAGTTCACCGATATCAGAAAAAAAACAAAAAAAGTTTTTGAGAGATATTGAGTGCCCACACTTAGTTGTTACATTTATTTTACATATAAAATAAAGGGATAAAAAAAGGCAACCTAATGGTTGCCTAATGACCTATTCCTAGGTCAAGGGGACTGCGCTAGAAGCCCCAGGGAGATGATGAACATGAAAAAGACATTCACTGTTCAATACATTTGAGGGGCCTTGTACGGTTAAAGTTCCATAAAAAATTAAAATAAATCTAAATTTTTATAAACTGCAAGATTTCAAATAGATAGTGATTAAATTATCTTAGCAAAGCAGCAATTTTACTTTCTAATGCTTCTGGTTTGGTCGTTGATGCAAATCTTTCGATTGCTTCGCCTTGGCGATTAACTAAAAATTTAGTGAAATTCCATTTAATACCTTGAGTGCCTAATACGCCGGGAGCGGCTTTCTTAAGGTATTGATAAAGTAGATGGGTATGTTCGCCATTCACTTCTATTTTAGAAAATAGCGGAAACGTCACGCCAAAATTCAATTCACAAAAGGCTTGAATGCCTTGTTCATCGGCTTTTTCTTGGGCGCCAAATTGATTGCAAGGAAAGCCTAAAATCACTAATCCTTGATCTTTGTATTTTTGATATAGCGCTTCTAATCCTTTGTATTGCGGTGTAAATCCACATTCACTGGCGGTGTTGACGATTAAGAGTACTTTGCCCCGATACTGCTCTAAGCTTACCGCGTTGCCTTGAATGTCTGTTGCTGATTGGCTGTATATATTCGTAGTCATGTTCACCTCCGTAGGATCTTAGCCAAACAGCATAAACCTTAAAATAATTTTCAGCAATATAATTGCGCGCAATTTATTTTGTGGGTTTGCTAATTTACTTAATTATCAATATAGTTACAGCAATTTTGTGGCTAAAGAAAAGGGCATCTGTGTGATAGAAAATGACGCAGAATACGAAACAAACATGCAAGCGGATGTGGGGCAAGTAGTTCAACAACTCACTGAAGTTGAAGGCGAAGAACAGGCTGAAGTGTTTAGTGAAATTCTGAATGACTCAGAACCTGGAACCATAGCCTTAGCGCTTGAATCCTTGCCCTTGGATGAGCGTTACGAGCGTTGGCAGCAAGTTGAATTTGCTGACAGAGTGACTGTGCTGAGCCTAATGCGTGCCGATCCACGTATGGGGATCCTGAAGCGGATGCCTGACAATGAAGTGGATCTGTTATTTGCACAATTAAGCCCAGAAGATTTAATTGAGTGGAGTGATTATCTTCCTGAAAGTTTTACCGATCGTGCCTTGGCTCAGATGGGAGAGCGTCAGCGACAACGATTCGAACTTTATGATCAATACTCTGAGAATGAAATCGGCCGTTATACCGATCATCAAATGTTGGTGCTCAGTGATAAGGCGACAGTTGCTCAAGCTCAGCGCTTCTTTCGCCGTATCGAGCTCGACTGTAACGACAATTTGTTTATCGTTGATGATCTGGATAAGTATCAAGGTACTGTTCGTCGTTATGATATTTTTAAACATAATCCCGATGAATTATTGATTTCACTTTTGTCTGAGGACTGCCGTGCGTTATCCGCCGATACGAGTCTTTTGGAAGCGGCCGAAGCGATAGAGCACAGCCGCGAAATTGAATTGCCTGTGATTGATGAGTCCGGAGAGTTAATCGGCCGAGTGACGCTACGAACCGCAACGGCATTAGTGCGTGAGCATTATGAGGCGCAGTTGATGGCAACAGCGGGTATGGATGAATCCGACGACTTGTTCGCCCCTATTATGAAAGGTGCTCAGCGCCGTGCAGTATGGCTTGGGATCAATTTACTGACGGCTTTCCTTGCCTCAGCGACCATTGGTTTATTTGAAAATGTCCTATCGCAAGTGGTTGCATTAGCTGTGTTGATGCCGATTGTCGCTTCTATGGGCGGTATCGCGGGGAGCCAGTCTCTAACGCTAATGATCCGTGGCATGGCCATGGGACAGATTTCGGCGGGTAACTTGTTTTCGCTAATGAAAAACGAACTCGGCATTGGCATAGTTAACGGATTTTTGTGGGCGATAGTGATAGGTTTAGTCTCTGGCTGGTGGTTCGGTGAAGCGACGATAGGTATAGTGATTGGCTGTGCGATATTGATTAATATGGCCGTTGCCGCTATTGCTGGGGTGATAGTGCCTATGGTGTTGCAGAAGTTTAATCAAGATGCGGCGTTATCGGGTTCAGTGATCTTAACGACTGTGACCGATGTGGTGGGTTTCTTTACTTTCTTAGGTATGGCGACGTTGTTATATCTGTAGCGTAGGTTCTTGGGTGAGTTTGGAAGATGAATGCACGGCAATTTGGTGTGCATTCACCGTATGTTGGGAACATTAACGGTTTAATCTGGATATGAATAACATTCAGTTTGTTATAGGTAAAAAGCCGGAAGAATTAGCGCTGGCGGCACAATTAATTGATGGGCGTGATGATAATGCTCATCCGTTGGATCATCAGGTCTTTTTCGATTCCCGTGCGGTGATCTTAGCGAAAACTATCGAGGGTGAGATTGTCGGTTGCGCCGCGATAAAAGCCGGTAAAGGCACTGTCGATAAAGGCACTGTCGGTGAATTGGGTTATCTGGTGGTATCGCCCCATTATCGACGTCAAGGCATAGCACAAGGGTTAACTCATAAACGGATTGAGGTGGCAAAGGCCCTAGGAATGTCGATTTTGTATGCGACTATTCGCGCCGAGAACACGTCGAGTCAAGCTAATTTATTGAAGGCTGGTTTTCAGTTTTGGCGTAATTATTTGAGTATCCGTGGCACGGGAAATACTGTGGGTTGGTATTACTTAGCTTTAAGCGTTAATGTCGATGCTGAAGCGATAATGCAGTCTTTAGTTGGCGATCGTACCCCATCGGTCTAATTGTGTTGTAAGTGAAAAGACTTAGATCTTAATGTGTTTTTATCTTGTTTTACATTTGTATATTCCTCGCAAATAATCCCTCTTTATACGCAAATAGGCTGATTTTCTTTATTTATTCGGTATGATCCGCGGCTATTACCCACAGTCATTATTGAGGTGTTTTTTTATGGCTAAGTTCAGAGTAGCAAGTGTCTTATTATTGAGTGCAGCAGCGCTGCAAGTGAATGCGTCAGAATTTAATCTTGGGTTGAACAACGATGTGGTTTCAACTGAGTTAGAACTGCAATTGAACAAAGATACTAACGCGGTTTTGGGTTATATCTATGCGGATGAAGGCGGCCATATCGCTCAAGGTGCAATGCACATGACCCATGATGCGGGTGTGCATCACTTTGAGGTCGGTGCTCAGTTAAGCCAGCTTTGGTCTGACTATTCACCCAATGGCAGTGCCGTTTCTGTTGGTGGTCGTTATGCACTATCAATGGGGCCCAATATTTCACTGCACGCTGCGGCTTACTATGCACCGTCTGTATTGTCATTTGGCAATGTTGATGGTCATTATGAATTGGATTCAAAAGTGCAATACCGTATAACGCCAAACATGGCACTTTATGTTGGTTACCGCAAGATTGCCTTCGAATACGATGATGCCCGCAATTTTACTTTCGAAGATGGTGTGTATATTGGCGGTAAATTCCGTTTCTAAGCACAAGGCATATTGATTTAGCTATATTGCGATCGTGATGTCGAATTAAAGAGTCGGCCGAGGTTAACTTCGCCGGCTTTTCCATTTTGCCTTTAGCTCACTGTAGCTTGGCAATATGGATGAGAAAATGACCAATCCAATACCGATTAAAATCACTAGGCTGAGTTCTTCATCGAGTATCCACCAGCCTAACAAGGCTGCAAAAATCAATCCTGTATATTCTACTGGTGCCATTTGGCTCGCATCGGCACGTCGATAGGCATGGATGATGAGATAGGTCATGGCAATGTAAAATAGTCCCAAAGTCAGCCCCACTTGCGCCACTGGTAAACTAAATTCGGCGCCTTCGTACAAGGTCGCAGGTATCAGAAATATCATCGCAAAGGCATTAGACCAAAAGAGCATGGAAAAAGGATGTTCATGGGTCGAATAGGCCTTTAAAATCAAACTATTCAACGCTGATGTCATGGCACCGAAAAAGGCTAAACCTATATACAGGTTAAATTCTGTTGGTTGACTGATAAGTAAAATACCGCTAAAGCCGATAAGACCTGCGACTGTGCGTCGATAACCAATTCGTTCATTTAAAAAAATGGCCGATAGTACTAGCAGTAACAAGGGTGAGGTATAAATCACCGCTGTTACTGTTGCGAGCGGAAGATGCAGAATAGCGAGCATAAAAATGGCGTTGCCCAGTCCAATCAATAGCGCGCGGGCGAGATGCACTTTGTAAAAAGGACTCAGTTTAAGATTACCCTGTAAGTGCCACACAAAAGGCAGTACAAGCAGGGTGGCAAATAATTGCCTGTAGAGTACCAGTTGAAAAACAGGCGCATTGGTTTCAAGCAACTTAACCAATAGGTTACCGCTGGCAATCAGTAGTTGTGCGGCTAAAATCATCAATAGAGGCTGCATAGGATCCCAGCAAAAATAAGTCAGTATTAAGGTGTATCTTGAATTTCATGCCGCAGTTTGGACTTTGAGACTAAAATAGCATCATAAGGCATGGTATATCCGACTAATTTAGCCTAACTGATTGTAAAAAACTAAATGTAGCCATAAAGTTAACCTACAAATCCAACTATCGACTAAGATTGACAGCATTAGCATTTTCTTCATAGCTGTAAAAATGATCTATGGCCCTTTAACTAAATAAGCCGATGAACAAACTTAAACAAACTCTATTTTGGTGTTTTTTACTTTTCTTGTGGACATTAAGTCCCTCTGTATTAAGCGCTGAAATTGCGTTGGACTCCCCGTATTTGTTCCATGCTAAAGCGGATCAACAGCCTCCTGAGCGGTTTGAAACCGTGCCCCATTGGATGGGACAACTCGACGAAGCTAGTTCGGTCAGCTTAACCGGTGGCGATTATTGGATGATTACACCTGTGATGGTCAATCAACGTCAATCAAACTGGGTAGTGGATGCAAGTAATTCGATTATTGAATCCGTAGATTATTGGATACTCGGCAGTGACGGCAGCGTACAACATGCCCACAGTGGCTACACTGCTCCATACCAGTTTTTATTCGATTATGGCCGTAAGGTCACCTTGAATATGGGCACGGATTATTGGCTGGTGGTGAAGCTGAGTAGTCGTTATTACTCATCTCCCCCTGAGATAGCTTTGCAAAGTGTGGCGGATCATCAACTTATGTCTGACCGTCTCGCAATGGCAGTGCTGCTGTGTTTAGGCGGATTATTGTTTATCGCCTTATATAATATTTTGATTTATATCTCTATTCTTGATAAAGCCTTTCTCTACTATGGCCTTTACGTATTTGCTTATTTTGGTGGCTGGGCACTGACTTTCCATTTGCCCGCACACTTATTTAATTTCCATTACCTTGAGTTGCATCATCTGTTTTTCATCAGTTTGCCTATTTTTAATATCATGTTTTACAAGCACTTCCTGCAGTTGCCTAGTTACTCTCCGCGGCTGTGGCGTCTTAGTCAGTATTTAATGTTTGCCTGTATTGTGGCTCTGCCGACCAGTATTTGGTTGTTATCCTATACGGCAATTATTGCCTCTGTACTGATTATGCTATGGATTGCTTTAGCGATTACCTGCGGTAATGTGTGCTTGATGAAAGGCTTTGCTCCTGCGCGTTATTTTATTCTTGCCTTTACTTGCTTGCTGTTGCCTGCGGTGATTATTTTACCCGGAAATATGGGGCTCACTCCTGATTTCATTGAACATGCAGAGCTTGCGACTCTGATGGGCGGTACGGCTGATGCGTTATTACTGTCCTTAGCGTTAGCGAATAAGCTGAAATTACTTGCTGAGGAACGTAAGGCGCATATTGAAGAGTTAGCGATTGCATGGGAAAAGGCACGTTTAGATGGATTAACGCGAGTCGGTAATCGTTATGCCTTTGACGAATATATGAACTCACAATTAGGATTTGCCGATAAAGTCGTGCAACCGATGGCGTTAGCACTATTGAATATCGATAGTCTGAAAAGTGTCAATGAAACACTCGGCCATCAAGAAGGCGATAGATTATTGCTGTTGATAGTGCAGTTATTGCAAGCAACAGACTTAGCGCACATGAAGGTTTATCGTATTAGTGGTGACGAGTTTGTGATTGTGACGCCTTCTGCTGGTATCCAGTTATTACAGAGTGCTTTGAGTGGCTTAGGTGAAGAATTAGCAAGCCATGGTTTTAAAGAGTGCCAGTGTAGTTTTGGGATGTCGTTAAACACTGAGGTCGCAGATCCCCATGAGTGGTTGCGTTCTGCTGACACTCACTTATATCAATCGCGTATGGATAAGCGTCGTCAAGAGTATGCAGATACTCGCGGTGTCGATGTGAGGCTACATTTAAGCTAGCTATTGAAAAAGTTAAAATAATCGTTTTAGTAGAACATTAGAAAACATAAACGGCGTAGAATTTATCTGCGCCGTTTATGTTTTTATCTTAGATTTATTAGCTTCATTTTGCTTGGACTCAGCAGTGTCCAAGTTTGCGACTTAGCTAGATTTAAGGACGAGCTTAGAAGTCTTTTTCGCCCTTAATCACCGCAGGATGACCCGATATCGCTTTTGAAGTGTGCATTCCCGCCATCGTCGCCGCTTCGACGCAGCCCGCATTAAGGCCTGTCTTTATCCAATCGCCCGTCATATACAGGTTATCTATCCCTGTGCCATCCGTCGTGATGCGATACTGCGAGCTGTCTTTAACCGATAAGACATAACGCTCGGATGGGTCTACATTTGCGCGCCAATATTGGCTATCGAAACGGGCAACACCTTGACGGTCATGTTCATCGTGTAACCATTCCCAAGGGAAGCTATCACCGACATTTTGCCAAAGTTTATGGATTTCGGTATTGAGTTGATGGATAGCACCCGCTTTTGCTTCTAAGGTTTTCCGTTGTTGGAAATCTACATCCGAGCTTGGTGGATAGGCCTCGACAGGCAATGCCGAGCAAAAGTAACTGGCATTTTTAGGTTCTAAGCCGCGCCAATCTTCTTTGTCTAGCAGTTGGTTCATTGATGCCCAAGTATCGAAGGGTTCGGTGAAGCCCGATAATACGGGTTCCTCGCCATCTTCAGAGTAATTAGGCCAGCCTATCCCATTCAGATCTTGGTTCATCCACAGTTGATAGGCTTGAGTGGCGACAGTTTGCACCTTATCAACGCAAAGCTTGAGGGCTGGGCTTTGTGCCATGACTTCACTCGCCACATGGGGCACAGAACCTATGGAAAGACCGAAGATGACTTTGTCGAAATCCACACCTTTGACTAAGCGCTTTTTCGGTAGGGCTTTCCCAAAGTGCGTTTCATATACGCTGTCCCAATCGCTCCAGAAGTGTTCAAGATTGATATTATGGGCTTTGAGCAGCGCAGCTTGTTCAGGCTCAAGTTGCTCATAATTGGGCGTACTCGGCCAGCAGGCGAGACCTTTAACATCGACCAAGGGATCGTAGTTTGTGACAGTCGGCGCCAGAGCTACTTGCTCAGTGATCTCAATCGCTTGAATACTTTGATTACGGCATTCGAGATTATCAACTCGATTGAAGTAGTGGAAATTGACTCCGCGGCGTTTGAGTACTTCGTAGAAAGGCGTAAAGACCACATCACCCATTCCGGCCTGCATTTTCCACATCACGCCACCTTGATAGCACAGGGCAATACGCAGCATAGCGCGGATAATTGTGCCCGCTTCGACATTAGGTTTGTCGAAGTTGCCTTTCTCATAGGCAAACACTAAGTCGTAAAAACCGCGCACTGGCGCACTGTCGACTGTGTACTTAAGGCTGGCGCCGTGTTTGGTTAACCATTCGCGATAATCATAACCATTGATGGCGTCAAAGCCTTTCTCAAACACATCGTCGGCAAACATGCCCTTGAGGATCGTGAGCCCCAGATCGGCGGCTATATATAAGTGGCGCAGTTCGTCATTATTATCTAAATGTCCGCTAAAACGTTTCACGAGTCTTTGATGCAGGGCATCGACGGCCGATTCTACAAAACCATCGTCACTTTCACTGTGTACATGCTCATCGCACTCGCGGCCAATCATTTGATTAAAATGGCATTCAAGCTTATCACCGAGCGCGTCGAGTGATTCTTTGGCATCTTCGACCGAATCCTCTAACTTATCTTTTAAGCGTTCAAACCAGCTGCTATCGAGCCAGTTTTTAGGTGTTCCCATGGCTTTTTCATCTGCATCGAGCAGGTCATCCATGTCTTTGAGCCATTCTTTGATCCACGCAAAGGCGACTTTAACGACTTTCCAGAAGGTGAGGGTTTCGGTGCCACCACCTGGGATGCCTGGTAGCATTGGGAAAGTGATTGGCCAACTTACAGAACGGCCATCAACTTCTTCCTGTAAGACGATGAAGTTATGGGGTTTAAAGGCATCAAAAAAAGTCGCAAGCGGCACGTTTGCTGGCCTATCCAATTCCTCATACGCTTTGCGCATTAAGGCAAACGCGTTTTGATAGAAACCAAACCAGATGTGTAAACCATGTTCTTCGATGCGTTGTCCCATAGCGGCATTGCGGCCACTAGCCCCTTTACCACCAATACGCCAGCCGAGTTGATAGACATCAATCTCATATTGATTCTGCCAGCCGGGTTTATCGGTTAGATAACAGGCTGCTGTCATTGCCGCGACACCGCCACCGAGAATGGCTATTTTCTGTCTTTTGATTTCGGAGTTATCGACTAATACCTCGCCGGGCGGCACTTCAAAATGGAAGTTCACATGGTAAGGGAGTAAAACGTGCTGCTCACCAATCTCGACCCCGAGCGTATCTTTTAACGGGAAGCTGGCATTATCAAAAATGGTCGCGACAAAATCATTTTTTAGCAGGGCAACACTGTGCACTTTATTCACTTGGGCTGGCGCGGCAACGATGGCTTGATAAATGGCTTTTTGCCCTGACGAGTCGGGGAACTGTTTTAGAAATACTTGATCGATAGCGGGTTTAAATAACAGATGAAATAGCTGCTCTTCGCCAAGCTGGTCAAGTTCTGGAATAAAATCGGTTTGTTCTTTAAAGAGTTGCCAAGTTTGGGTTATCGCTTCAAGGGTTGAAAGCTGTGCCTCGGGTTTGGCATCGCAATTCACTTCAATTAATGGATGCAGGGCAAGTTCGGTTTCGGGTGAGAAATGTAAAAAACTTTTGGTCTCAAGGGATAATCGCGTCAGAGGCTCGCCAACCGCTGGCATAGTGTATTCACATAAATACTTAGGATAACCAAAGAGTTCTCTGCCATTAATTAAGGCCATGGCATCGTTTACCCAAATGTGTAGTGGCTGAAAATACACTTGGCTGATTTGTTTACTGTCGCTGCTATCTTGGCGCCCGACCATGATCCAAGTGATGATGTCCGTTTCTTGGATCCAGCCCTTAGCTCTGTCCTCTGGATAAGCGGAATATGCTTTTTCAATTTGAGTGAAGGTTGTCAGTACGTAGGGAGACAGCACCTTAAAATACATTGCGCTGCCGGCAACTTGATTCAGGGTTTTATCGATAGAGCGTTGCAGGTTTCCCCGTTTCCCCTTAAGAAAAAAACCGTACATATCGGCTTTATTTAGCACTAAGGGCGAGTGCATCAACATACTGCCTTGGGGATAAATAAAGTC
Source organism: Shewanella sp. SM74 (assembly GCF_025653725.1). NCBI lineage: Bacteria > Pseudomonadati > Pseudomonadota > Gammaproteobacteria > Alteromonadales > Shewanellaceae > Shewanella > Shewanella sp. SM74. The sequence goes on along the minus strand of NZ_JAKKRZ010000038.1, from coordinate 8,645 downwards.
GGGGCGCTGTTTTTCCATGGCGTTCATCCTTAAATTTCAGTGTAAGTCCAATGATTTGGGAGTTATAGCCCAAAAAGCATAGGGCAAATAAGCAATTAAGCCCATTGATTTTACACTGGAATGATTAAGTATTTGAGAGGGGATAACGGGGTTGAGTAGCAAGTTGGATATTATCCAACTTGCTCAGATTTGGCAGGCTTAGCGCTGAACGAATTCGTTAAACAAACCCGTGGGCTAGGGTACTTAGATTCAGTTACTTCGATTTATTTTGGTAGAAATCCACCTCTGTATTATCGTCCGAGTAACGTCGCTTAGTATCCCTGCGGCGCTGTTTCACGCGTTTATTCTTTTGCTTACCTTTGACGTTATCGCCCCATGGCGCATCATCGTCGTCAAATTCATAGGAGTGTGACATGGTCAAAATTCCAAAAATACCTGTGCCATTCGCAGCACCCGATCTTTTTACCCAAAGGTGAGATGAAGCTAAAGCGAAATATTTCATCACTGATGGTGAAAAGTTTTGTCCAAAGGCTATATCTTGCCACTGAAATGGCCGTATCTGAGATTTCAATGGGGAATATGTGGATTATCCTTATGATAATTAAAGGATAAGTGTAATTATCATCGGAAATTATATTATATGATTGAAACTGGCGCCCAGAATGAAAGGCGCCAAGTTTTGATACAAAATAATGAGTTAGTGTTACTTGTTGCGCAGCATACGCGCGACAAACATACCATCACTATTCGCTTCAAAGGGCCATACGGTCAACATTTCTGTTTGTTCACCCGTAAAAGGATTGCGTATTGGCGTGAGCATGAACTCTGGATGTTGCTGTAAAAACGCCGTCACCACGTCTTGGTTCTCGAGCGGCGACAAGGAACACGTGGCGTAAACGAGTACGCCGCCCGCTTTAACTGCGCGGCTACTGCGGCTTAAAATATCGAGCTGTAACGCGGCTTTATCGGCCACGACTTCAACACCATCCAACCAACGCATATCAGGATTACGTCGCCAAGTGCCAGTACAACTGCACGGGGCATCGACTAACACACCATCGAAATGATCCGCAGATACCGGCAGGGCATCGCTCTTCCAACGGGCAACGCTAATACCGTTAAAGTGAGCTCTTTGGGCGCGTTTAGTGAGTTCTTCTAGGGCATTGGAGCGAATATCTGACGATATAATGCTGCCCGTAGAGGGTATTTGATTATCAGCAGCCTTAGTCAACATCAAAGAGCGTAGCTGCAGGGTTTTACCGCCGGCGCCACTGCAGGCGTCCCACCAATGGGCATCGGGTTCTGGCGCGCAAATTTGCCCTATGACCTGTGAAGCCAAATCTTGGATCTCAATGTTGCCGTCTTTATACAGGGCGATTTCATTAAGATTCATACTCTTGCTGCCAAGGTTAATGGCATCGTTAAAGTAATGACCATAACTAGCATCGATACCTATCGCTTGCAGCTGCGCCGCCGCATCTTGACTCGTGATCCCCTGTGCGCGTCCCCAAATCGGCGGGCGACTGGACATAGCAGCAATTAATTGGGTTTGCTGTGCCGCATCTAAAGGGCACAGTTGCCAGAACCAGTCGGGTAATAAATCCTGTGGTTTAAACTCAGTCGCGGGAAATAAATGCTGCATTAGCGTGAGTTTGTCGTCGAGACTTTCAACGGCAAGTGCTTGAGCTTGCTGATAATCGATGGGCGATTGCGATAACTCATGCCAAGCGTTGGCGATATCTTGCCAAGCATGGGCTTCCAATAGGGCACTGGCGCTTAGGCTGGCAAAATAAACGGCAGATTCTTGCTGATCGCCTAATCGCTGAAACCACCCCCACCAGCGGAACAGACTAAATAAGGATTCACGAATGACTTTACGGTCCTTCGAGCCGTGTTTTTTATGTTCTCTAAAGTAGTTGGCCAGAATACGGTCGGCGGGCATTTTACTGCTTTGAATTTCATCGAATAATTGCTTAATTGTACTGGCGTAACTGAACGCACGTTTTTGCGCTGGGGTGCTCGCCTCTGCATTTAACGCTGACGATGTGTTTGAGTTGGATGCTTTACCGGAAGAGAAGCTGCTTGGATTACCCATAAATTTAGCCTGAATTATGCTCTCTGTGGCTGCGCCTTCTGTGATAGGCATAACTGTAACAGAGGGGAAAAATAAGTGGCGCAGAGTGTAGCAGTTTTGCCCGATAACAGGCAGAAAAAAAGCCCCAAAGTAGTATCAACTTGCAGGGCTTTTTTTGTGGTTGAGTCACTGAGACTCATGGTGCATTCAGTACCAAAGGGTTATTTGCAGACTATCACTCAATTACCGCTTGGAAGGTGATTATTTCGTCACCATCTTTTGGATTTGCTTAGCCCGTTCTTCATCACTCATTTCCACCGGTGGTGGCGTGACTATGCCTTTTTGGCACGCGGGTCTGAGTGCTAATTCATCTAACCAACGTTGCAAATGTGTCAGACCTTCCATATTGATGCCGCTCCACTCGTGGATCCGCACCCAAGGCCAAGTTGCGATGTCGGCAATCGTGTATTCGTCACCAGCAAGGTATTGATTTGTAGCTAGTTGAGTATTCATAACCTCGAATAAACGTCGACCTTCTTTTTGATAACGTTCTATTGCTGCAGGGATTTTTTCAGGGAAGTACCTAAAGAATACGTTGGCTTGTCCCATCATGGGGCCGACGCCGCTCATTTGGAACATTAACCATTGGATTACCTGTGAGCGCTTTTTAGGATCGGCTGGCAGGAATTTACCTGTTTTTTCGGCGAGATACAGCAGAATCGCACCTGATTCGAATACCACAAAATCCTCGTTATCGCGGTCGATAATGGCGGGAATGCGACCATTGGGATTGATGGCAATAAACTCGGGCTGTTTTTGCTCACTGGTGCTGAAATCTAATTTATGGACGCGATATTCAAGTCCCATTTCTTCCAGTGCGATGGAAATTTTAAAACCGTTAGGGGTCGCGGCTGTGTATAAATCTATCATGATAATTCCTTAAGGTTATAACGCTTATAGCTACTCACTTTAGTGCCCATGAATATTCATCATCAGGCATTAGCGCCGCTATTTTTTAGGGGTTAACGATACTATGGCAGGACGCTGCGCCATAGTGTTGAACCAAGCCTTGAGATGCGGCAAGTTATCAGTCACCTCGATGTCTAAATTTTTAATAAAACTGATAAAAACGTAAGCCGAAATATCGGCAATACTGAATGCATCGCCTGCCACAAAGGCTGACTTGCTCAATTGTTGGTCTAAGCTTGGTAGGAAGTCAATGACCCTTTGGCGTGATTCTGCGCCCCAAGACTCGACACAATTTTCCCTGTCTTTATAGACACCGCTTAAATTACGAAAGGCTTGAAACCCAACCATTAATCCTTGTAACTCTATGATACGTTGCCACATTTCTACTTTAGCGCGCTCAAGTGGAGTATTGCCAAACAGCGAGTGAACACTTGGGTGGATTTCTTCTAAATAGCGGCAAATGGCAACGGATTCACACAGGTAGCTGCCATCATCGAGTTCGAGCAGTGGAATGCGGCCATTTACACTTTTGGCTTTAAACTCGGCGCTTAAATTTTCCCCTCCACGGATATCGACGTTCACTCTTGGTACTTCTATGCCTTTTTCCGCAAGAAAAATACTGACGCGGCGTGCGCTGGGAGTCGGAGCTAATTCGTAGAGTTTCATCTAAAGTCCTGTAGTTTTTATCAGTGCTTTATGCTCGATTCGGGCACATAAGGCTTTTTCTGAACGTTCGGTTAGGTTAGAATTTACGCTATATCTAAACGAACAGTCAAGAATGATTTACCCCTCAACTTTCTGTAGTAAAGAGGAATGGTGAAGCTGATCGTGAACGCGTATTCAAGAGATTAGGTCGCAGGCTATGGCACGGAGTTGTAATTTTGATCGGCAAGAAAAACTCATATTGGCGATGGAGCTTTTTTGGCAAAAGGGCTTTGCCGAAACCTCGATTTCCGATCTCGTCGGCCATTTAGGCATTAATCGATTTAGTCTCTATAACAGTTTCGGCGACAAGCAGAATCTTTACCGCGAGTGCCTCCGTTTTTACCTTGATCATTACTCTTTTGGCGCTTCAGATACTTTGCTGCATGAAAAAGCGGGCTTGGCTGAAATAGAAGCTTATTTAGCGCGCTTTGTTGCTTTGCAGCGGGAGCAAAAGTACGGCTGTTTTATGCAAAATGCCGTGCTCGAAAAGAGCCTTAACGATGAAAGTGTGCTGCAGGAATGTCAGCGATTATTTTGTCGATTACAGACCTCATTCACCCAAGTGTTACAAGTTTGCCAAGCGCGTGGGGAGCTATTAGCCCATGTGCAACCACATCAAGTTGCTGCTTTTTTAGTGCTTCAATTACAAGGGATTAGAGTGTTAGGCAAGGCGGGCGAATATGAGTTGTTAGACAATGCGTTTGTTGTATTGCAAGACTATTTACGTAGTTTGAGTGCTAATCAGACGGCATAACTGCAAATGACATAGTTTGATTGGCCTAGGTTTTTGCCTAGGCCATGTTTTTAGAAATCTATTTTTTAAAAGTCTATTTCTAAAAGTCTATTTCTAAAAGTCCAAGTCCAGCGCAAAACACAGATAGGCCATCAGTTGAGTACAGTGTGCAAATTGCTCGGCACAAAAACTGGCTGCATCTGGGCGGCAGAGTTCCTCAAAGGCGATATTTTTAACTGCGATAAAATCTTTTCGTTTTAGCTCTATCAGCATAGGGTGGTTTTTATCAAATCCCTTTGGTGGTCGAGTTAAGCTATCGCCATCCATATTAAATCCATGACTTTGTAAGGTTTGTAGCGCCTTTTTATAGCCGTTGGGATTCTCATCGATACAAGTGCGAATGGCATTTAAGGCTTTCGATTCTGGGTGCCAAATCCCTGCGGCAATAAAACAGCCATCTTCGGCAATATGTAGATACAGTCCCGGGGCATGTACGTCTTTACCTTGAAAATGCCGAAATTGAATGCCGACATTGGTTTTATAGGGCGTTTTATCTTTGCTAAAACGGCTGTCTCGCTGGGGACGCATCAAGCTGCCGCCGACTTTTTTTGGTACGGCAGTGAGCCTAGGCGAGAGGGCGAGGATACTGGGCTGCATTTGCTCGATAAACTGCAGTGCAGGCGTTCGCACTGTTTCTTCGTATTCCGCCTGATGGGCTTTAAACCAGTCGCGGGAGTTGTTTTGTGCCAGTTGATTTAAAAATTGCAGGCTCGCAGCGCTGAACGTTACACCAGTCGCGATGGGGATTTTAGTTGTTAGAGTGGCCATTATCAGGGAACCTTATTAATGCAGATAAACCGAGCACAAGCAGTATTAATGCCGATTGAGGAGCAAGGTGAGTTGCTGACATATCCTTCCGTATCGCCTGCCCGTTCTTACTCACGATAGTTAAGACACGATAGTTAAGACTGCCAAGTTGGGTGCCAATACTGCCATCCTTCGGCAAGATCTTCACTTAAATTTTTGCATTGTGCCGCTTCTACCTTGTTTTCAATAAGTCGGTTATTTACACGTAAAGCTAAGTGAGAACTATTCTTATCTTGTTCGTTAGTGCCTATAATGCCGCCCTATTTTTAGATTGGTTTGTTAATAGGATGACGTTGAATGGGTTGCCTGCCTAAATGTGATAAGTGGAAAGCGAATAGAAATCTGTCGCTTATGGGATTATGTATATTGCCCTCAATGCCGTTGTACGCCGCTGAGGTATTGGGCGAGCCTAAGGTTGAGCCGATTGAGATCCTGCAGGTTCATGGGCAGCAATATCGCAGGGCCATCACTGTCGCTAAACCCGGTGAAGCGATTATTTCCATGGATCAAATCGAGGAGATGCAGGCGACAACTTTCGCCGAAGTGATCGATGATATGGCGGGGGCGCATATCGATGGCGGTACCCGCAGCGGCGGTGAGCGGATTAATATTTGGGGCTTTGGCGAGACTGAAGATTTTAACGTTTATGTGGATAATGCTCCGGTGGGATTTGAGCAGTATCGCTACGGCTCATTTTTCCTCGATCCTGACCTCATCAAACGAGTGGAAGTGATCAAAGGCGCCCATGATGTGCGCTCGGGCAATGGCGGTTTTGGTGGTGCCATGTATGTGGTCACTAAATCGGCTGATGATTTTCTTAAATATGATCAATCCCTTGGCGCGCGAGTCAAAACCAGCTACGCCAGCAATAATGATGCTATGGGTTATACGGGGACAGTTTATGGCCGCGTGAATTCACATTTATCTGGCTTGCTGCATCTTACGCGTCGCGATGCGGGGGATGTGACTTTAGCCAATGGTGAAGAGTTTGAATATTCAGGTTATGAGCAAAATAACTACCTAGGTAAGATGGATTACACGCAGGGCGATCACCAATTAGCCTTGAGCGTGACCCATTATCTCGATGAGGGCCGCAAACCTTGGGCTAACCGCCGTGGCCCTATGCCTGCCATCTCAGACTACAACATCAAAAAGTACGGTTCCTACGAGCAGGCTCTGTATGCCACAACCGCCTACAACACCTATGAAGATAACACTTGGTCGGCTAATTATCGCTATTCGCCGAGTAATCCCCTGATCGATACCCAAGTGGTGATTTCCCATTCGGCGAATGCACGCCACTGGGTAAGACCCGATATCGCGTGGGAGAAAATGACGGTTTCCGTAGGCAACTTCGGTCACGAATCTTGGCTAGACTATAAACGTGACTACATTGATATCAACAACTTGAGCTTGATTGGCGATCATGAGATCACCACAGGATTACAGTACCGTAGTCTCGACCGTACTTCGCTCGTGTTTAACAAGAGCTATGAGAAGAATCCTGAGAAAAACTTTGGCTGGTACACGCCTTATTATCAACCTGAAGGCCGTCAAGATACCTATGCTGCCTATATTCGCGATGCAATTCATCTTACTAATGACTTAACTGTGACTCCCTCGCTGCGATATGACTTTATCTACAGCATAGGTCGACCAAATATTGCACCAGATTACAATGATATTGCTGCGGGCCATGATTATAGCTCAACCCATCATTCGGGGTTCTCACCAAGATTAGGCATAGATTATCAACTGACAAATCACGCTCGGTTAAACTTTGATTACGCTTATAGCTTGCAAGCCCCTGTGGTGGATGAGATTTATGCCGTGCAATACGCTAAAGCCAGCATTACCGGCACGAGTCGCGATATTGATGTCGAACGCTTACATGCCTTCAAATTAGGCCTAATGACGCAGCACCAGCATCTGCTTGCCAACGATGATGCGCTGACGACGCAGCTTACTCTGTTTGCCAACCTAGGCCGCGATGATATTGCCCAGCGCCGCGGAGCTAAGTCTGATAAAACCCAGCTAATTCAAAGTGGTTACACAAATCTTGATGGTTACCATATTTACGGTGCCGATTTTGAAGCCCAATATCGCTATCAAGATGTGTTCAGTGATCTTGCGGTTTCATGGCTGCAAGGACAGCACAATGGGTCACTCAGAGACAGCCAAGATGACGATGAATATTTAGCTAACATAGCCCCGCTCGATATTCGTCTGCGTTTAGGCATGTATATCACAGATGACATTTCTATCGCTTGGCAGGGTGCTTGGTATGATGCGCAAACCAATGTTCCCCACGGTGATATCTTTAATGCCGAGTCTCCAAGCGAGAATTATTTCCTACAGAATGTGTATCTCGCCTATGAACCTCAAGCCATCTTAAAGGGATTAAGTGTGCGTTTGATGGTAAAAAATCTTACGGATCTGCAAGTGGTGCCGTTTCTCTCCGATGGGATCCCCGCAGCTGGGCGTGATGTTCGTTTGAGTTTAGCCTATGAATTTTAAAGACTAATCACTAAGGCTGTGTGGACTAGGCATATATAGCTCATAAAAAATAGGGTTATATTGCCTCAGCCCCCTGCCGAAAAATGCCAGTTTATGGCATAATCCGCGTTTTACTAGGCATATAGAACAGAAAAATGACTGAAAATGAATTGCTAAGTCGCTGTGGCGGCAAGTGTGAACTGTGTGGCAGCGAGCTTGAACTCTCTATTTATGATCTGCCAGCCTCCGATGGCCGTGACAATGAGATCATGATTTGTGAAACCTGCAGTGGCCAAATTGCGGCACCGGATACCATGGACATGAACCACTGGCGTTGTCTGAATGACAGCATGTGGAGTCCTGTACCGGCAGTTCAAGTGATGTCATATCGTATGCTTAAGCGCTTAAATGGCGAAAGCTGGGCGCAAGATTTGCTGGATATGCTTTATCTTGAAGACGATTTAAAAGCGTGGGGTGATGCCGAAGTTGCCGCAGCAGGTGACGATGCTACGCCAACGTTAGACAGTAATGGTGCAGTGCTCAATGCTGGCGATACTGTGGTCATCATCAAAGACTTAAACGTGAAAGGCACTAGCTTTGTGGCTAAGCGTGGCACAGCTGTGCGTAACATTGCTTTGACCAACAACCCAGAGCATATCGAAGGCCGCGTTAACGGTACTCGTATTGTGATTCTGACGTGCTTCGTTAAAAAGTCTTAAGTTTCGCTTAGTGTGAGCGCGATTTATTTAGCTCAACACAATAAAAACCGCCATGATCGTTAGCCGACATGGCGGTTTTTTT
>NZ_JAKKRZ010000037.1:0-25500 GCF_025653725.1 Shewanella sp. SM74 | reverse complement strand
TGTTACCGCCGTGAAAGGGCGGTGTCCTAGGCCTCTAGACGAAGGGGACCCGGACTTATGTTTTAACTCGTAACCGAGCTTTTTAACACATTCACTTCAGTAGGCTAGGAAGCAAATGCCTTGTTCTTACCAAACAACACGTTAGTTATTTGCTAGGAACCAAAATGTGGTATCCCCTAGGGGATTCGAACCCCTGTTACCGCCGTGAAAGGGCGGTGTCCTAGGCCTCTAGACGAAGGGGACCCGGACATATTAATTTAAACTTTCGTTTCTACTTAATAAGGCAGTAAATTGGTGGAGCTACACGGGATCGAACCGTGGACCTCTTGCATGCCATGCAAGCGCTCTCCCAGCTGAGCTATAGCCCCAAATTTTTGTCAACACAGCTAACTTTAGCAGTATATGTATCAGCAGAAATTTATATTTTGTTCTTACCAAACAACACGTTAGTTATTTGCTAGGAACCAATATTTGGTATCCCCTAGGGGATTCGAACCCCTGTTACCGCCGTGAAAGGGCGGTGTCCTAGGCCTCTAGACGAAGGGGACCCCGGACATATTAATTTGAGCTTTTCGCTAGAAAAGGTTCCCGTTTAACATCTACGGTAAGTTTGGTGGAGCTACACGGGATCGAACCGTGGACCTCTTGCATGCCATGCAAGCGCTCTCCCAGCTGAGCTATAACCCCAAACCTATCGAACTACATTTAAGTGCACTGCAAGCATTTGCTCGACTGTGTCTCAACTGCGTGGCGCATTCTATGCAGCGCACCTAAAAGTGTCAACTCGTTTTTTTAGGAATTTATTCTATCTGCTACAAATTCAATCGCTTTGGATATTCTTTGCTCAGAACGGCTTCTTCCAATTAAAAATAGTGTGATATCTAGGCCTGGAGACTGCCCTGCCCCTGTTACTGCAACACGTAAAGGCATACCGACCTTACCCATACCCACATCTAATTCAGTCGCAGTATCTTCAATTGCCTGATGAATAGCTTCAGCTGTCCACTCAGTTAATGCCGATAATTTCTGTTGCACCAGTTGCAATGGCTCTAACGCAACACCGCGTAAATGCTTTTTCGCCTGTGCTTCATCAAACTCAGCAAAGTCTTCATAGAAATAGCGGCTAGATGCAGCTAACTCTTTTAGAGTCTTAGCGCGCTCAGCTAATGCAGTGACCACTTCTGCTAATGCTGGGCCATTTGACAGATCAATTTTTTGATCGTCCATGTGCCATTGTAAGTGTGTTGCCACATATTCTGGATCTAGGCTCTTTATATAATGTTGGTTCAACCACACCAGTTTATCGGTATTAAAAGCAGAAGCGGCTTTGTTGATGTCACTCAACTTAAAGAATTGCTTCATTTCTTCTAATGAGAAAATCTCTTGGTCGCCATGTGACCAACCTAAACGCACTAAATAGTTCAGCAGTGCTTCTGGTAAATAGCCATCGTCACGGTACTGCATTACGCTAACAGCGCCATGGCGCTTGGACAACTTAGCGCCGTCATCACCTAGAATCATAGATACGTGTGCATATTCTGGGATCGGCGCCCCTAATGCTTTAAGAATGTTGATTTGACGCGGGGTATTGTTGATATGATCTTCACCACGCACCACACAAGTGATCCCCATATCCCAATCGTCAACCACCACACAGAAGTTATAAGTTGGCACGCCGTCGGTACGGGCGATGATCAAGTCATCTAATGCATCGTTAGAAAATTCAATCCGACCACGAACATGGTCATCAAATACCACTGAACCACCGATTGGATTTTTAAAACGCACCACAAATGGTTCATCAGTCTCGCGAGCGGGTAAGTCGCGACAGCAACCATCATACTTTTGTGCTTCACCGTTAGCGGCCTGTGATTCTCTTAAGGCATCGATTCGCTCACGTGAACAGTAACATTTATACGCTGTGCCCTTTTCTAACATTTGAGCAATGATTTCGTTATAACGGTCAAAACGCTTAGTTTGGTAATATGGGCCCTCGTCCCATGTCAAACCTAGCCAGTTCATGCCTTCTAAAATCGCATCGCAAGCGGCTTGAGTCGAACGCTCAATATCAGTGTCTTCAATACGTAATACAAACTCACCGTTATTGGCACGGGCTTGTAACCAAGAATAAAGTGCAGTACGGGCACCACCAACATGCAAGAAACCGGTAGGACTAGGGGCAAAACGCGTCTTAGTTGTCATAATGGGACACTAACCTATATAAAGTCGTCTAGATAAAGACAATCACGATAAAAAAAGTGGGCTTATTCTAACAGTCAAAGCAGGCGCTGCAAATGGGACAAGCTTCACAGTATCACTTATCTGGTTAAATCGTGTCGCGAATCCCTCCCTTTTATAGGGAAGCCAATATAAAGCGATATATAAAGGTGGCACTATTGCTATCACCACCATTGATGAATGCTAACACTTGAGAAGATTTTTCAGGCTTTATATTCCAACCCCTAAATCTCTACACCTATATTCCTTCGACTATAAATATCTGCGCCATCGAACACGCGCATCTATACACTATCAATGCACTCATGCTGTTAGTGCGCTAATTTTTATAAATCACTCACTTCCTCAGCACTTTTACCACAAAAAAGTCAGGTGAATGGGATGAGTTCAACTCGTATTTAATCGCGAGCGTCCAAATTACGTACCATTGACTGGCGAATTAAATAACACTTTGATCGGCGGCGTGATTAGCATTAAGCCAATGTGGACAAAAATAGCGCGACCAATGCTTTTTTCACTAAAAAGCGTTGACACTAGATCGAACCTCCCTATAATACGGCTCCACACAGCGAGGTCGATTAGCTCAGCTGGGAGAGCACCTCCCTTACAAGGAGGGGGTCACTGGTTCGAGCCCAGTATCGACCACCATATTTTCTACAAAGAAATTATGGCATACAAAACGTTATATCCCAGGTCGCTTAGCTCAGCTGGGAGAGCACCTCCCTTACAAGGAGGGGGTCACTGGTTCGAGCCCAGTAGCGACCACCATATAACTTGATGTATTAATGTGTAAAAGTCATTCCCAGGTCGCTTAGCTCAGCTGGGAGAGCACCTCCCTTACAAGGAGGGGGTCACTGGTTCGAGCCCAGTAGCGACCACCATTCTTTAGTGAAGAATGACTTAAAAATTGTGTAGTTTAAGAATGCCCAGGTCGCTTAGCTCAGCTGGGAGAGCACCTCCCTTACAAGGAGGGGGTCACTGGTTCGAGCCCAGTAGCGACCACCACATTCTGCAATACACATGTTATATCCCAGGTCGCTTAGCTCAGCTGGGAGAGCACCTCCCTTACAAGGAGGGGGTCACTGGTTCGAGCCCAGTAGCGACCACCATATTCTGCAATACACACGTTATATCCCAGGTCGCTTAGCTCAGCTGGGAGAGCACCTCCCTTACAAGGAGGGGGTCACTGGTTCGAGCCCAGTAGCGACCACCATATTTCTCCCCCAATAAACTTTACCCACGTGCTCACTCAACTATGCTTGATCTCAATCAGCGAGTGATAAATTATGCTGTTCGGCATTTTATATTTCGTTAAATACTAAGACTATCGACACTCAGCCTGATTTCATTCTGCTTTAGCATTTTTGGAGATCAACATTATGGCCAGCGTCAGTCAATCCGCTTCTCTTGCCAATATCGCCACTTATTTAAAGCATACCCACGCCTGCGATGAGCAAACGGCTCTAAAAGAAGCGCGGGAAGTCATGCATAATCTCGTCAGCATGCGCCAAAAAGGCTTTATTACCGGTTGGTACTTTGATGAACAAGGCCATTTAGCCTTGTTACCTAGCGATGCTATCCTTAAACGTATTCTTTTAGAGGATGACTAACAGCATCAAATGAATTGTGTCTTGATTGACTACGATAGCTATCGACTTAACCTCCATAGACTTCACATCTCACCTACACTTCTTCTCCTAAAGCAACCCACCACAATATTTGTCGTTATATCGCATACTTTTACGGCTTTTTTTGATCTAAAAATAACTAAGTTTGTTTAATTTATCTGCAACGACAAGAGCCGTCAATTTGGGGCCGATCTTCACTATGGGTGGGTTTCCACCCAAACACAAAATCACTGTGAGCGAGATCTCACCCACCAAACTAAAAGTGTGACAAACATCAAATGAACTACACTTTAGTAACCAAACACTTACAGAAGCCAGTGTAAGTTGGCGTGGTATTTGCCTTTAGTAAGACAGACCTCAGGGAAATCAAGGCTGTATTCCTACTCAAACTTGGTAACAAACTAACCAAGACTGAGGACAAATCCTAACAACAGAAAAAGGAACTCAAGATGATATTGAATCAACAAACTGGATTGACCCGTCCACTCAAAACCTTAGTCAAAATGCTCGCTGTTGCCTCCGTATTTGCGACCAGTTTTAACGTATTTGCAGAACCGATTGAAATTAAGTTTTCACACGTAGTGGCAGAAAACACACCTAAAGGCCAAATGGCACTTAAATTTAAAGAACTCGTTGAACAACGTTTACCAGGTGAATACAAAGTCAGTGTATTTCCTAGCTCACAGTTATTTGGGGATAACAACGAACTAGCGGCACTGCTGTTAAACGACGTACAATTTGTCGCGCCTTCACTCTCAAAGTTTGAGCGTTACACTAAACGTCTACAAATATTCGATTTACCTTTCCTATTCAATGATATGGATGCCGTGAACCGTTTCCAACAAGGTGAAGCTGGTCAAACATTACTGAACTCCATGAGCCGTAAAGGGATTGTCGGTCTGGGTTATTTACACAATGGTATGAAACAGTTCTCATCTAACACACCACTTAAAAATCCTGCTGATGCAAAAGGCTTAAAATTCCGCGTTATGGCATCTGATGTTCTAGCAGCCCAGTTTGATGCTGTTGGTGCAATCCCTGTGAAAAAACCTTTCTCTGAAGTATTTACCCTACTTCAAACCCGCGCTATCGATGGTCAAGAAAACACTTGGTCAAATACTTATTCACAAAAGTTCTATGAAGTGCAAAGCCAAATCACTGAAAGTAATCACGGTGTTCTCGACTATATGGTCGTGACCTCTGACACTTTCTGGAAAGGTCTACCTGCTGACAAACGTAAGATCATCAAAGAAGCTTTAGACGAATCTATCGCATTAGGTAACAAGATTGCTGCTGAAAAAGACAATGAAGACAAACAGTTAATCCTTGATTCTAAACGTTCACAGTTAGTGACTCTGTCTCCTGCTGAACGTCAAAAATGGGTTGAGGTAATGAAACCTGTTTGGGCTAAGTTTGAAGATCAAATAGGTAAAGATGTGATTGATGCTGCTGTAGCTGCAAATAAATAATAATGATGATAGTCGCCTAAGCTCAACCGAGCTTAGGCGGCCATTTCAGCGAGGGGATTATGGCTGTGATATCGCGAATATTTGGTTATGTTGAAGAAGGTGTGCTCAATTTATTGATCACTCTGATGACGCTGTTAGTGTTTTCAGAAGTCGTCGCTCGCTTCTTCTTCAACACGGGTTTTCTTTGGATCCAAGAACTTACATTAACCTTTTGCGGTTGGTTTGTGTTATTTGGTATGTCCTATGGGGTTAAAGTCGGTGCCCATATTGGTGTCGATGCGTTTGTTAAAAATTTAGCGCCAAAGGCTAAAAAGATAGTATCTCTTATTACCGCCTTTGTTTGTATCGTCTATTGCGGACTCTTTTTAAAAGGCAGTTGGGATTACTTAAGCCAAATGTATCAAATCGGTTTGCCTATGGAAGACATACATTTCCCACAATTTATATTAAAAAGCCTCGATCCAGATTTTGCTTGGAACACTTTAAAAATCGATATTGAAGATGGCGCAATACCGATTTGGTTATCTCAAAGTATTTTAATCATTGGCTTTTTTATGTTGACTTGGCGTTTCGTCGAACTCTTTATCGCCATTCTGCGTGACCAAGTCTCAGGCTTCCAATTTGCCGATGAAGCGAAAGAAAGTATGCATTTAATCGATGAGAGCGCTAAAAACGCTAAAGTAGATCCAGTCTCTGACCAAAAGGAGGCTAAATAATGGCTATTGCAACCCTATTTACCGCCCTATTCGTATGTATGTTTCTCGGTATGCCTATCGCTATCGCATTAGGTTTTTCCAGCATGCTGACGATTTTATTGTTCTCGAATGACTCCTTAGCTTCAGTTGCACTCAAGCTGTATGAGTCTTCATCAGAGCATTACACTTTACTCGCTATCCCCTTCTTTATTCTGTCATCCGCCTTCCTATCAACGGGTGGTGTCGCTAGACGGATTATCGATTTTGCCATGGACAGTATTGGACATGTCCGTGGTGGATTAGCAATGGCATCCGTTATGGCGTGTATGCTGTTTGCTGCGGTTTCTGGATCATCTCCTGCGACTGTTGCGGCAATTGGTTCTATCGTCATAGTCGGCATGGTAAAAGCAGGTTATCCCGAAAAATTTGCTGCAGGCGTGATCACGACCTCTGGAACTCTCGGGATTTTGATCCCACCTTCAATCGTCATGTTAGTGTATGCCGCAGCAACTGAAGTGTCGGCTGCAAAAATGTTTATGGCAGGCTTAATCCCAGGTTTAATGATGGGATTTATATTGATGATCGTCATTTATATCGTTGCCCGCTTTAAAAACTTGCCCTCACGTCCTTTTCCTGGCGTTAAACAACTGGGGATTTCAAGTGCCAAGGCAATGGGTGGATTAGCACTCATCTTTATCGTATTAGGCTCTATCTATGGTGGCGTCGCTAGCCCAACCGAAGCATCAGCTGTGGCTTGTGTCTATGCTTACCTTATTGCGGTATTTGGCTACCGTGATATCGGGCCATTAAAAGACGTGGCATGGCGTAATCAAGGTGAAAACTTAGCCAAAGCAACTGCGCGTAACTTAG
The DNA here is from genome assembly GCF_025653725.1 of Shewanella sp. SM74. Taxonomy (NCBI): domain Bacteria; kingdom Pseudomonadati; phylum Pseudomonadota; class Gammaproteobacteria; order Alteromonadales; family Shewanellaceae; genus Shewanella; species Shewanella sp. SM74. The sequence goes on along the minus strand of NZ_JAKKRZ010000037.1, from coordinate 18,600 downwards.
GCCATATGTTCTTAGGACTGATTAAAACGCCTATCGACAAAGACATACGTCATGTTGTGCGCGATGGTGCCAAGGTCAGTATCATGCTGCTGTTTATCATAGCTAACGCTATGCTATTTGCGCATGTATTAACCACAGAACGTATCCCTCACATTATTGCTGAGTATATTGTTAGCATGGGTTTACCCGCCTGGGGATTCCTGATCATCGTTAACTTACTGTTGCTTGCTGCCGGTAACTTTATGGAGCCATCGGCGATTGTACTCATTATGGCGCCAATTCTGTTCCCTATTGCAACGCAATTAGGCATAGATCCTATCCACTTAGGTATCATAATGGTCGTGAACATGGAGATCGGTATGCTAACGCCGCCGGTGGGACTCAATCTCTTTGTCACCGCGGGGATCACGGGGCGCAGTATTGGTTGGGTGATTCAGTCGGTTCTGCCTTGGTTACTCGTGATGCTAGCCTTCTTAGCCCTGATTACTTACGTACCACAGATTTCACTCTTCTTACCTGAATGGTTGGATTCGATGCGTGGATATTAGTCTGCAATTCAAGGTTGTGAGATTACCCCTTGATTACAGATAGATTTTAAGCGAGCCTAGTCAGGCTCGCTTTGTTTTATTATGCGCAGTATCCGTTATTGATCCCGTTGCTTTATCAGGATAACCACCATGTTGCCCATGACGCCTAAGGCCAAGAAACGCCTCTTTCTGACCGTTGTGTTACTTGCAGGCCTATTTGCAACCCTCAAACTGACCTACTGGGTGCATTTGCATCAAGGTAAAATCGAGATCCAAAAGCAATCGGAGAAACAACTAAAGGAATTAGTCAGTTTTCTCGATGGTGCACTATCGCGCTACGAAAGTATTCCCCACGTGCTCTCGACTAACCCAATGCTCGCCAATGTCCTGAACGACCAGCAGAATCCTGATAAAGTCCAAGAGCTTAATTTATATCTCGAAGAAATTCAGCATGTCACCGAAGCATCCGATATCTATCTGATTGATGCCTTAGGTATCGCCATTGCCGCCAGTAACTGGCAACAAAGTTTTTCCTTTATTGGCAAGGACTACTCCTTTAGACCCTATTACACAGATGCTATCTCGGGCAATCTAGGCCGTTATTACGCAGTGGGTACCAGCTCAGATAAGCGCGGATTTTATTTCTCTTACCCTATTTATCAACAAGGTGGTAAAGGCATACTTGGGGCCATCATAGTCAAAGTTAACATTGCCGACATAGAGCAACAAAGTACCAGTATCGCAATTGCGGGGCAGTATCAGTTCCTTATCAGTGATCCTGAAGATATCGTCTTTATTTCCAGTATCGATGAATGGCGGTTAAAGTCATTAACCCCGCTTACCCAAGCCAAGCAATATGCCCTTAATGCCTCTAAACGCTATGCAGAACGTCCCATAGGAGAGTTGTTGATGAAGCCGCCCTATGAAAGTGGTAGTCAAGCTATGCTCTACCAACTGCAAACGGGTACAGACCATGAACAATACATGGACATCCACCAATCAATGGCTAAGGCAGGCTGGCGAGTACACATCTTAGCGCCAATCAAACCTTTACTGACCTCTTTGCCCGCGCTGATGTTACTGTCAGCTAGTATTTATCTTTTGCTGGCACTCAGCATCCTATTTAACGCCGAGCGCCGTCGCAATCTACACCGAATGCAACTAGCGCAAAGCCTTTTAGAACAGCGAGTTGAAGAACGCACTCAGGACTTACAGCAGGCCAACAATCAGCTCAAAGATACTCAAGATGAACTCATTCAAGCGGCAAAACTGACAGTAATAGGCAGTTTATCCGCCAGTATTAACCATGAACTCAATCAACCACTCGCGGCACTTCGCAGCTATGCCCAAAATACCCAAACTTTTCTCGCCCGTGATATGCAAGATAAGGCACTGGATAATATCAAGATTATTATTGAACTTACCGACAGATTAGCCGATATTGTTGGGCAATTTAAAAGCTTTACCCGCAAGAGCCAAGGCGCTGATAGCGCAACCGATATTGGCCGCTGTATCAAGCAAGCCCTGACCATAGTTCAACCTGCAATTGATAAACAGGGTGTTGAACTCGATGTGCAATTACCCAACGGCAACTATCAGGTTTGGGGGGATAAGGTTAGATTACAACAAGTGTTTGTCAACATTATGAGCAACGCCATTGTCGCTATGCAACAATCGGTTAAACGCCAATTGGTTATCCGCGTGACCAGTGAAGATAAGTTTTGCATCAGTATCCAAGATTCGGGCCCTGGTGTGCGTGAAAGCCAAATGGAGAAAATCTTCGAACCCTACTTTACCACCAACGAACGGCACGGATTGGGGCTAGGCTTATCGATTTCACAACGTATTATCGAATCCATGCAAGGCCAAATTAACGTTGCCAATGCCGAAGAAGGTGGCGCTATTTTCCAGATTATTTTACCTATTTACTTGCTCGAGGAACGTTAGTTTTATGAGTGTGCCCAATTCAATTCAAGATTATTCTGTTCTCATCATCGACGATGAGCCGCACATAGGCACAGTTCTCGTTCAACTATTTGAACTGGAGGGCATTAAGGCGCTCGCCACCACAGAACCCAAAGGTATCGCTAAGTTGCTGCATAAAGATTGGGCGGGAATGGTGATATCGGATGTCAACATGCCACAATTAGACGGCATCAGCTTAATGCAACAAATCCGTCTGCAAGATCCCGATCTCCCCGTCGTCCTACTCACTGGTTTTGGTGATATTGCCATGGCAGTCAATGCCTTAAAACAAGGCGCCTACGACTTTCTTGAAAAACCCTTTAATAACGAACATATACTCGATGTGGTTAAACGCGCCTTAGAAAAACGCAGTCTAACCTTAGAGAACCGCAAGCTTAAAAAGGATCTCGAAAGCCAAAGCGTACCGGGCCCTCGTATTTTGGGCAACAGTGTCGGCATCAACCGTATGCGCCACATCATAACGCAAGTGATAGATACGCCTGCGGATGTGTTAATTGAAGGCGAAACAGGTACAGGTAAAGAACTTGTCGCCCGCTATTTACACGACCACAGCAGCCGCAACCAAGCCAACTTTGTCGCCATCAACTGTGGTGCAATCCCCGAAAACCTGATTGAAAGTGAACTCTTTGGCGCCGAAGCGGGGGCCTTTACTGGTGTCGATAAGATGCGCATTGGCAAATTTGAATATGCCAATGGTGGCACGTTATTTTTAGATGAAATTGAGAGTACGCCACTGTCGCTGCAAGTAAAACTGCTGCGAGTGCTTGAAGATCGTAAGGTTGAACGTTTAGGTTCTAACAAGAGCATCAACTTAGATATTCGCGTGATAGCGGCTACAAAAGTCGATTTAAAAGGTCTGTGTGACACCGGGGAATTTCGCCAAGACTTGTTGTATCGCTTAAATCTGGTGACTGTGCCCATCCCTCCCCTGAGAGATCGCCGTGAAGATATTCCGTTACTCTTTTTACACTTTGCCCGCGTCGCATCGGCACGCTATCACAAAGCGCTTATTGCCTTAAATGCGGAGCAAAACGCGATACTTACTTCCCACGACTGGCCAGGCAATGTGCGTGAGTTACGTAATCTCGCCGAACGCTTTGTGCTACTGGGCGGAGAAGCCGCCTTTGCTGGCACGTTAGGCAATACTCCAAGCCTGCACTCGAGTATGTCCCTGCTACAAAGGGTAGAGTTTTTTGAACGGGTACTGATTGAAGAAGCACTTAGCCACAACAAGGGCAGTATTAAGCAGACCATGGAGCAGCTAGAACTGCCCCGCAAAACCCTCTACGACAAAATGCGTAAATACGATTTAGACCGCAAACAATACATTAATTCCGATGACTAAAGGACATATTTAAGCTTTAGACTAACGCCCGTTTGACATGAGTTTGATGGTAATGCAAACGGGTGATTGCTAAGGCGATCAAGGCTAATAAGGTTAACGATCCCATCACCACACCGCGCCACTGCGCCTCATGCCAAAACATCATCAAATAAGGGCCGCCAATCGCAGCACCTAAGTAATAACAACATAAATAGAGTGACGTCGCCTTAGCTCGATCACGACTGGCCCGCATTGCAACAAAGGAATTACAGCAACTGTGGGTAAGGAAGAACCCACAGGCGGTCATTAAAAAACCTAAGCTGATGGTTAAGGTCGTATCAAACAGGGTCAGTAAACTGCCGAGCAACATCACGCACCAAGACCACTGATACAACTTATGTTGACCAAATTTGGCGAGCCATTTCGCAGTGAAATACGACGCAATAGTCCCGCTGGAATAACACAGAAAAATCAAGGTGGCTTGGAAACGACTCCATTCATAGGGTGGAGCCATCAAATGCAGTTGAATAAAGCTAAATTGATTCACCATCATCATAAAGGTCAAGCCGCCAATTGCGTAGACCAAACGCATTTGCGCATCGGTGAGATGATGACTAAAGCCATGAAGATCTTGCGCTAAACGGGCGCGTTTTGATAAGGAAGGCTCAGTGTTACTGGGTGACATCGACTGCGCATCGGCAAGTGAAGGCAGCAAATAGTTCACTAAAGCCACCCCCGCTAACGTCACTAGAAACAGCAACCACATAGATTCTTGCCAAGATAAAAACTGCGACATTAAACCACCGAGCAGACGTCCAACAATCCCGCCAATACTGTTCGCCATAATATAAATGCCTGCGGCTTTCAGCATAGTGCTTGGTGATAATTGCTCCTTAAAGTACGCCATGGCAATCGCAGGTACGGCAGCGAGTAATGCACCTTGTAGCAATCGTACTAGCACTAACCCATTAAAATCCGGTGCCCAAATTAATAGTAAGTTAGACAATGCCAATAACCACAAGCTGACAATGATTGGAGTGTGTCGACCGATACGATCTGACAGTACCGCATACAAGAGCAATGAAAAGGCTAAGGAAAAACTGGTCACCGACAGGATCAAGGTTGCTTTAGAGCCTGATACCGCAAAATGTTCCGCAATCAGCGGCAACATGCCTTGCATTAAATACAAGTTGATATAGACCACCACTGAAGCGACGCAGAGCGCCCACATCAATCGGGTGTCACGCTGTTTATTGTCAATCATAGTATCTAATACGGCTTGCACGGGAGCCTCGACCAAGTATCACTCATAGGATAGACAAAGATTATCACTGGGCATAACATAACAATAATAGATAATATCTATCGTAATCATTGATTTTTGTTATAGAAATAGTGCGCCAAAAGTACACATCTTGCCACTGATAAAATAGTACGAGCCCGATTAATGGATATTCGCCAACTCAAACATTTAGATGCCCTTGCCAATACCGGCAGCTTTACCGCCGCAGCCAAGAAACTGAATATGGCTCAGCCCGCGTTAAGCCAAAGTATTAAACGCTTAGAGGTCGCACTCGGCGTCACCTTAGTCAATCGTACGAGCAACAAGAATGATAAACTGCTCACACTCACGGCCGAAGGTATAGTCCTGCATCAACACGCCACTTTGATCCTAAAACAAGTTAAGCAGGCCGAAGCGCAAATCCGTGCCATGGCCAATCTCACCTCGGGAGAGGTCCGCATTGCCGTGCCGGGCATGCTGGGTTCTTTCTATCTCCCCTCGCGCTTAATGGCTTTTCGGCATAAATACCCCGAATTGAAACTATCACTGTTTGAAGGCGGGACACGGGATGCACTGCGCATGTTGCAACAGGAAGAAGTGGATATTGCGATCATTACCGCCCAAGACCTACAGCCCGAATTTGATAGTCAGTTGTTGATCCGTGAGCAAATGGTGATCGCTATGGGTGCCGAACACCCTTTAGCGGAACATAGCGCTGTGAGTCTACATGACTTTTTCGACCATGAATTAGTGATGTTCAAAACAGGTTATTTCCACCGAGAGTGGATACTCTCTCAAGCCAAAGAATTAGGCAAAAAGCCCAATATTGCCTTCGAGACCAATTTGATTAATCTGATTAAACAGATTGTTTCCCAAGGATTTGGGATCACCAGTGTACTTGAGATGGCGATAAGCTCAAAAGATGACATTTTAGCCAAACCCTTCGATCCACCGGTATTTTTAAACCTCCATATTGCATGGAAAAAGCAGCGCCCCGTCAGCCAAGCAGACCGCGCCTTTGTCGATTTTTTAATGTCAAATCGCTAACACAAACCAGCAAATACAAAAAGGGCTGATATCAATATCAGCCCTTCTCTCTTACCATTAAACCTTCCGATTTTACTCTGAGGGTTTAGCCTTGTTTACGACGACCAAAAGCAAAAGGTAGCAACAACAAGCTTAACCAACCTAAGGCACCACCATCATCTTTCTTGGCTGGTGTTTCAGTCACAGATACAGACACAACACTTGAATCTTTATTGCCGTGGTTATCAGATACTGTCAGTTGGAATGAAACCGTCTGAGCAGAGCCACTCACGTTTGGTGCGACGAGATTAAGCTTGGCCGCATTAGCGTCAAAGTTAAAGCTGGTGCCCCCTAACTGAGTCCATTTGTAGGTCAAAGGATCATTGTTGGCATCCGACGACTTACTCGCATCGATGAACAAAGGTTTACCTTCTTGGACAGTGGCAGGAGCTTCAATCACAGCGACTGGCGCCACTTCTGGAACATCAAATTGATACTCCTGCTTTAAGATTTCAGCCGAGTCGTTATTCACTTTGTTGGTCAATGCCACTATGTTGCCTTGACTCGCCTTACGTGGCACTAAGTCAAAGGTGACATCTAATGCCGCAGCAGCAGAAGCCATTTCGATAGTCCAAGTGATCTTATTGCCCACTTGCGCACCTTGATGGCTAATATTAGCCACTTCATGACCTTCTGGTAATAACGCCTCTAGGGTGTAAACACGGGTTTCTTGCGTTTTGTTCGCTTCAATACGTGTTTTCATCACTTTAGCGGTGCCAGGTGTTAATTCACCAGAAACAGTACTGCCTAGAGGAGGTAATACGTCATCACTAACGCGCTCAAATACGACCGGAATTTTAACAGGTGCGACTTTGTCATCAGTGGTGGTCAGCGTCAGCATAGCTATGCCAGCATCTCCCACTAGCATCGCTTGTTTCCATGCTAAGTTGACATTGAAATCTTTATGATCACCCGTAAGATTTGCAGTTAAGTTATCACCCGCTTCATCGTATAAGGTTACTTGTTTCAAACTAAAGGCATCATCCGCATCGGCTGCAGATGCCTGATAGTTTTGTACAACAACAATATACTCACCCTTCACTGGGTTCTTAATGGATACACTTTCCTTTGAACCGCCAAACGCAGAAGATGCCGCGATAGAAAGCTTGCTACCGTCTTTCTTATCGAGTATCACAAACATGTCTAAGTCAGGAGAGGTTGTATTACCGATTGATGCATTGAAATATAAAGCTTTATCTTCAACATTAAAGCTAAATACTTTTACGCCATCGGCCAAATCATCAAATGCACTACCAGTATTTGAATCCTGTTTCACACTTGATTCATAAGTAGCGCTTAATTTAAGTGCAGTCACTGTCGCCGCAACACCCGGTAGATCAATCGCTTTCAAGTGCGCCAAATTACGTTCATCTGCATCACGTGAGGCTGAAACATTAACCAAAGCAGGTAAATCGCGTTTAGCTATCTTAGCTACGATCGGCATATTAGCCGTTGGGAAAGTATCGGACGTTAATACTAAGTTACCAAAGCCCCAACTTGCACCGACGTCAGTCACATTCGCAGTCACTGTAATCGTTTGGCTTTCACCTTTTTTGAGATTAAAGCTTTCTGGCGTCACAGTTAACGCGAATTTATCCGTTGCGGAAACGCCTTTTGCAGTCCAGCTACCATCAGCCGTTGCAGTAACAATACGTGTCCAAGTACAAGTATCAATACAACGTGAATCAGCCATGCTTGGAATGTTTAGCTTACGTGGATCGCCACCTGTTGTAGGGTTAGCAATCTCGTAGTTTAAGGCACTTTCATCCATCACTAAGCCCGTTTTTGCCGCTAAATCAACACGAATACGACCGGCTCCTACGTCGAACGGATCCGCAACGGTTTTACCATCGGCTTTTTTCATGGCTTGGGCTGTCGTTGCCGTCATCATTAGCGCAGAACGAATGTTGTCTGGCGTCCAATCCTTATGCAGCGATTTAAGTAACGCACCAGCACCTGCAACGTGAGGACTCGCCATTGAAGTACCTGACATCAAAGTGAAATCAGCAGGATCTGTACCTGTCTCATCATGGCCAAACTGTTGGTCGGAATAAGCAGCGTAGATGTCACTGCCCGGTGCAGCGACATAGGGTACGAGTACATCGTTAGTCAGGTTAGGTCCAATCAATGAACTGGCAGATAAAACATCCGCTTCTTTACTGGCAACTTTAGGGGTTGGAGACAGCGTGATTTCAAGAGCAGGATTTGCCGCCATAGCAGCAATCAATTCTAAGCCATCAATATCACCAATAAATACCGCTGGAATATTCAATTTATCCAGCCCCGACATAGTCAGACGCGCATTATTTTCACCATCTCTATTGAAAACAATCACACCCTTAGCGCCAGCTTCCATTGCTGCGGCCACTTTGATATCGAATGAGCAAACACCGCGTCTTAAAACGGCGATCTTGTCTTTAAAGGCATCTGCTGGGAACGGTTTACAGGCTTCAAAATTGGTCGCATCAATTGCGCCAGCATAAAGGGGAACACCTTTGAGCACTTCAGTTTGAACCGGACCAGAACCAGCAGTGTAATGATAGTTTTTACCATTAAATTCCACGGCGCGTACTATGTCACGGTGATGAGTCGAGTTAGCGACCGAAGTATACCAAGGTGCATTTTTAGGCGTAGAGTAAGGTATTTGATTAATCGCAGGGCTCGTGTTTGTCGCGGCACGTGTGTTACCCGCAGCCACTGCAGCAAAAATCCCCGCATTACGCGCGGCTAAAAAGCCTTGTTCCGTCGCACTATTCCACGGGTTTCCACCGCCACTGATAGAAAAGTTCAGCACATCGACGCCATCTTTAATCGCATCATCTAAGGCTTTTAAAATCGGTGCGGTCGGGCAGCCAGAATAAGTGTCGCCCGCATTACCCGGATTACAAATTTGATAAGCTATAATGTTTGCATGTGGTGCAACACCTGAGATTTGTTTAAATTCAAGGCCTGTCGCAATGCCATCGCTTTCTAACTTACCTGTTTCACCTTGCACATAAGGCACATTCACTAGGATGTTACCTGCTGCGGTACTCGCAACGTGAGTACCATGCCCACCGTAATCCTCACCATTTTTAGCTGGAGGGGTGTCACCAAACACTTTTGCATCGTCGTAGTTATTTGTTATCTCAGAGTAACTGCGAACTCCAATCAACTTGTCATTACACATGCTCGCGAAATCAGTTTTACAATCACCAATATAGATGCCTTGACCTAATGGGTTTGTGTGGTCATAGCCATCTTGGCCAACATCAGCGAATGAAGCATGATCTGAGTTAATACCTGAGTCGATAATACCGACGATCACGCCTTCCCCCATGGCTTTCGTGCCCGTCGCACTGCCATCCCATACATTAGGAGAACCGATAAGCGCTTGACTGACATCGGTTTCCATTTGCTCCATGCGCTCGCGCTCAACAAACGCAACCTCAGGTAACTCAGCCATTTTCTTCGCTTGAGCTTGAGTCATGCGAACCGCCATACCGTTTAACGCATACTGATATGTCGTTAATGGTTGCAGATTGGTGCCAATAGCAGCACTCGCGTTAGCTAAAAATCGGTTCTGTTTTACTTTCAAATAACTAACATAACTTTTGACTTCAGCTTTAGAAGCATCAAGTTTGCCGTTCACAGCAACTTTTGAAGTACCGTTTACCTGCACTCTTTGTGAACTAGTCGCTTTCAATCCTGGAATAGTTCCTTGGTAATTAGCAACCGAACTATCGCGTAAACGAACGATATAAGTATATTCACCCTCACCTAAATCTGCTTCTGGTACAAACTTAACCTCAGCTCCGGCAGCGTTACCGCGTAATGAAGTGACTTGTAATTCACTTGGAATATCTAACTGCAAGGTTTCACCCGTAGGTGATAATACGGTTTGTGCATTTGCCGCCGACGATAACAGTGCCATAGACACTGCTAATGCTATTTTAGTTTTCATTGTAACTTCCCTAATTCTTATAAGTTGTATGATTTATAAAACTCAGGTTTGGGTGGCATGAAAACGCTGCGACAACCAAAAACATCACCCGTAACTGACATTTTTTATGAATAACCATTCAATTTACTGTGATGATGATCACTGAGTTTTATCGCGACAATTTGTAACACGCGATGATACAAATTAAAACAGCAAATTAACAGAACGCAATTCAGTAAATGATGAACAACCTCATACCTTGTTAAAATAAATCCATAGAACCTTTATCAGACTGTTTTATGTCCCAACGATAAGTCGTAGTATAAAGTCGATAAAAACAAATAATAAACATTAAATCATAGCGTTAAAATTAACCTTTAAGTGTCGGCTCAAAAATAGCATTAGGTTAAACAGAATAAATCCCCGTAAATAAATACTCTTTTTTATAAATATCATTAGTTACAAAATAAACACAAAACACCATAAATTGAAATAATAGAGCACAAAAAAAGAAACGTTAAATTAACAAATTGTATGCATTTTGTATTTGTATAATATTTTACAAAATGATACCCCTTATAAAAATTAACTAACTTATGCATTAATATTCTTAATCCTGTATAGAACAAATTAATACTTAATCTCACATTTACAGCATAGCAAGCGGATTATTGACCACAAAAAAGCCCTTTCAATATCGAATTGAAAGGGCTAAATCTTCATCAATATAAAAACAATATTATTGCAGTTATGGCCAGTGGTTAATTCGCCATAACCGCTTTCATTAGCACTTCTGTCGTGAACTTATCATTATTGATAACTGGGAACCTGTCATAGGTTTGGAAAATCACTTGGTCTTGAAACTTGATCATCGCCACCACCCCATATTGGATACTTTTATCGATCGATTTAGCGGGCAGTGTAAATTTAAATGGCACAGGTGCTCTGGCGATATTGAAGGTTTTTTGTGCGACGACGACACCTGGAGTATTCAAATCAATAATGGCAATAATGATTTGGCAGCCTTGAGGTAATGGGATCTTCTCTAGATAGCCAGCGGCGCCATTGATGATAATCGGTTGATCAGGTGTTACAGTCACACAGCCATTGAGCAAGACAGCCATGAGAGAGAACAATATAAACGATTTTATTTTCAGATACATACTAACGTCCTTTTACCATGCGTATCAGGCCTTCTTGGGTAGAAGAAGCCACTAACTCGCCTTGTTGATTGAAAAACTGCCCTCTGACGTAACCTCTGCCACCGCTAGCATTAGGGCTATCGATACTGTAAAGCAACCACTCTCCCATATTAATCGGGCGGTGGAACCACATCGCATGGTCGATCGTCGCCATTCGTACCCCAGGACTTAAGAAGGATACACCGTGGGGCTGAGCTGCCGTGACTAAAAAGTTAAAGTCTGAGGCATAGGCGAGTAAATATTCATGGATATGGGCATCATTTGGCATAGGACCATTAGCCCTCATCCAAACATAACGGTACGGCTCGGTTTCTTTAGGCGCAAAAGGGTGCAGTGGATTGACCAATCGCATCTCAATTGGCGCATCGGCCATAAACTTTTCAAGTATGCTCGGCGGTACTTTATCCCGCATCGTCAGCGCCAATTCCTGCTGATTCAACAAACCTTCAGGTCCGGGCACTTGCGGCATAGCGGCTTGATGACTAAAGCCTTCCTCAGGTTCTTGGAAGGAGCAGGTCATATGAAAAATGGGGCGACCTTTTTGAATTGCACTAACCCGACGAGCGCTAAAACTACCGCCATCACGCATATTTTCCACTTCATAAACAATCGGCAACTTCTCGTCACCTGCACGTAAAAAGTAAGAATGTAATGAATGGATCTTACGCTCAGCAGCTACAGTCTGTTTTGCGGCGCTCAGTGCTTGGCCCATCACTTGACCACCAAACACATGCCCAAAACCCAGATCTTGGCTTTGACCACGAAAGAGGCCAATTTCAATTTGCTCAAGGGAAAGTAATGATAAAAGATCGTCTAATACCTGACTCATGGGATCCTACTGCGTAATTAGCAATTAATCTTAAAGGGTAACTCAGTTAGCCTTAAGCTGACCAGTCTTCTATCGATTATTCACAATCAAATCATCACTCCAACGGTGAGGAATTAAACGAGGCACGCTGGATTATCTATGTTATTTATTGTGGTTAGCATTTACGGCTTTATTGAGCCACTTACTGCATTTAAATCGCTATAGATGCAGGCTTAGTTCAAATACAAGCATGATGAATCAATCGATTTTAATGTGATGTTCTAGCGCACTTAACTTAGACCAAGACAAAACCTTATCCTCTCCACAGGAGTGCAAAGTCACGGGGAAGGATTGGTGTAACTGTGGCCACTGCTGCGCGAGGTTATCTGGCGTAAAAAGACCTTCATTAAAATACATAGGCTGAAACTCGACAAACATGCCGTGGCTAACACTGCCCGCTCCGGCGAGTAGATGTTGACCATTTGGCGCCTGTTCACTCACCAAGAAAGCCGTAGTAGCAGTTAATGATTCAAAGGAAAATAGCGGCTGAATCGCACTCGCTAAATGTTTGGCCGTCATCGCGGTTACGGCCTGAGGGCATAAACTATTGACTCGAATATTATGAATTTCACCTTCTAATGATAAGCTATTCACCATCCCGACCAGCGCCATCTTGCTTGCACTAAAACCAACTTGGTGCAAGTCACCGAACAAGGCCGAGGCTCCCGTTGTCATCATTATCCGGCCAAAATGCTGTTGTTGCATATAAGGCCAAACAGCTTGAGTGAGATAAAAGCTGCCATTGAGATCGACATCCAATTGCCGTTGCCACTGCTCAAGTTTAATGTGCTCAAAGGGACAAGCACCATAAACGCCCGCGTTATTAATCAAGATATCAATGCGATGCCAGCGTAGGATCACCTCTTCGATCATGCAGTTCACTTCATTTCGCTGACTCACATCAAGCACAAAATAAATGCAATCTCCACCAAGTTTAATAATGCTGCAATAGGTCTGCATTAATTCTAAGTTGGCTTGGCTCGTCTGAGCGCCGTCGGTGGAAATTGACTCATAAGACGATAACGGCTGGTCGACGAGTATCACTTTTGCCCCCCGTTCAGCCAACATGATGGCATACGCTCGACCTAACCCAGCCGCAGCCCCAGTGACTAATGCCACCTTATTGTCAAAACGCATCCAAATATGTCCTTATCGGCATTGTTGTAGCGGCAAAAAATAACGAGCATAGGGTAACAACCGCCTATGCTATCTACTAAACAGAGTATTTAGCGTTACGCCTATGTCATGGACAGCACAAAGCCTCCATCAACATTAACTATGGAAACACAGACTTTTTTGATTTTCTTTGAACTTAACGACAAATCTCATCCTGCATCAGTGAACATATGTGCGCCAATTCAAACTCTGTTAAATGCGTTTATTAGATAGTGCTCACTTTCGTGTTAAATCTTGTTATGCTATGCGCTAATTGAGCCCTTGCTCGGTACCATTCCCATTTACCAATAATGACTGGACGCCATGAATCCTTGGATTTTAGCAATAAGACCCCGTACGCTACCCGCGGCCATAGGTCCCCTACTGATAGGCAACATTCTCGCCCTGCATCTTGAGAGTTACAGCTGGTTAATCGCTGCCACTTCAATGTTGTGTGCTGTCTTATTACAAATCGCCGTCAACCTCGCTAACGACTATTTTGATTTTAAAAACGGCATAGATACAGACGAGCGCTTAGGGCCCGTTCGCGTGACTCAAAGTGGGTTAATTTCACCAACAAGCGTTCGCAATGCCATGATATTTTGTCTCTTAATGGCGCTTGCCGTGGGATCATATCTGATTTGGCACGGAGGCTGGCCCATCGCCATTCTCGCCGCAGCCGCTATTTTAGGTGCTCTTGGCTACAGTGGTGGCCCCTATCCCCTCGCCTCCCATGGGCTCGGTGAAGTAGCGGCATTTGTCTTTTTTGGCTTAGTTGCAGTGGTGGGCAGTTATTATTTGCAGGCAGGCGATACGACTATTAATGCTTGGTTATTAGGCTGTGCAATTGGCTTATTTAACGCTGCGATTATGTTGGTGAATAACACTCGCGACATCCGTACCGACACCCAAGCGGGCAAGCATACTCTAGCGGTACGTATCGGCGAAGCTCAGGCAAAAGTGCTTTATCAAGCCTTAATCTATTTGCCCTTTGGCCTAGTCATCGCTGGCTTTTTATTCGGTATTCTACCCGGTTTACCAGTACTACTTGCGGGATTATCTCTGCTTATTGCCCGTAAACTCAGTAGCGATTTTTATGCGGTTTCTGGTGAAGCCTTAAATCCGTTACTCGGCCGCACAGCTAAGTTAACCATGATTTTCAGTACCTTGTTTAGCGTGGGTTTAGTTTTTACCGCATAAGAGTAAATCCGCTAAGCTAATGCTACACCACAGCTCAATGCTGAATATAAAAAGGTTCATATCTTCGATAGATACGAACCTTTTTTATTGGATGCTGCACGACTTCAATTTGGCTTATTATCGACGAGGGAAATCCTACCCCCATTTATTGCCAAATATAACCAGAGATCAAAGTGTTTAACAAAATACCATTAAAGTTGCGTTCGGCATGGGATGAACCATTATGGCCTGCACCAAAACACACATGTAGCGGTAATAAATGCTCTTCCCGCGGATGACTGAAACGCGCTTCAGGGGCTGATTGCCAATGAGTTAATGCTGTTTTTACCTCGGCAAAACTAACACTTGCCGTTAAAGTTTGCGTCAACCAATGATCAAATTCTGCACTGCGGCTTTGCACTGTGAGATCGCTTGAGAAAAAAGCCCGCATATTGTGAAACGACATGCCAGACCCCACGATCAACACCCCTTGGTCCCGCAGCGGCGCTAAAGCCTCCCCAATCGCTATATGGGTTTTAGGATCGAGGCTGTGGACTAACGACATCTGCACCACAGGAATATTCGCCTCAGGATACATTAACTTAAGTGGTACAAAGGTACCGTGATCAAATGCGCGTTCGCTATCTAAGCGGGCGGCGATGCCCTTATCCGCGAGCATATTCGCAATCTGTACGGCTAATTCTGGCTCACCGGGTGCAGGATATGTCAGCTGATAAGCCTCAGGTGGAAATCCATAGTAATCATACAAAATACTTGGCTTTGGGCTACTCGACAAAGCCACCACAGATTCTTCCCAATGGGCAGTGATCAACACAATCGCCTTCGGAGTTGGCATTGGCGCTGTTACTGAAGTTAAAAATGCACGCAACTCCCTATGATTAACATCATTGAGCAAAGGCATAGGGCCACCACCATGGGGCACAAATAGCACAGGCATACGACTCGCGTTAACTTGCATCATAATCCTCTCGTGTTGATTAACTTATATCTGTACTACTGGCTTTAAACTCAGCATTTCTCACTTAACTCACTGTTCTACACAACACTTCAATGCATGCTTAAAATGCGGAACGACTCTGCACCAACTGCCGCTGAAATCGCACTAAACGCTCAATAATTTCATCGAGTTTAATAATCAGAAAGAGTCCTGCCGATAAGCTCAATGCCGGCAGTGCATTAATCGGCGCTTCATAGTTAAAGTGGAAATAAATCGCCCCCATCATAATCGCCAGTAAACCGCTCGCCGATAGCACTCGGTAGTCACGTAGACACAACCCAAGGGCACCAATCACTTCCATCAAACCAATAAAATAACCAAAACCAGTGGGAAGATTCATTAATGTGAACGGAACATGGAACATAGACACGCCAAATAACTTGGCAAATCCCGAGATGAAAAACACTATGCTCATCGCCAATGTGACGGTTGCAGCGGCGCGATTGAGTGTATTGGCACAAAGGAATAACTTCTGTGTATCAACCTCTTCAACTAAGCCATTGATACTTGAACCCTTAGTATCACATAAGTTTGAAAATCGCATCGCACACACCCCATTAAACGTGATATTTGCCGTCAGTCTTGGGCATAAATTCGCAGACGACGAGCGAGAATGGAATCGATTATGAGCCGATAAAAGATAAATAAATATGGAATAAAATCTAATATCTCATAAACTAATAATTTATGACTTGCGAGCAATCCCAGTGACCTTAGACCAACTGCTGATGTTTAAAACCGTGGCTGAGGCGGGCTCACTCAAAGCTGCTAGTGACAAGCTACATAAAACCCAACCCGCCATTAGCCAAAGTATCAAACAGTTAGAATCCCAACTCGATCTTATACTGTTTAATCGCGAAGGTTATCGACTCGCCATCACTGAGCAAGGTCGAAAACTGCTGCAACATACCCTGCGGGTACTGAATGAAGCGCAAGAAATGAAGCAAGTAGCGAAGCATTTAGCCAAAGGTAACGAAGCAAGCATCACCTTAGCTTTTGAAGCCTCTTTCAATCTCGCTCGAATTTTGCCGATTTTAGAGCTGACTCAAAATGAGTTTCCCTATACCCAAATTATTCTCAAACAAGAGTTTTTAACTGGTGCACTCGAAGCGCTGAATCAAGATAAAGCTGAAATCATCATCTCCGCAGGCGGAATTGAGCCCATACGTTCGAGCCATTTAGAATTAGCCTATCTTTTTTCCGGTAGCCTTCTCGATGTTGCCGCGCCGCGCATGCTTGAGCGTCATCCGACACTGACCTACGCACGAGAGCTCGTTAATGAATACCAAATCGTGATCCAAGATACAGGCTCAGGCACTGCGAATATTGAGTTTGGGGTACAGGCGGGGCAACGACGTTGGTATGTTAATGATTTTTACACTAAAAAAATGCTTATTCAAAGTGGTATGGGCTGGGGCAAGCTGCCGCACTATATGATTGTAGATTCACTCAAACAGGGCGCGTTGATTGCACTGGATCTGCGTGAAAGGCAAAACAACATTCAACTCGATTACTATGTGATGCGAAAACCCCACTCACCTTTAGGCCCTGTCGCCCAAGCACTCTGGCAAAAGCTGATCGCCTTTTCATCTGAGCTGAATACTTAGGAATTCAAGCTTAAGATTTAACTTAGTGACTTAAAATGAATTGAAGTCAAAAAGTCATAAGCCGTTATAAAATCATCGACCATAAAAAAACGCCCCTTGATAAGGGGCGTTTTTCATTTTGTTAGTGGGCAGAACCTTAGACTAAACCTTAGCTAAGGTGCGCTCTTTAGCGCTCCAATCTAAGTGATATTTCTCGCCTGCTGGGGTATCGATACGCTCAAAGGTATGAGAGCCGAAAAAGTCACGCTGACCTTGGAGTAAGTTCGCTGGTAATGTTTCGCAGCGGTAACTGTCGTAATATGCCAGTGCTGAGCTAATACACGGCGCTGGAATACCTTGCATTACCGCAGTCGCTACCGCAGTGCGCCATAGGCCTTGCTTTTCAGACAAGGCAGACGCAAAACTGTCCGCCATCAACAGATTGCTAAGATCAGATTTGTCTTCATAGGCTTGAGTGATTGATTGCAAGAAAGTCGCGCGAATAATACAACCCGCACGCCAAATTTTTGCAATTTCAGCAAAGTCTAACTGCCATTTTTGTTCATGAGCCGTCATCGCCATCAACTGGAAGCCTTGGGCGTAACAACACACTTTCGCGCAATATAACGCGCTTTCAAGGGCTTCAATCAACAGTGCTTTTTGTGCGTCATCGATAACAGGTGCATTTGGCCCAGCCAATTTCTGGCTGAGTTGTAGACGTAAGGATTTTTGGGTACTTATGGCGCGCGCATACACAGCTTCAGCAATCGTCGGCGCCGGACAGCCAATTTGTAAACTGCTCACGGCCGTCCACAAACCCGTGCCTTTTTGGCCCGCTTTATCTAAGATCATTTCCACCAGCGGTTTACCCGTTAATGGATCGACCTGTTTTAATACTTCGGCACTGATCCCCATCAAATAGCTGTTTAAACTGCCTTTGTTCCAGCGTTCAAACACATCGCCCACTTCCGATGCACTCATGCCTAAACCGTCATGCAGCATTTGATACGCTTCGCAAATCAACTGCATATCAGCGTATTCGATACCGTTGTGCACCATTTTCACATAATGGCCAGCACCCGCGGGGCCAATATAAGTCGTGCATGGCTCGCCTTCTGTCACTGGATTACCCGGCTCGAAGCGTTCGATAGGTAGCCCAGTTTTGGTATCAACCTTAGCGGCAATCGCTTTCCAAATCGGCGCAACATGGTGCCATGCACTGAAGGATCCCCTCATAAATCAGCCATAGCATAGCCATATTTGAGCAACTGATTGGCGAATAATACCCAGGCCGCCAGCAATTCTTTCTCCGTGATTTGATAATCAGGCCGCCTGAGTACCTCCAATCCCAAGCGAATCGTTGAGAGTACCGTTCGATGCCCAATGGTATTGGCCTGAAAATGCTTATCCCAGCCCTGTTGCTGTGCGTGTAAACCAACTAGCCACAACAGGCATTGAACCATCA
>NZ_JAKKRZ010000036.1:0-35021 GCF_025653725.1 Shewanella sp. SM74 | reverse complement strand
ATAAATTGACCTGTATAACTCCTTACCAAGGTTTCCTTTTAACATTTTAAAACGGTACTTCGGAGTCCAAACAATATGATATTTGCAACGCCAATAAACATGTGATGAACTTCTATAATCGCCCATGCTTTTCGTTTCCTCTTACTTGTGGTGAATAAGAAGTCTCTTTTAGCATGGGCGTAATTCAGGCTATAGCCTCAAGGAACAATCACCACCGCCAGAGGCGGTGGTTTTAGGATGACAATAAAAAGGAGCAGTCGCTCCTTTTTATTTACCTAATGACCGACCAGAAGCTATTTTCTTCTTTAGAATCAATCCAAGCGCCAAAAATTTGAAGCGTCAAAAAACTGGTTTTATCCCTAAATTTACGCCATAGTATGATGCAGATGTTAATTTAAGGTAAATGATTAGCAGCAGACATTGACGAGTGAATTTGACCTTCTAATGATGCATGGCTAATCCTTTAATTTATTGGGCTTAACAGCC
This sequence comes from Shewanella sp. SM74, assembly GCF_025653725.1. Classification (NCBI taxonomy): domain Bacteria; kingdom Pseudomonadati; phylum Pseudomonadota; class Gammaproteobacteria; order Alteromonadales; family Shewanellaceae; genus Shewanella; species Shewanella sp. SM74. Next base: position 34,535 of record NZ_JAKKRZ010000036.1, on the reverse strand, counting down.
GGTTAAGCCTAATAAAAAACGGTTATAAAGGCATAATAATGTAAACGTCACAATCATTATTTATCATGCTTAATCAAACAATTAAATCATAATAGCTATGCAAGTGTACAAAGGATTTGTGGCCTCATGGCAAGACTGATACTCACCCTAATTTGTGTTATTTTGCCCACTGCAATACAGGCAAATACCATTTATAAATGCCGTAAAGATGACAAAATTGTCTTTAGCCAAACCGCTTGTCCGCAGGAATTTAGCCAACATAAAATCGAATACCAGTTAGGGATAACGACTGAAGTAGACTCTGATAAAAGAGACATTCCTGTCGATCCCTTACACACTCTACTGAATAGTCGAACCATTTCTAAAGAAAAATTATTGCAGTTACTCGACGGCGAGATATATCGTCTTAAGCAGGAAAATAGCTATTTTGAAATCCTGCGCGCCAGTGAATTGCAGAAATTAGAACGTAAGCGTTATTGGCAAAATAAAGAGAAAACCGATCCTGAATACATTAACGAGATGGACGATATCAATACTCGCTTCAATGCGTTAACTGTGAGTAATAACAGCGCGATGCAACAACTGCAAGACCGTAAAAGCCAAATCAGTACAGAAGCATTCCATGAAGAGTTAAAAGAACCAGAAAAGCACTGATCTCGCATAAAACAGTAGTATTAATCTTTTCTCTACCCCATTAAGGAATTCAATCATAATAATGGTTAATTTTCCGCTCACAGTAATGTCCCTTTGTTTAACCTAGGATTCATTACCGCAATGACAAGAAGCCTGTTGTTGCACACAGGGTAAATGACATAGGTTGCTACAGTTAATTAAACTCCTCAGCAGTTTCTCGCTGGCACAAACGCGTGCTTTTTTATCAAGAAAATGCAAACGCGATAGTCGATGTATTTCCCTTCACTTGTTATTGCATTGTTTAAAAACAAATACTCGCTTCACAACAAATACGACTTAACTACTAGGACAACTAGACTAGACCCCTTAAATAAAAACACGTCAATAAACATATAAAATCTATTTAATCAATACGATATAAATACAGCTATCATTTACCTTCCGTTAATCCTTTCTAGAATAAATACCCGTTTGGCCAATTGCGACATATTAACGGGACTCGTATCTTCAGGTCTGAATTTGGGATGCAAGTTGCTTTAAGCAGCCCAAGCTATTTGATGCAAGGAGTCACCCGTGCCAAATACCTCTATACGCTTTTTGGTGCCGCTGATCTTGCTCTGTAGTTGTATGACTTCAGCACAAGAGCTGAATGTCAACGAGTTACCCGTAACCCTTCAGGCATTACTGGAACGTTCCGGTCGCGATAACCTTATCGAGCTGGTTCAACAAGGCACTGCCAACCAAGGATTACTGTTCCAGTCAGGCAGCGATAACAAGGCCGATGTAACACAAGTGGGCAATGATAACGATGCGCTAATCACACAGATTGGTTCAAACAATGAAGTCCAGCTACTGCAAGTCGGCGGTCAAAATACGGCTTCAGTGACACAAATTGGCAATGACAATCTCGTGCAACTGAACCAACTAGGAAGCGGCAACTTTTCGATTCAACAGATTGCGGATGGTGCTGCAATCTCAATAACTCAATATTAAACAGGGAGCGTCACATGAAATCACAAGCTAAAAAATCACTTATTGCTTTGGCCATTGCAACAGGTTTAAGCGGTCAAGCTTTTGCTGCCAGTACAGTGAGTGAAATTAGCGTAGTACAGTCAGGCCAAGCCCAAGACACTTTAGTCTCACAAACGGGTGGCCTTAACGCTGCAGCGGTTGTGCAAACAGGTACAGCTCAAACCGCAACCGTCATCCAAGATGGCGTGTGGCATGAAGCGGCTATTAATTCAACGGGTGTTGATAACAAGGTCCAAATAACGCAACAAGTTGACTGGCATGTGGCAAGTGCAAGTGTTGTAGGTGACAACAACAATGTAAATGTGTCGCAAGATGGTTTCTTTAACCAAAGCAGTAGCGATGTTACTGGCAACGATAACACGGTATTCGTTAACCAATTAGGCGAAGTCAACGAAAGCCAAGTTGAAATCACTGGCGCTGAAAACAGCGTGTTTGTTGAGCAAGAAGGCGACGCAAACTTTGCAGTTTTTCGCGTTGAAGGCAGCAACAACGACGGTAAAATCACACAAATCGGTGACAACAACCAAGCGGGTTTAATTGCCCTTGATTTAACCGCTAACGTGGGTAACAACAACGACGTTTCTGTTAATCAAGCGGGTAACAACAACTTTGGCGCGGCTAAGGGTATTGCAGGCGACAACAACAAAGTAGACATGGTCCAAAAGGGTGATAACCATGTAGGCTTCGTTTACGCACTGGCGGGCAGCAAAAACGATATTTCAATGGATCAAAAAGGTAACGGCAACACGGCTTATCTTGCGATGACTACGGGTGATGACAACAGTGTCGATATTACCCAAAATGGCAGCGGCAACACTATCGGTGATACGTTAGTGGCCGATATCCAAGGTGATGATAACGATATTACTATCACTCAAAAAGGCGATGTCAACGGTGCAGAGTTCCAAGTATGGGGCGATAGCAACGACGTTGACTTGAAACAAAAAGGCGATGCGAACTTCGCAACCTTTGGTGCATACGGCACAGATAACGACTTCGATTTATCTTCTAAAGGCGATAACAACGAAATCATTGCCTTCGCTGATGGTGAAGATAACAGTATTGAAGTTAGTCAAGAAGGTGATGAGAACTTTGCTTATGTAGATGCCGTGGGTAGCGATAACGAAGTTGATGTTGAGCAAGATGGCGCTGAGAACGAAACATTGATTTCTGTTGCTGGCAACAACAATGCCGATGTCAGCGCACTTCAAAGTGGCGATCTTAACGTTATTGACCTGATTATTGAAGGTGATGAAAACACCGCGCAAATTACTCAATCAGGTAACGGTAACTGGGTAGGCGGCGATAACGACACTTCATTTGCATCAAATTCATTTGGCGTTAGCGGTGACAATAACAGCCTGTCAATCACTCAAACGGGTAATGACAACTTAGTGTTAGGTTCTCAAGCAGGCACTAACAACAGCATCAACGTGAACCAATCAGGCAATATGAACGTTGCCACTGTAGTGCAATACTAGTCAATACTGTTAAACCACCACAGCTAAACTCTTTGGTGGTGGTTTATAAAAAGGGTGTTAAACAAAAAGCGGGAATGTTTAAATAAACATTCCCGCTTTTCTATGTTGATATGCTAGTAATCATTAACATTAACCACTCACAGCGAAAAGCTAACGACCAATATCTTTAACTGACTAACTGCACAGCTCAAAGTGAGTTTGATAGGTTTGCGCCCAACGTAAAAGCTCAACCCGATTACGAGACTGGGTCTTGCGGAAAATAGAAGAAATATGCGCCTTCACTGTATGTTCGCTGATACATAACCTATGAGCGATTTCTTTATTTCTCGCACCACTCGATACGAATTGAATGATAGTGCGTTCACGGGATGTCAGCATCTGCAGCATAGCCACAGTATCAGAGGGCATTTCATTATTACCTTCTAACTTTTGTACGACACGGCGGAACATTTTGCTTAGCAAAGTTCTATCGTACCAAAGTTCCTCTGCCACCATTTTACGTAAACCCGTTAACATCAGATCCATACGTTGATCGGCAAATAAAATACCTCGAATGCCGAGTAACATTGCAGATTCTTGGTCTAAGGAGTCTCGCTCAACTTGATACAGCGCCACAGGAAAATGTGACACTAATCGCGAAGCTAACAGAGGTATCCCTTTGTTATCTAATGCTGAACCTTTTTGGGTGATCAGATAAAAACTACGGCGACTCTTGTCTAAATCCAGTTCAGCCGCATGCTTTACTATACGCGTTTTCAAACCTATGGATTCAGCGAGTAACGCTAAATGACATGGCGCGGCCATTTGGTGTAAAAAAACCAATTCATTAATTGTGCTCAATGACTCTCCTCCCTGAAAAGTATTCTCTATTGCAAAATGGTATGTTTGACTCGTCTTTTTAGTTAGATTTTTCAACATTCCATTAACCTAGTTAATTCTGACTAGTTAACGATTGAAAAACATCACCCAAATGTACTATTCCCTGTTTAATGCTAGTAGGTTCGACTAACTCACCACAATAAAATGGAATAACAGTCAAAAATACCGTTTTACTTGGCCAACGCCCAGCACCTAATACTTTCCAACTATGACGTTATCAACCCAAAGTTGCAATACAAAGAAAACACAATAACAACACTAAAGTATGACAACTCAATGTCATCACACTCACACCATATATTTCAGGGAAGAAAGTCTTACAACTCAAACAGAGAGCATCATCCACTTTTAGCCGCTAAATCCTCTGCTTGAGTCTCGCGATTTGTTTATCTTGAAAACGAGACAGTAAAGCTAACGCGACAATTGCGCCAATGAGGGCAAGAAACATGTCGGATTGGGTATCCCATACATAGCCTTGAGTCCCTAAAAAGGCTTCAGCCCCTTCGCCGGTTGCCACGGCAACCCACCATTCGATCAGTTCATAAAACGCCGAAAATGCGAGCACAAAACAAGTAGCAAGAAACGCGCACCAAGCCCCAGGTTTGACAGCTTGATTACGCAACATAATTTCACGGGCGAGCATGGCTGGGATAAAACCTTGCGCAAAATGACCCACTTTATCGTAATTATTACGTTCTGAACCCATCCAATCGGCAATCGTGTCGAATAACGGCACTTCAGCGTAAGTATAATGAGCACCTACAAACAACACACAGCAGTGTATTAAGACGAGAAAATACACTAGAGGTGTTAGTGGAAAACGTTTGCGAGTAAAGAATAAAATCGGTACAGCAATCAATGCAGGTAAGGCTTCGAGCCACCATGTGAAAGGATCTGCGGGTTTTATCGCCGACCACACCAAAACTGAGAGGTAAATACCGCACCATGCGATTTTGTTATTCAATGTTTCTTCCTCTTATGCGATATTGTTCTAAATTTAGAATATTAACTTTAGCCATCTAGCCCTCCACACTGAGCAAAAAAAGTGCTACTTTGGTGGGTGAAGGTTGTGAGCATATCATAAGAAACATTTCTATTAATTAGAGGGTACCCATATCATGGCGAAACATTCGCTGGACAAGGATAAGATCAAGATCCTGCTGTTGGAAGGCGTCCACCAATCTGCGGTCGATGTATTTGAACGTGCGGGATACACCAATATCGAATACCACAAAGCTTCCTTAAGCGATGAAGCCTTACTTGAGTCCATTAAAGATGCGCATTTTGTGGGACTTCGTTCGCGTACCCAATTAACTGCAGAGGTGCTGAAACGTGCCGAGAAGTTAATCGCGATAGGATGTTTCTGTATTGGAACCAACCAAGTTGACCTTGCCACCGCCGAATCCCTTGGTATCCCAGTATTTAACGCGCCATTCTCAAACACTCGCAGTGTTGCAGAACTAGTGATTGGCGAAATCATTATGTTGATGCGGGGTATCCCTGAACGCAACGCTATCGCTCACCGTGGTGGCTGGATGAAAACCGCAGCGGGCAGCTATGAAGTGCGTGGTAAAACCTTAGGTGTGATTGGTTACGGCCATATTGGTACTCAGCTTGGCATTCTGGCGGAAACCTTAGGTATGCGCGTCGTGTTCTTCGATATCGAAGACAAACTGCCGCTAGGTAACGCACAACAAGTCCATTCGTTGGAACTCCTATTAGCACAAGCTGATGTGGTTAGCTTACATGTCCCTGAAACTCCACAAACAAAAGACATGATAGGCGCTGCCGAGTTTGCAGCAATGAAAAAGGGCAGCATCTTTATCAACGCATCACGCGGTACTGTAGTCGATATTGAAGCTTTAACCGTTGCGTTAAAAGAACGTCACCTCGCAGGTGCCGCAATCGATGTGTTCCCCGTTGAACCACAATCGAATGACGATGAATTTATCAGTCCTCTACGCGGTTTAGACAATGTTCTACTCACGCCGCATGTCGGCGGTAGCACGGCCGAAGCCCAAGAAAACATTGGTATCGAAGTCGCGGGTAAGCTCGCTAAATACTCAGACAACGGCTCAACCGTTTCTGCGGTTAACTTCCCTGAAGTGTCATTACCAACGCATAAAGGCACCTCGCGCTTGCTGCATATTCACCAAAACCGTCCGGGCGTGTTGATCAAGATCAACCAAGCCTTCTCGGAAAAAGGCATCAACATCGCCGCCCAATATTTGCAGACCACCGCAGAAATTGGTTATGTCGTGATGGAAGTAGATACAACTCAAGCGGAAGAAGCCTTAGTTGAACTCAAAGCCATTGAAGGTACATTACGTACCCGCGTGCTGTTTTAAACTTTAAACTCCACTCGCTTTAAGCCTATCGACTAAAGCACACATATTAAGGCGCACAGATCATTCACAGATATGTGCGCCTTATGCTTTTGAGCCAACTGGAATTCCGTTACAATCTAGCCTCTCACATCGTCTTCATTTTCAGGATCTCGCTATGACTATTTCAGTTTCTACGCCCCATTGGGATCTGGACGCTACCTTGCCTCCACTTATGCTTGCCAACTTATCTCATTTGGGCCTCATCAAAGTCGTTGGAGAACAAGGCCGCAGTTTTATCCATGGCCAAGTGACCACAGACATCAGCTCATTGGCCACAGATCAATGGCGCTGGGGCGCGCATTGCGATCCTAAAGGTAAAATGCTGGCCAGTTTCAGAACCTTTGCCATTCAAGATGCACTCTTTATGTTGATGCCAAAGGATGCCATCGAAGTCGATTTACCCCAGTTACAAAAATATGCCGTGTTTAGTAAAGCCACCCTAAGCAATGCATCCGCTGAGTGGACTCTGCTCGGGGTTGCCGGTGAACAGGCAAGCCAATTCGTGAACAAACATTTTGGTGACATTCAGCAAGAGCTCACACTCATTGAAAATGGTGCGATTTTAAAAGACGCTGAACGTTTTATTTTAGTATTAACACCAGATGCCGCAGCAGCTTTAGTTGCGCAATCGGAACTGAGTGTATTTGACGCCAGTGCATGGCAAGCGTTAGAGATTGCAGCAGGTTACCCCAACCTTGCCGCCAGCCATGCCAGCCAGTACGTACCGCAGATGTGTAATCTACAAGCGGTTAACGGTATCAGCTTCAACAAGGGCTGCTACATGGGACAAGAAACCATAGCGCGAATGAAATATCGCGGTGGTAATAAACGCGCCCTGTATATTTTGCGCGGTCACACCAATCTTCAAATCAACCTAGCATCAGGCCTTGAAATCGCGATGGAAGACAGTTTTCGCCGTGGCGGTCAAATCATTGAGTTTGTACAGCGCGGCAACCAAGTCTTGTTAACCGCCGTACTTCCTAATGACACGGCTAATGATACTCAACTACGTTTTGCCGACGATGAACAATCACATTTAACGATCCAAGCCCTGCCTTACTCATTAGATGAAGCATAATACTTTGATTTAATATGATTAGTATAAAATATTGAAGCAGAATAAAGGCGCCAATGGCGCCTTTATCTTAGTCAATGCACTTCGAGCATTAATTTTCTAAATAAGTATCTCGAATAGCAATTGCTTCTGGCAGGATTTGCTTGAACTCCTCCACAAGCTTAGGATCGAAATGTTTTCCCGCTTGATTTTCAAATAGCTCCATAGTCGCTTCAATCGTCCAAGCCTGCTTGTAAGGACGCTGGGACGTCAACGCATCGAACACATCCGCAATCGCGGTGATACGCCCTTCAAGGGGAATTTCTTCGCCTACCAAGCCATTGGGGTAACCTGAACCATCCCACTTCTCATGGTGAGTTAAGGCGATACGGCGGGCCATTTGCAATAACGGATCGCTATGTTCACCAATAATTTCTGCACCTATGGCGGCGTGCTGCTGCATAATTTCCCATTCCTGCGCATCAAGTTTCCCTGGCTTTTTCAGCACAGCATCGGGCGTACCGATTTTACCAATATCGTGCATAGGCGCCGCATTAAAAATCAAGTCACAAAAGGTTGTCGGTAAGCCGAGCTTTATCGCTAATATACGGGCGTAATGGCTCATACGCACAACATGTAGACCCGTCTCGTTGTCTTTGTATTCAGCGGCACGACCAAGACGACGGATAATCTCGAAACGGGTTTCTTCTAATTCGTGGGTACGAACTTTAACTTGTTGTTCAAGTAGACGTTTTTGATCATAGAGCGCAAGATGCGTTTTAACCCGCGCTTTAACGACAGGCGCACTGACAGGCTTAGTAATGTAATCCACCGCGCCCAATGCAAAACCTTGGGCTTCATCAGCAATTTCAGATAAGGCGGTCACGAAGATCACCGGAATATGGCTGGTCAGCGGCTCTTGCTTTAGCAGCTTGCAGACTTCATAGCCATTCATACCTGGCATCATGACATCGAGCAGAATTAAGTCGGGCCGCGATTTTGTCACTAACGCTAATGCCCTTGGCCCATCGATCGCCACTTTGACTTTGTAATCATCACCTAGAATACCAATCAAAATATCGATATTCTCAGGTGTGTCATCGACGACTAATATTGTTGCTTTTTCCATTAACAACTCCACTCAATGTCACGCATTATAAATTCGCGCTACCGCTTTCTATCCTAACTGTGTAATCACATCGTCAATTAAGTCGATTGCCTCATCAAACTGATACTGGTTAATCATAGATAAAGCGGGGCTTAATGTTTGCCACATTGCACTGCTCACCTTCGGCTTTAACGCATCAATTTTTGCCACAGCACTGGCATCGGCTTCATCTAGATTCTGACGTAAGACCCGTAATGCGGCTCTCAAGTCCTCATCTGATAGCAAGTCCACCGCTTGAGGCTCGGCTTGATTCACTATCACAGGCTTAGCGTGTTCAATCGCATCGCAGATAGAGGCCACTAGCGGTTGAATTTGAACTAACTCATCTTCATAGGGCGCTTTCTCTGTTAAATGCAACTCAAGCAAACGCGCTAATTCCACCAATTTTGCCGAACTTAAATTGCCCGCTAAGCCTTTAAGGGTGTGGGCGATACGCACGGCATCTTCGACTTGATTCGCCGCGATGGCTTTGCGAACCTGCTCCACGACATTACGTTGACTGCTCACGAAACGATCAAAGATTCGTTGATAAAGACGCGTCGAATGCTGTACCAGTTGCAAACCTCTATCGATATCCAACTCAGGGTGTTCTGGCCACTTGAGCAATACCGTTTTATCAGCGCCATTGCTGACTTCCCCCTGTGCGCTGGACGAAGTTAACTGAGTTGAGGCTTCTGCCCTTATCGCCGCAGAAATTCCAGAAGAAGATCCGAGGTATTTCAATAGGGTTTGATAAAGCACATTCACTTCTATGGGCTTGGCAATATGGTCGTTCATGCCCGCCCTGATGCACATGTCCCTATCGCCCGCCATCGCATTAGCCGTCATGGCGACGACGGGTAAATTTGCCAACGCGGGTCTTTTTCTTATCGCCTGAGTGGCTTGATAACCATCCATGACCGGCATTTGGCAATCCATTAACACTAGATCGAAATGCTGTTGGGATAGCTTATCTAAGGCAATTTGGCCATTGGTCGCTATGGATAAAATAATCCCCACTTGCTCTAAAAACTCGCTGGCGACTTCGAGATTCATCTCGTTATCTTCCACTAATAAGATACGCTTCCCTTGAAGTGGCAATAATAACTGCGGCGCCAGCTCTTCAGTGCGGCGTCTCACTGGCAATATGCCTTCACGGCCAATCGCATTCATTATGCCATCGAGCATGCGTGAGGCGCTGATGGGTTTACTGATGTACCCCGCCAGTGCTAATTGCTCAATTTGAGTGATAAATTCATGATTCGCATGGGCGGATACCATCAAGATCTTAGGCTGAGACTTAGCCTGTAGTTGGATCTGACGGGCGGTTTCTAACCCGTCCATACTGGGCATTTTCCAATCGATTAATGCCACTTCATAGGTCTGCAGTAAGCAGCGGCTTATTGCTTCTTCACCTGAACGAACCGTATCGACTCTAAAGCCCATACTTTCGAGCGTTGTACGCATTATGTCTCTGGCGGTCGCGTTATCATCTACCACCAGCACAGACATGCCCTCAAGCTCTTGCTCAAGCACTAATTTTTGGCCCTCAGAAATTTGTAACTTCACAGTGAAATAGAAGGTGCTGCCATGACCAAATTGACTTTCGACACCAATATTGCCCCCCATGAGTTCAACGAGTTGCTTGCAAATAGCCAAGCCTAAGCCTGTACCACCGTATTTACGGGTGGTTGAAGTATCCGCTTGGGTAAAGGATTTAAATAATTTTGCTTGCTGCTGCTCAGTTAAGCCTATGCCGCTGTCACGCACACTAAAACGCAGCACGACATCATCATCTTGCTGTTCAACAAGATTTAACGACAGTAATACTTCACCCCGCTCGGTGAACTTAATGGCGTTATTCATCAAGTTAATCAACACTTGACCTAAGCGTAGCGAATCACCATATAAATAACGCGGCACGTTAGGGGCGACTGCAAATAACAATTCAATCTGCTTGTGGGCGGCTTTTTCAGAAAACATATCGCTAAGATCTTCCAGCATAGTATCGAGCTGAAATGGCACAGATTCTATGTCGAGCTTACCCGCTTCAATCTTAGAGAAATCCAGAATGTCATTGATAATAGACAGTAAAGACTGCGATGCCCGCTCAATCTTCTCCACATAGTTTTTCTGTTTTTTATCTAATTCGGTCTGTAAACACAGCTGGGACATGCCGATAATGGCATTCATTGGGGTGCGTATTTCGTGGGACATATTCGCCAAGAAGTCACCCTTTGCTTTACTGGCGGCATCGGCTTGCTCTTTGGCAAGTAACAGTTCATCGGAGAGCAATTTAAGCTCTGTCATATCGACCATGCTGATCACAGCCGATTCAAATTGTCCTTGGGCATCTAACAATGCCGACACATTGACCGTCATCCATAAAGGCGCACCGGAAGGACGAATAAAACTCCTCTCGCCACGATAATGGTCAATTTTGCCACCGACCAATTCCTTAAATTGCGCCTTGGCAATATGCTTATCTTGCGCGCTAAGGACCTCAAAAATTGCGGTATTGCGTAAACTCTCCCTTGACCGCGCCATATCGGCACAAAATTGGTCATTACAATCTAAGATAACGCCTTTAACATCCACATTGACGATACCAATGGTCGCACCATCGAACAGAGCCTTAAAGTGCGCTTCACTTAGGGCTAACTCTTGTTCTATGCTCTTGCGTTGGGTGATGTCCATTACATACCCATTCCAAGTAATGGCGCCATCTTCTTCTACATGGCCGCTCGCCCCCGCCTCCATCCAACGTATACTGCCATTGGGATGGCGATAACGAAACTCGCGGATCCATTGAAACCTATCTTCACTCTTACCCGAAAGTGCCCGCACGACATCCGGCCTTTCGTCATCAAAAATCCGCTCAGCGATGGTGTCAAAATTACTAATAAGATCATCACGATGTAGCCCCAGCATTTTCATTGCCGCACCAGAGAGAAAGGTAAATCTGCGATCAGTAGGCGAGTGCCATAACAATTGGTACACGGTACAAGGAATTGACTCTGTAATATTGGTCAATTGCAGGCGCGAAGCCTCCAACTGCCCTATAGCAAGCTTACTCTCTGTGATGTCATCAATACTGCCGTCGAACCAAAGTGGAACGCCCTCTTCGGTATAACTTGCCTTACCTTTCTCATGCACCCAGCGCACACTGCCATCGCGATGGCGGATACGATATTCCACTTCAAAGGTTTCTTGCTGCGCGAGTGCTCTATCAATATGCAAATGACATGTAGGCCGATCCTCTTCTAAAATCAGCGAAGCAAAAGTACGTTGGCGATTTTCAATAAACTGACTCGCTGCATAACCCGTAATCTCAGCAATATTGTCACTGATATATTCCATGAACCATACATCCGCGATACGAGTCCGATAAACGGCGCCGGGAATATTAGTCACTAAGCCACGAAAACGCTGTTCGCTATCACGGATCTTCTGCTCAACGGCCAGTTTTTGTGTCATATCGCGTATTGAAGCCGCCACTTGCCTTTGTCCATCAAAGGCAGGGGGAAGAATACTCAGCGCTATTTCCGCAATAAATTCATTACCATCGGCTTTTAAAGCCCGAACATGACGCGCATTTGCCATGCCTCTATCGCGGCCTTCGCGCAGGAATGTTTGCCGCTCAAGTACATGCCCGTTTCCTAACTCTTGCGGCAATAATGCCTCAACCTGCAAACCCAGCATAGCGCCCGATTCGTATCCAAAGAGCTGCTGACAGCGACTGTTAGTAAAGACGATTTTCCCAAGTTCGTCGACAATGAGCATGGCCTCTGGAGCGGCTTCTAGTACGGCATTTGACCAGACTGCTGCTGAAAACTGCTCAGTAACATCGGTAAATAACATCTCCACCGACATTAACTCACCCGTATCTGATAATAACGGCTGCATAAATACATCGAGCCTTCTTAAATGCCCTTTTTCATCCAGCATTTCAACTTGATGCGAAGGCACATTTTGGCCCTTTAAGGCCAAATCGGTATATTCCCAGTTTTTCTCATTAAGGGGATTAGCCGAGAAGAGCCTTTGATATTTTCGCTTGAGCAAATCAGGGGTAATCCCCAACACCTTAGTTACCCCCTCACTGACTTGGGCGAGTTGACCATTAGGTTCTAGGGAACAATAGAAAGATTTATCGCTCATACCATCAATTAGGCGCGCAAAGCGGTTGCCACGGGAATCAAGAATGGCTTGTTCACGTTCTGCGAGTAATTCCGCCATTTGATTGAAGGTAGTACTCAGCGTCACTATTTCACTCACGGCACCTTTAGGTACAATGAGCTGCTGAGCTTTACCCTGTCCAAAGGACAAGATACCCGACTCGAGTAGCTCTAACGGCCGAGTTAATCGTTTCGCCGCCAGATAACAAGTCAGCAATAATAAGAGGGTTAATAAACTTAAATTGAGGATAATAGATGCTAGATCATCAAGTAGGGAGTTGAATAAATCTTGTTCTGGCGCGAATACAATCACACGCCACTTTAATTGAGGGACAGTCGCAATACTCGCAAGATAAACAACATCTTGGTTATCAACAAACCTTGCTTGACCATCAAGCCTTTTATCCTGTAGCGTCCAAAAATCGGCATTTTTATCTTTATTCTTATCGAGCCACTGGGCTGAAGTCGTTGCCAGCACTTTTTCTTTATCTATATGATAAATAAGCCGCCCTTGGTCGTCTAAAACCACCAGACGATTTGGTGCAACCCCCAATTGTTTTGGCAATCCATCTAAGGCTAAATCAACCGTCGCAACCCCAAAATAATTACCTACCGCACCAAAAGGAGCCGAATAGGTCACCATCAGAATATTCCCCGCCCCCTCATCAAAGTATGCCTTTGACCAATAACCGTTCGCTTGATTGATAGCCTTGCTCCACCAATCCCAAGTGCCATCGGTATAGTCGTAGCCTTCAGCGCCAATATCGAGGTAGTGTAAATCGTTACCACCACTTGTATCGCGGTAAACATAGGGAGAAAAGAGCTTGCGGTTAGGAAAAGTGTTGGGTTTAAATGCAACTGCGGAGCCAAAAAAGTCAGGATGACGTTTGACTCGATTCATCAAGACACTTTTAACACTCTCAGTGTCATTCATGTCTTCTTTACTTGACAAAAAACCAATAAAATCAGCAAGACCTTGGGTGTTGGCCTGCGCATGTTCGAGCAGAAACTGCAGACGAGAAGCCGAATGACTCGCCTCTTGTGTCAGGCTATGGTACAGCTGATTCTCTGAGGAGATATAACTAAACCAAGCGTTTACACTATAAACACTCGCCATAATTACAATGAGAGGCAAGGCTATGTGGGATAAAATCCTACTGCGAAAAGTACGAAGTTTACTTTTTTCCATGGCGTCGCCCTAAAGCCCCCGATTTTATAAGCACTGCATTTAAAAATAGCACTTATAAAGTAAACGAAGAATTTAGTGGCGACAATGTCAAAGTTAAAATAATGTGAAGTAATTTATTGTTTTAAAAACACTAATAAGCCGTCTCTAAGAAGCCGTCTCTAAGGTTTGATTAGGTAAGATACGAGCAAAATAGCTTTGGGTTTCGGCGATAATGATATGCCTCAAGCCCACAATGGCGATCAAGTTAGGGATAGCCATCAAACCATTAACCGTATCGGCCAACAACCAAATCACATCCAGTTTGATAAAAGCACCACCCGCAATCAGCACCAAAAACACCACTTGATACATGCGTAATCCGCGCTCACCGACTAAATAATACCAACAGCGTTCACCATAATAATGCCAGCCCAAAATCGTGGTAAACGCAAAACACACTAGCGCAATCGTCACCAAATACTGACCCACAAGCGCTGAGCCTCCCAGAGCAAAAGCAGCACTCGTCATCGCGGCACCCGCAGTCTCACCACTCCATACCCCAGTGATGATCAGCACTAACCCCGTCATAGTGCAAATGATAATGGTATCGAAGAAAGTACCCGTCATGCTGACGAGACCTTGCTCAACGGGTTCATTGGTCTTAGCGGCAGCGGCGGCAATGGGTGCACTGCCTAATCCAGATTCGTTCGAGAACACACCTCGGGCAATACCGATTTGAATCGCCTGCGCGACTGTCGCCCCTAAAAATCCCCCCGCAGCTGAGAGTGGCGTAAAGGCAGATTCAATCACTAAAGCTAAGGCGGGTAAAATCTGCTCGGAGAAACCGACTAAGATCCACACGCAGGCCAACACATAACCAATCGACATCGCAGGCACAAGTTTTTGCGCCACATTTGAAATACGCTTAACCCCACCCAAGGTAACTGCGGCCACTAAAAATGTCAGTACGGCCGCGGTTAACCAAGTCGGCACCTCAAAGGCGATCGTCAGCGCATCGCTAATGGCATTGACCTGTGCAAAAGTACCAATACCGAAAAAGGCCACACCAACCCCAAAGAGAGCGAACAATTTCGCCATCCAAGGTAGACCAAGGCCGCGCTCGATATAATACATAGGGCCACCCGCAATCTGCCCACGAGCATCGGTGGTACGGTACTTTACCGCCAACATACATTCAGCATATTTAGTCGCCATGCCGAAAAATGCCGCCAACCACATCCAAAATAACGCCCCTGGCCCGCCCATTTTTATTGCCGTCGCCACGCCGACAATATTACCGGTACCGATAGTGGCGGACAGCGCCGTACAAAGCGCTGCAAAGGAAGATAAATCCCCATGACCTTTGGCGGGTTTAAACAACAATCCCATCGCCATCGGCAGACGAAATACTTGGATAAGCTTGAGACGCACAGTGAGGTAAACCCCTGTACCCACCAGCAAACAAAGGGTAATTGGGCCCCAGACGATGCCATTAATACTGGCAAGTAAAGCTTGAAAACTCATGATATTCCTCGAATATTAAACAACAAAATTAATAAACGGAGGAGGAAAAGAAATGGCTGTGACGCGCCGCAGTCGGACGCTATAGCGAACTATTTTGACCTAATCTCGGCCGAGAATCGCCTAAGCCGAACGCTAAAAGCGTAGCAAGCGAGAGCTCTACACGAGTGCTTTCAATAAGAGCAAAAGTGCTCCATCTCAAGCAAAAGAGTAAAAATAGCCCACGACGACAAACGACAGGGACTGTGCAGTCATCCTCTCCTCTGTCCTTTTGCCTGAGCGTTTCGCGTCGCAGGTTATACAATAACACCACGACACTTTCGCCTTCGGCGCCACCTGATTGCACAATGAGTGCAACTGGTAGTCTCTCCAGAGGCTCGTCCAGTAACAGTCCACGCCTATCGGCACCTGAAAGAGTGCTTTGTTTTTTATAAGAAGACTCGCTTCTGTAAAACCAAAGTTGCCTCGTCGGTGTGGGGTCAATTCCCCACTCTCCTGCTACCTTCATCCGAACGGATTGCTAGATTGAGATTTACTCCCAAGCTAACAGGACGCACAGAATGCAACAAATGCGGCGTCAGCTCAAGCCGTTTGCTCACAGTTCGCGGAGGATTTAATCCAGTTGACTATTTTTACACCAAATGACGATTTATGTTTTGTTACTCAGTGGATGATCCTATTACAAGAAAAATCAGTATCTATCTGAATAGAAAATGCTTTATCTTGAACATAGAATGGCAATGCTAAATTGCGGCCACTAAGTAAGTTGCCGCCGCAGTTTGAAACACGGCTTACCACACCCGCCGCCAATGGATATAAAGGAGTTGCTCAATGGCCGACGTCGCTAAGCTTAACCAAGTCACCAAAGGCTTTCGCGATGGTGAGCAATATCATCAAGTACTGCAAGCGGTTAATCTACAGATCCACAGAGGTGAAACCGTGGCGCTTACAGGTCCCAGCGGCAGCGGCAAAAGCACCTTACTCAACCTGATCGCCGGTTTTGAAATGCCAGACTCGGGTGAAATCTTGGTAGAACAAGCATCCACCTCAACTTGGCAAGATAAAGAGTGGAGCCGTTTCAGACGTAATTCCTTAGGTGTCGTGTTTCAGCAATTTAACTTACTCACGCCACTCAACGTGAAAGACAATATCGCCTTCTCCTTAAGTTTAACCGCGCAGCCGTGGTCAGCCTGGTGTGACTATCTGGTTGAAAAACTAGGGCTCTTGCCATTACTTCACCGCCAAGTTGAAGCCCTGTCAGGCGGTCAACAACAACGTGTCGCCATCGCCCGCGCCTTAGCCCACAAACCAACCTTACTCTTGGCCGACGAACCTACGGGTAACTTAGATGATGTATCGGGTAAGCAAGTCATGGCATTACTGTGTGAACTGGCACGGGAAAGCCAAACCAGTATCTTAATGGTCACCCACAGCGAAGAATGCGCCGCCTTTATGCAAAAACGTTGGCATTTATCCCAAGGTGCAGTCGCTATCTATGAACAATAAACGGCTCACTAAGGCGACTCCCACAGCGCTTAAGCAAACAGAACTTAAACAGACTGGACTTAAGCAAACTTGGCTTAGGCTGACGTGGCTCAGCCTAAAAGTGTTTATCGCCCATTATCGCCATGCGCCCATACAAGCAGGTGCCATTCTGCTCGGTATCGCATTAGCTGTGACTCTGCTGATTGGGGTTAAAGCAACCAACGACAATGCCGTGCGCAGCTATAGCGAGGCGACTGAGTTACTGAGCCAACGCGCCGATGTGCTACTCACGCCGCCCCTAGGACAAAACACTTTAGATGAATCTGTCTATTTCGCCTTGAGACGAGCCGGATTAAGTCAGAGTCTTGCCGTCGTGAGTGGCAAAATCTCCGGTAAAAACGGTCAGTTCTGGCAACTGGAAGGCAGCGATTTGGTCGCCGCATTGACACTACAAAAATCGAGACGTAACGCCTCGACCGACACACCATCAGCTACCTCGCCACAGATGAATGACTTACCGATTGCCGATCTCCTCAGCGGCGCAGCCACAGTAATCATGAGCCGCAGCCTAGCAGCCAAAGTGGCACCCGACGGTAAACTTGTTTTAGAAAATAGCACCTTAGATGTCATTGCAATTGATGACAGTTTTGGTCTTGGCAGCGCCATCTTGGCCGATATGTCCCTCGCCCAGCAATTACTGAACATGCAAGGCCGATTGAGCTATATCGCCATGTTCAGTGAGCGAGAAAACCTACCTAAACTAAAATCCCAACTCGACGCTTTAGGGATTACGCCCCAGAAGGCCAGCTTTAGCCAACAAGATCAAGGCCAAGCACTGATAGCATTGACCCGCAGTTTTCACCTTAATCTTAATGCTATGAGCATGTTAGCCTTTGTTGTCGGCCTCTTTATCGCCTACAACGGTGTGCGCTACAGCCTAATGAAACGGCAAAAACTGTTAGTGCAGTTATTACAACAAGGAATCGAGCGCCGCGCCTTGATGACGGCACTGATGTTCGAATTAATTTTGTTAGTTGTCATAGGCTCAAGTCTGGGCTTTATCAGTGGTTTGCAACTCAGCCACTGGCTGCAACCTATGGTCGCTATGACCTTAGAGCAAATGTATGGCGCCCACTTGCTCCCCGGTATTTGGCAATGGACTTGGCTTTTTGAGGCAATTGTCCTCACCTTAATTGCCGCGCTCGCCGCTTGCTTGCCCTTGTATTTAGATCTTACGCGCCAAGCATTGGCACAAGGGGCGAATCGTTATCAGCAAATGCAGGCACACCGCAAAACCCATAGCATTCAATTTGCCTTAGCCTGTGGCTTATTGACCTTAGCGGCGTTGCTGTTTCCCTTCAGCCAAAGCTATAACATCAGCTTAGTGTTGCTCGGCATCGTCGCTATCGCTATTCCCTTATTGTTGCCTCAATTATTGCATTGGGGTGTCAGTGCGTTAATGCCCTTGGCGCGCCCCGGACTTTGGCAATATCTGCTCGCCGAAACCCGTGAGCTTATCGCACCGCTTTCCCTTGCTATGATGGCGATCTTACTGGCGCTCAGTGCCAATGTATCAATGAACACCCTAGTGGGTAGCTTCGAGCAAACCCTGCGGACTTGGCTAGAAACCCGCTTGCATGCCGATCTCTATATCCGCCCACCGAGCCAGCGCATCGACACGATTCAAACCCAACTGATGCACGATCCAAGAGTCAGCGGTCTTTATCAACAATGGCAAATTGAAGCCCAGCTTTCACTCCCAGCATCGACGAATAATTCGAGCGAGTTGACGATTCCAATTAGCCTACTCAGCCGCGATGAATTTTCGACTCGGCACACCAGTGCGCTTAAGGAAAGCCTGCCCACATTGTGGCAATCCTACTTTAATGCACCCGTTGTATTGGTGAGCGAACCTCTAGCCATCAAATACCAATTACAGCTTGGTGATACTGTGTCATTGGATGTGCTTGAGAAAACAGGTAACAGCAAAGCCATTATTGGCGGCATTTATTATGACCACGGCAATACCCGAAACGAGGTCATTATCAGCCAGCCACTTTGGCAACGGGCCCAGTTACCTGTACTGCCAGTCAGTTTAGCGGCGAGTTTTCACGGTAAAGAGCAAGGCAGTAGGATAAGTGAAGCAGAACTCGATCAACTACAAGTCCAACTGGCGACTGAGTTAGGTTTATCCCAAGCACAAATCTACAGCCAAACTAAGATTAAAACCCAAGCTATCGCTATGTTTAAACGCACTTTTTCCATTACCTTAGTGCTGAATAGTTTAACCTTGATTGTCGCCGCGATTGGCCTCTTTAGTGCCTGCTTAATGTTGACTCAGGCAAGGCAAGCGCCACTGGCACGGCTGTATTCCCTCGGCGTCAGTCGTAATGCTCTGCGCGGCATGGTGTTTATGCAGATGCTGATTGTGGTGCTGATCACTTGCCTGCTCGCTATGCCAACGGGCGCGCTATTAGGTTACCTGCTTATTAATAAGATCACCTTGCAAGCCTTTGGCTGGACGATAAAAATGATTTGGGATTGGCAAGCTTACGGCCATGCAATACTGATTGCCTTAACCACCTGCACCTTAGCCGTACTCTTACCGCTGTATTGGCAAACCCGCAAACCACTGGTCGCCAGTCTGCAACAGGAGACACTGTGATGAAAACACTCAATCTAAACAGTATTGTATGGGCAGTAGTTGGGTTAATGCTTATCGGCGGCTGTGATAAAACGCCATCGACGCAAAACACTCAGTCCAAATCCATGGCCAATGTGGTGGGGAAAACCTCTACTAATCAAGATGATTTAGCTTTTACGCCTGTTGTTCCCGGCTATAGATTTGAATTTCCGCGGGATCACTTGGCGCACAATGGCTTTCGCCAGGAATGGTGGTATCTGACCGCGAATTTAACGACAGAAACAGGTGAGCAACTCGGCGCTCAGTGGACTCAGTTTAGAGTCGCCCTTAAACCCCCTGCTCCGCAAGAAACAACTCTGCAAGTAACAGATGCAACGCCCAAAAATGAATCCACGTGGGAGACTCAGCAGCTTTACTTGGCCCACAGCGCATTAACCTCGAGTCAAACTCATCTGGCTCACGAAAAGTGGTCGCGCCGCCATAGCGAGTTTGCCGAGGTGAAATTAGATCCTTATCAAATCCGCCTCGATAACTGGCACTGGCAGAGCGAAACCAATGCACTCTTTCCCGCGACCTTAACGGTGGAGAATTCTGATTTTAGCTATCGACTTCAGCTTAATAGCCAAGCGCCACTGCAATACCAAGGCGTTAACGGCTATAGCCTTAAAAGCCGCGACGGCCAAGTAGCCTCTTACTATTACAGCCAACCCTTTATTGAAATTTCAGGTGAAATCAACCGCAATGGCAAAGTGGAGCAAGTCACAGGCCAAGGTTGGCTCGACAGGGAATGGAGCTCGCAATTCCTCACTAAAACGCAACAGGGCTGGGATTGGTTCGCGCTCAGGTTAAATGATGGCTCGACGCTGATGTTGTTTCAGCTACGGGATCAGTCTCCGGCAGAGTCCGCAAAGAATGCACCTATCTCAGCATTTTATAGCGCCAGAAGAATGTTTGCCGATGGCACTGGGCGCAACATCAATTCCACTGACAATCCCAATGACATTCAGATGACGCCTCTTAAATGGCAACACACAGTCAATGGCGACTATCCCGTTAGCTGGCAAGTCAAAATCCCCAGCGAAAATATCGATCTCACTATCACCCCGCTCAATCCCAATAGCGCTATGCCATTATCAACGCCCTACTGGGAAGGCCCAGTGCATCTCTCTGGCAGCCATACAGGTACGGGTTATATGGAGCTAACGGGCTATTGAGCCCAAACATAGTTCTTATAACCAGAAATGCTAAGTCAGCGCGAAGTAACATAACAAGATAGTTATTCAGAGAATGATCTTAAGCTGCTGTTGTATAAAGACATAGCAACACGCAATACGTGACCAAGCCCACAATAACACCCTATTTGCGATCGAGTTCAAGACTAATAATCAACCAATTGTTGCATTTTAAAGTCAACCCAAATACAGTATCATAAATTTAAATGACAACGCTGTCATAACGTACAAATAACAGTTTAACTCTCACGTTTATGAGTGACTGCAATGCGCATCAACCGACACAAATGGAGTTGTGAATGAGTTCTATCATCCGCATAGAGAAAGGTTTTACCTTAATTGAACTCATGATCGTCGTTGCAGTTATTGGCATTCTCGCTGCTATCGCTATCCCTTCTTTTTCCGAATACCTAAAGCAAGGTCGTCGTTTCGATGCCCAGCAATATCTGATGACGAGCGTGCAAGCACTAGAGCGCAATTATTCCCGTCAAGGTAAGTATCCTACTGCGCAAACCTTAACCAACAGTCCTTATTACACCTTTAGCTACACACCGGCGGACGACAAGTTAAGTTTCTCCCTCTCGGCAGTCCCAACCAGCCGCCAATCGGATAGCTGTGGCACCTTAAGCATTAATCAGAAAGGTGTTCGAACTCCCGCTGCCAATTGTTGGACAAATTAAATGTCGAGCACGTGGAATCAAGGATTTACCTTAGTTGAGCTTATGGTTACCGTCGCGATTATCGGTATTTTAGGCAGCTTAGCCCTCCCTTCGTACCGCGACGTTATGGCACGTGAACAGCTAACAGCCGCTGCGAATGAATTGGCCTCTAGCTATAAATTTGCCCGCAGTGAAGCGGTAAAACGCAGTACTTTAATTACTCTCACGGCAACAGAAACGGGTCTTTGGGTCATTAAAGATAGCGACGATAACGAATTGAAGGTATTTACGCCTCCGACACATGGAATTGATGTAACAGGACTGACTAGCATCAGCATCAGTGCCACAGGCAATACCGCCAAAACCAGTATTTCATTGGCGAACAGTCAAGGTGAAAACATGAATTTATGCATTTTACCGAGCGGCCAAAGTCAACTTCAAAGTGAGGATTGTGCATGAAAGCCTTCAATCACATAGGTAAAACGCACCTTGGCTTTACCATGACAGAAGTTTTAGTCTCACTCGTGGTATCAGTCACCTCATTGCTTGCACTGGCGAAAGCACAGTTATCATCGCTACAACACGCCACCAATAGCTTTCAATACACAGTTGCCACAGTGCAAGCGCAAAATGTCATTGAACAGATTTGGCCAAGGTTATGCGAAGTGCAAAAGCAACCCGCACGCTTCGAAGATATCAATTTTAGAGCCAGTTTAAGCCAAGATTTCCCCGCAGGCTTTGACTTAGTATTACCCGCCACTTATCAAGACAACATGGCAATTACTGTGACTTGGCAAGATGGTCGAGTCGATACCAATAATAGCGTCAGTCTTAACGCCAGCTTTCCGCATCTGTGTAAGGTTTAACTGTGATTTCAGCTCATCGCACTCAACGGAGACACATTAAACTCACCTCAAGACAAACGGGGTTTAGCTTATCCGAACTGATGATTGCCATGGTATTAGGGCTAATCATCATGATCGCTGTGATCAATTTCTTTGCGCCACTTAAGACTACTGTTGAGGAAAGTAAACGTCTAGAAAATGCCGCTGACGCCTTAAGGTACGCCACGCTAACACTCAGTAAAAGCATCAAACAGGCGGATAATGTCGCCCTTGTATCGGCTAACGAACTCGTCCTAAGCACGCATGCCTCCGCAAGCCAACCGAGTATTAGCTGTTTAGGCCAAAGTAAAACCGCTGATTACACCGAAACCTTTAGCTTTTTAGCACCTAACTTATCCTGCGACGATGGTGATGGCGCACAAACGCTTCTCACTGGGCTAGAAGCGGCTCACTTCTCTCAAACTGGTGAACTCGTCAGTATTAATTTGAAACCCTTAGCTTTACCGACCCAATATGATCAGGGTATTAGCTTACAGATCGCACTGCGTAAACCTCTTTGGCAACAAGCCATTAATTCACAACAAGTGCCATAGGCACGAGGAAGCACAGACATGCACACGGAACGTTCATTTGCTTACGCTTCGCCACTTCGCGGCAGTATCAATAAGCAAAAGGGGGCAGTGTTACTTATCGTCTTAGTCTTCAGCCTATTAGCCAGTTTGTTGGTCGTGACATCACTGCGAGATAACTTAGTACAAGAGCGGCTGAGCGGGAACTTCCATAAGCAAGTCAATGCACAACTCACCGCCGAACAAGGCATGTATGAAAGCTATAACACCCTCAAAGCGACTTTAATTAAAGTGCCCCAAAGCACGGCAGCCTCTTTAAATGACAGCCTGCCAAAGAGTGCCTCAGGCAGCATCGACGGCAGTGCCTATGCGTTAACAAAAGCCGTGACCCTGAGCGCCGAACTCAGCGTCAACAGCACTGGACAACACTTAGAAGGTCAAGCGAAACTCAATGCTCTCTTTGCCCTAAAGGGCGCAAAGGGAAATAATATTTTTAACGATGCCATCGTTTCCTGCGAGAGCCTCAATCTTACCGGCAGTAGCACAATCGATGGTTACGACTCACGTAAAGGCGCCTACGGCGATAGCTTCAACAATGCTCAAGGCAGCAGCCAACTCAATAAGCATGGTAAAGGCAATGTGACAACGGTTGAACCAAATGCTGATGTGACGCTGTCGGGCAATTCACCGATTTACGGCGATGTCAGTGCGACGGGAAATGTTACGTTAACAGGCTCATCTTCCTTAATGGGGAATATTCAAAGCAATAAAGATGTCATCGTAGGCACAGGAACAGTCGGGGGAAATATCGCAGCAGGTCATAATTTTGAGCTAAAGAACAGTGGGACTGTTGAAGGCTCAGTGCAAGCCAATCAGAATGCATCAACAGCTCCCGGTGCCAAAGTGAATGGGACACTTCAATATGGCGGCGATGGCACCTTTCATCAAAATAGCAGCATTGGCCAAACGGTGAATCTAGCACCCAATGTATCTCCCGTTCCCACTAAGTCCTGTGATCCATTAGATATTGGTGCCGTAATGGGAGGGTTTAAAATGCCCAACAATGGCGTAAGAACAATTGCATCAACCCAGAATGTAACCATTTCCCCAACGGGCTCGACTGCGAGTTCAGGTAACAGTAATGCGTTTCCGGCCCTGTCCTCAAGTTCAGAGAATATCTTCGGTTCTGAAACCCCAGTATTTAATCTCGACAGTTTAGTCATGAGTAGCGATGGTGTATTAAACATCAGCGGTGGGGATGTCACACTGATAATCAATGGTGACTTTAAAATGAGTGGCGCAAACCAACTAAATATCGCCCCAGGCTCAAGCCTAACGCTATTTGTGAATGGTGAGATTTCCTTTACGGCAGGCACCAATAACGGTAATAGCATTAAAAGCCAAACCCTAACCAGCAGCAATAAACCGCCGTTAGCGATTTATTCGGGTTCAAATAAAGATGTGACTGTCAGTGGAAGCGTACCGATTTACGCCGCGCTTTATGCGCCTAAATCCAAAGTCAATCTGCCCGGTGGTCCCGAAATCTTCGGCTCAGTAAGAGGTAAATCCATCACCGCCACGGGCAATGGCAAGATCCATTATGACAATGCCCTAGGCGAAGCCGATTTGGGCAGTGAAAATGCTATTCCGCCTGCGATAGTGCTTAAAGGTTGGCAATACTTATAATCCTGCTCCATTGGCCGTATCCCATATACGGCCAAGTACAAAGCCTCTCATCTACAATAATCTCAAAGCTTAAATATCAAACTGGGAGTTAGATCACTCGCAAAACTTTGATCCGGATCGACTATCGCTTTCAATACCTCTTGTGAGGTATACCCACATTTTTTATCAGGTCTAGACTCGCCAGTATCAGCACTCGGTTACCCTCCTTTTTAATCTTAAGTAACCGAGTTTACGCTACTACAGGTCATCCCATATGAGTCAGGAATACCACGTCACCAGCCTTGTGGTGCATGCCACGCCTAAAGCCTTACAGCAGGTTGAAGCCAATATCCTCGCATTAGTGGGTACCGATATTCATGCAATTACACCCGAAGGAAAATTGGTTGTCACCCTAGAAGGGAGTAGCCAAAGAGCGATTCTTGACAATATTGAAGCCATCAATGCCCTGTCCGGCGTGTTATCTGCCAGCTTGATTTACCACCAAGTAGAACCCTTAGTACAAGAGAGTGAGGAAATATTATGAGCATAAGCCGCCGCGAGTTTCTCAAGGCCAACGCAGCGGTTGCCGCT
Source organism: Shewanella sp. SM74 (assembly GCF_025653725.1). Taxonomy (NCBI): domain Bacteria; kingdom Pseudomonadati; phylum Pseudomonadota; class Gammaproteobacteria; order Alteromonadales; family Shewanellaceae; genus Shewanella; species Shewanella sp. SM74. The sequence continues at coordinate 9,368 of NZ_JAKKRZ010000036.1, read as the reverse complement.
GCAACGGCCGTTGGCGTCACACTTCCCATTAAGATGGTCGAAGCCGCCGAACAAGCTGACAGTATCAAGTGGGATAAAGCTCCCTGCCGTTTCTGCGGTGTGGGGTGTAGCGTATTAGTGGGCACCCAAGCGGGCAAAGTGGTCGCCACTAAGGGGGATCCTGAAAGTCCTGTCAACCGTGGCCTTAACTGTATTAAAGGTTATTTCCTATCAAAAATCATGTACGGCAAGGACAGATTAACCACGCCATTGTTGCGGATGAAAGACGGCAAATATCATAAAGAAGGTGAATTCACCCCAGTCAGCTGGGATGTGGCCTTCGATACTATGGCGGCGAAATGGAAACACAGTCTCGCCACCAAAGGTCCGACGTCAGTGGGTATGTTTGGCTCCGGCCAATGGACTATTTGGGAAGGTTATGCCGCCTCTAAACTTCATAAAGCAGGCTTCCTTACCAACAATATAGATCCTAATGCGCGCCACTGCATGGCCTCAGCCGTAGGCGGCTTTATGCGCACCTTCGGTATCGATGAACCCATGGGTTGTTATGACGATTTAGAAGCCGCCGATCAGTTTGTGCTCTGGGGCGCAAACATGGCGGAGATGCACCCAATTCTGTGGGCACGAATATCCGATAGACGTTTAAGCAGTCCAACGTGCCGAGTGCATGTGCTGTCAACCTTTGAGAATCGCAGCTTCGATTTGGCCGATAACCCTATGGTGTTCCGCCCACAGTCGGACTTAGTGATCCTCAACTATATCGCCAATTACATTATTGAAAATAAAGCCGTTAATACCGACTTTGTTACCAAACACACTAAGTTTGCCCTTGGGGTAGATGATATCGGCTATGGCCTGCGTCCAGAACATCCATTAGAGAAAAAAGCCAAAAATCCAGGCAATGGTAAATCCACGCCCATTAGCTTTGACGAGTATGCCAAGTTTGTCAGCACTTATACGCTGGAATATGCCGCCAAGATGAGTGGCGTCGAGCCAGAGAAGCTGGAGATTTTAGCCAAAGCCTATGCCGACCCTAACGTTAAAGTCATGAGTCTGTGGACCATGGGCATTAACCAACACGTTCGCGGCGTGTGGGCGAACAACATGCTTTACAACATCCATTTGCTCACGGGCAAAATTGCCACACCGGGTAACAGTCCTTTCTCATTAACAGGTCAACCTTCGGCTTGCGGTACTGCACGTGAAGTCGGTACTTTCGCCCACCGTTTACCCGCCGATATGGAAGTCACTAACGACAAGCACCGCGCCATTACCGAAAAGCTATGGCAAGTGCCAGAAGGGACCATTCCCGCCAAACCTGGCTACCATGCCGTACTCCAGAGCCGTATGCTCAAAGATGGCAAGCTCAACTGCTACTGGACAATGTGTACCAATAATATGCAGGCAGGCCCCAACATCAACGATGAAATCTATCCAGGTTTCCGTAATCCAGAAAACTTTATCGTAGTTTCAGATCCCTACCCAACCATCACAGCCATGGCGGCAGATTTAATTTTGCCAACGGCAATGTGGGTTGAAAAAGAAGGAGCTTACGGCAATGCCGAGCGCCGTACTCATATGTGGCATCAGCAAGTAAAAGCCCCAGAAGGCGCAACCTCAGATCTGTGGCAACTAGTCGAATTTTCGAAACGATTCAAAGTCTCCGAAGTCTGGCCAGCCGAACTGATAGCCAAACAACCGGAATACGCGGATAAAACCTTATATGAAGTGCTATTTGCCAATGGCGTGATCGACAAGTTCCCAACTTCCGATTGCAAAGCCGAATTAAACGATGAGAGCGAACACTTCGGTTTCTACCTGCAAAAAGGTATTTTCGAAGAATATGCAGCTTTCGGTCGTGGCCATGGCCACGATTTAGCCGACTTTGACCGTTACCACGAAACCCGCGGCCTACGCTGGCCAGTCGTTAATGGCAAAGAAACGCTGCGCCGTTTCGTTGAGGGGAGCGATCCTTATGTCAAAGCGGGTGAAGGCTTTAAATTCTATGGCAAGCCAGATGGCAAAGCGGTGATTTTCGCCCTGCCCTATGAACCCGCCGCCGAAGAGCCGAATGAAGAATACGATTTGTGGATGTCGACTGGCCGCGTGCTGGAACATTGGCACACAGGCTCGATGACCGCACGCGTACCAGAGCTTTACCGTGCCTACCCCGACGCGCAGATTTTCATGCATCCAGAAGATGCGAAAGCTCGCGGCGTACAACGTGGTGACGAAGTCATAGTGGCCTCACCGCGCGGTGAAGTGAAAACCCGAGTTGAAACCAAAGGCCGTAACAAACCGCCACGCGGCGTAGTATTTATGCCTTTCTTCGATGCGCGCCAGTTAGTCAACAAACTGATATTGGATGCGACCGATCCCCTGTCAAAAGAAACTGACTTTAAAAAATGCCCAGTGAAAGTCTTCAAGGCGGAGAATAACCAATGAGAAAAATACTCACCTTAACTGCGTTACTCGTCGCCATTACCGGCTGTTCAGGCCAGCAAACCGACACCAACGTAGCACCAGTTAATATTCAATCCCTCGCAGGAAACATGGCGATCACCGACATTCGCCCAGCCGATGCTATGGCGATTTATCCTAGTCGCGGCTCCGCCATTGAGCGCAGTTTTAGCGAGCAACCACCGCTCATCCCACATAAGGACGATTACAAGATCACCTTAGATAAAAATGGCTGTTTAAGCTGCCATAGTTGGGACAAGGCAAAACGCATGAAAGCCACACCAGTAGCTAAGTCCCACGTGATTGATGATAAAGGCACAGTTAACGGACATAACTATGCCTGTACTCAATGCCATGTCGCTCAGGCCGAAAACAAGCAACCACTCGTCGAGAATCAATTCTCCGGCAAATAAATCTCCATCCCCTGCAAAGCCAAGCCACCCGAATTGATTAGGGTGGCTTTTTGCTATTTAAGCGTCCTATCCTAATGAGTTGGCTTAGAGCCAGCAATGAGTATTCAAGTAAATATAAGACTAAACGTCTATCGCTGGTTCAGCGTCCGTTGCTGAACAGTGCTTTCACCAAGGAAGGGATTGAGCAGAAGTTAAAAAGGCAAAGTGAGAATCGAGGGAAATAAAAATAAGAGCAGAATCTAAAACACAGAAAAGTAAAAACCCAGCCTAGGCTGGGTTTACTTGTTGTTTTGCTTTATGCAAATCACCCGCTGGAGCCGTTTTAGTTACTTGCGCCGCTTTAGCGTTTTGCACATCTTTTGCCACAGGCATAGCCGCCTGCCACAAAGCACCTACCCACAGACTTGAACTTGATTTCATCAGTATTCCCCTGTTTTGTTAACAAGGTCAAAGTAATACTTAGGCTATCATTAGTAAAATGAATAAATTCCATAATATGGATTCCATTTGAGCATGAACATCCCAATCAAGACCTTACAGTGTTTTCTGACCTTAGTGGAAACTGAAAACTTTACCCGCGCCGCGCAGAAATGTTTTATCACCCAGCCGACACTAAGCAAAATAATCCAGAGACTTGAAGAAAGCCTTGGTGAAACCTTGCTGATCCGAAATAACCAAAAGGTTGAGTTAACTCAAGCTGGTCAGCTCTTTGAGCACAGTGCACGGGAAATCCTCGGCCAATGGCATAGACTGCAGGAGGACATGAGTAACCTTAGCGGTCTTAAATCGGGGCGGTTGCGACTGGGTGTATGTCCTATGATGAGCAGTCTTATTATTGGTTTGCTCACTAGCTATCGTAAGCGTTATCCGGGAGTTGAACTACACATGTATGAGTACGGTGGATTCGGCTGCGAACAAGCATTGCTCAATAACAGTCTCGATATCGCCTTTACCGCGCTCCCCACGACCCATGAGACAGAACTCGTCAACCAACCCCTGACTAAGTACCCTTTACTCGCATGCCTGCCTGAAGGACATCCCTTAGCCGAGAAAGACCACTTAAAATGGCAGGACTTCCAGCCCTATCCTTTTATCCTCTATAACGAAGACTTCTCCCTCGCTAAACTGATTAATCGCCTCAGTCGCAAAGCAGGTGTTCAACTCAATATTGCCTTTCGCAGCGGCCAGTGGGATTTCCTTGCCGCCATGGTCGAAGCCGATATGGGCGTCGCAATTTTACCTGAGCCTATCTGCAATAGATTAAGCACCAGCAAACTGGTCTTTAAACCTATGCAGCCCGCAATGACATGGGATCTGGCGCTTATTTGGCGCCAAAGTTTACCTTTAACACCGGCGGCCAAGGCCTTGCTCGAATTGAGTAAACAAAAAACTGAACGCTGAGAAAATAAAGCGAGAACTAATATTATTTTAAACAACGGGATACGAAACTTCGTCAGCCGTAGCGGGTGATTACAGTTGGATCTCGCGCATAAAAAAACCGCTGTGAGCCTAGAGGCCAACAGCGGTTTTTATTAGCTAACTAAATATTAGCCAAGATAAGTTAAGAATTACTTCTTAGCTTCAGCAGCTTTACGTTCTTTAACTTGAGCAACAACTTTCTCAGCTACGCTAGCTGGACATTGGCTGTAGTGTGAGAACTCCATAGAGAACTGACCACGACCAGAAGTCATTGTACGTAAAGTACCGATATAACCGAACATTTCTGATAACGGTACGTCAGCTTTAACGCGAACACCTGTTACACCAGCAACTTGGTCTTTGATCATGCCGCGACGACGGTTTAAGTCACCGATTACGTCACCAACGTTGTCATCAGGGCTGAACACGTCAACTTTCATGATTGGCTCAAGAAGTTGTGGTTTAGCTTTAGCGATAGACTGACGGAAAGCGCCTTTAGCAGCGATTTCGAACGCGATTGCTGATGAGTCAACTGCGTGGAATGCACCGTCAGTTAATTCGAACTCAACGTCTAACACTGGGAAGCCAGCGATAGTACCTGTGTTCATCATGCTCGCGAAACCTTTCTCAACTGCTGGCCAGAATTCCTTCGGAACGCTACCACCAACAACTGAAGATTTGAACACGAAACCAGTGTTTGGCTCACCTGGGCGGATGATATATTCGATCTTACCGAATTGACCAGAACCACCTGATTGTTTCTTGTGAGTGTATTGATCTTCAACCATTTGAGTAATGGTTTCACGGTAAGCAACTTGTGGCTCACCTACGATCAATTCAACACCATAAGTACGCTTCAGAATGTCTACTTTGATATCTAAGTGAAGTTCGCCCATACCTTTAAGGATGGTTTCACCTGAATCTTCGTCAGTTTCTACGCGGAATGATGGATCTTCAGCGATCATCTTACCGATGGCGATACCCATCTTCTCGCTGCCGCCTTTATCTTTTGGCGCTACTGCGATAGAGATAACTGGCTCTGGGAACACCATAGCTTCTAAGGTAACTGGGTGTTTCACGTCACATAAAGTGTGACCAGTTTGAACGTTCTTCATACCCACGATAGCGATAATGTCGCCAGCTTGAGCTGATTCAATTTCGATACGGTCGTCAGCGTACATTTCACACATACGGCCGATACGTTCAGTTTTGCCAGTCGCGCTGTTCAGGATGGTATCACCCTTCTTCAGACGGCCTGAGTAGATACGTACGAAAGTCAGGGCACCGAAACGGTCATCCATGATTTTGAACGCTAACGCTTTTAATGGCTCATCAGCAGAAACGATAGCGAATTCGCCAGTTTCGTTGCCTTCTTCGTCAGTCAATGGTTGTGGATCAACTTCGTCTGGTGCTGGTAAATAATCAACAACAGCATCAAGAACCAGTTGCATACCTTTGTTCTTAAACGCAGAACCACAGTATGTTGGGAAGAATGCCAGTTTGCGAGTACCAGTACGAATACAACGCTTGATGTCTTCGATAGATGGCTCTTCGCCTTCCATGTACGCTTCCATCACTGCATCGTCTTGTTCAACTGCAGTTTCGATCAGCATTTCACGGTATTCTTCAACCATGTCAACCATATCAGCAGGAACGTCTAATACTTCAAAGTTTTCTGGAATACCAGAATCATCCCACACGTATGCTTTACGAGTTAATAGGTCAACAACACCAGTGAATTCGTCTTCAACACCGATTGGCAGAACCATAACCAGTGGAGTAGCAGCTAATACGTCTTTAGTTTGCTTAACAACGCGTAAGAAGTCAGCACCCATACGGTCTAACTTGTTTACGAAGATAATACGCGCAACTTCAGATTCGTTCGCATAGCGCCAGTTAGTTTCTGATTGAGGCTCAACACCGCCTGAACCACAGAATACACCGATACCGCCATCAAGCACTTTCAGAGAACGATAAACTTCAACGGTGAAGTCAACGTGTCCTGGGGTGTCGATAACGTTGAAACGGTGATCTTTCCAGAAGCAACTTACAGCAGCGGACTGAATAGTAATACCGCGCTCAGCTTCCTGTACCATGAAGTCAGTGGTAGATTCACCATCGTGAACTTCACCGATTTTATGGATTTTACCGGTTAGCTTAAGGATACGCTCGGTGGTCGTGGTTTTACCCGCGTCAACGTGAGCGAAGATACCAATGTTTCTGTATTTGGATAATTCGGTCATGATTCAACTTTAATGAGTAGTTTAAGAAGTAGACGGAGTATGCGACAAACACCGACACACCGCACATCAGATTATTTTAGGCGCATATTGTAAATTGGAACCCTGCTCGGCGCAAATGGCTAGAGTACTTTTTCACGATAAAGTCGCGTAATAATTTAGGTAAATAGCCATAAACACGAACTAAAACAGATAAGTAAAACACTTTAGTTTATTTTTCACTCAATCAATAAAAAACCTTAAATAAACCTCATTTTAATGGGATAAAGCGATTTTCAAGGGATTTCTATCATATCGTCAGTACAAACATCAAACATTAACCTGCAAGCATGGATGCTAGAACAATCATGTTATACCTATCTCCAAAATAGAGATGACATCCGCGACTCACTTCAATCGCAGTCTTTTAGCCAAATAACCACAAATCAGTCTTGAGTAAACCCTTACGTGTCGATGCACATTTGATTACGCCCTTGTGCTTTAGCACGATAAAGGGCTCGATCTGCCCGCTCAAAACACAATTGTATAGGTTCGTTTTCTGCGAGCTTAGCGACACCAAAACTACAAGTTAAGTGAACATTGTCAGTAAATTGATAATTGTTAATCCTCTGCGCAATCCGCACACACAAGCTTTCAACTAATGGCAATGATGACTGTTGGCAGAGGATAACAAATTCTTCGCCACCCCAACGTGCAACCACATCAGAATCACGCACACAGTGCTGTAATACCTGTGACACTTGCTCAAGAATGCGATCGCCGACGTTATGCCCTAGCGTGTCATTAATCTCTTTAAAGTAGTCGATATCAATCATTACAAGGCACATGCCTGCCCCAGCAGATTTATCATGCTGCTCGTTATTAATAAAAAAGCGATTAAAGTAATGTCGGTTATACAATTTAGTTAAGGGGTCGTGGGTAGATAAAAATTCGAGTTCGGCATTTGACGCTTCAAGCTGTTCGCGTAAAGTTTCCAACTGCTTATTCTTATCGGTTAATCTTCGATTATATTGACTCATAAAGTAAGTTCTCGCTCCCAATATTAGGAGCAACAGACACGTCGCGCAGATAATTTGATACACAAGCGAATAGTTAGTCTCATCTATCACAGTCACATTATTCCACTTCTGATAAATCGTGATCCGCTCTTGCTCACTCACAGTGTTTAAGGCTTTATTTATCACAGGTAACAATGACTCTTGACCATAAGCGACCCCCATCCGTAACTCATCTTCCGGCCCGCCCCAACCCGCAATTTTTAAATGTTCAAATCCCATTTGTTGAATGTAAGCGTTAACCGAAAACATTGACCCAACAAACAGATCTGCACGTTTATCCAGAACCGACTGCAATCCCGCAGGTTCACTGGCAACAGTAAGCATCTCTATCTGAGGATAATAATACTGAATATACTCAGCTAAACGATAACCTTTGGGCACGGCTAAAATACGCGTATTGATATTCTCCAATCCTTGCAGAAAAGGCTGTTCTTTAAGTGAAACAAGCACATTTGGTGAGCGGAAATAGACATCACTGAAGTGCAGATAAGTCTCGCGTATTAGCGTTTTATTCAACATAGGGGTTAAATCGCACTGACCACTTTGCAAAAAAGATAAAGTTTCGGTCCAAGAAGATGTCGGCACTAGCTGAAACTTAAGGGAAGAATGTGACTCAACATAACGAATATAATCCGATGAAATCCCCAGATGTTTACCTTCTCGTATTCCTTCATAGGGCAGCCAATCAGGATCAACGCAATAACGGACTATCACAGCAGACTTGACGCTAACATCTTGATCCGCAAGTTTAGTACTAGACACCATGAAACGATCAGCATTCACCAGTAATGGCATACACAGCAATAGCGACAATAACCTCAATAAGCCACGCAATTCCATTGAAATTTCAACCTAAAAGCTGATGCTAGATGGGGAATGTAAAAAAAGTGTATACGTGAAAACCACACAATACCAATTCCCATCATTGCTTATACGAAACGCTCGTTTGTCCATTGTGTCTTAACGCCTTCGTACATCAGCAAAACTTATCTTCATAAGGTGATCAGTTGATGGGAAAGAACGTTGCTAAGTTCACTCAGTCCTAAGTTCACTCAGTCTGAGTTTGGTATCACATTTAAAAAGCCAATATTTATCGCTTGCTTCATCAGGGCTATCCTAAATAACCCCCCTTACTCGCCATCCAAAGCCATCATAACGCCTTTTGCAAACTACGATTATTGCAGCTGCACCTCGCCTTAACTTCTGCAGCTACGTTCTTTGGCCGCTATACCGCGATCATGATGGACTGTGCGGGGACATCAAACAAAGATGGCAGAAGATTTTATAATCTGAGATAAAACTGCAGCCTTATTCTCCGGAACTGAATCTGATAGAACAGTTGTAGCGGATATGAATAGAATTGATATAAAGCCAAATGGTGCAAATTATTCGTATCGTGGAAGGTAAAAAAGGGATTATCGAGAGAAAAATAGGAGGAAAACTGACTAATTAAATAGACACTAGGCTGGATTTCACAAATTGCAGATGCAAAAAAGCCAGCTTATTCAGCTGGCTTCGTTGCATCTCATTGAGATAATTAGGCGCTTGGCGATGACCTACTCTCACATGGGGAGACCCCACACTACCATCGGCGCGTTTGCGTTTCACTTCTGAGTTCGGGATGGGATCAGGTGGTTCCACAAGGCTATTGTCACCAAGCAAATTCTGTTTATTACCGTGTCCATCGCTGGCTCACGTTAATAATAATTCGGAAAGCTGATTTTCTGTTGAGTCTTTAACTTTATCAAGTATCTGTATTCTGTCTAAGGTCCGTAAAA